>JANODD010000226.1:0-110759 GCA_031412515.1 Planctomycetia bacterium | reverse complement strand
CCGCAAACTATCCAAATGATCGGTACCTACGTCGCGCAGCGATAGATCGCTGGGTTCAATCGTCGAACCATTTGCAAGCACAATGGCACTGTCGATTACGTTGCGAAGCTGACGAATGTTACCCGGCCAAGCGTATTCCTTGAGCAACTTACGTGAGGCAGGTGAAATCCTCAAATTCGGCCTGCCGTGCTGCTTTCTAAAGTGAGCTAGAAAGTGCTCCATCAACATTTCTATGTCATCGCCGCGCTCGCGGAGTGGAGGAACAACGAGTTCAAACACACTTAGCCGATAGTACAAATCTTCACGGAACTTTTTCTCGCGCACATAGTCGCGAAGGTCGCGGTTCGTCGCAGCGATCACACGGACATCGACGGTGACTTCTTGGCTGGAACCGACCGGCATGAACGGATGGCCTTCCAGTATCCGAAGCAACTTGGCTTGCCCTTCAAGAGTCATTTCGCCGACTTCGTCCAAGAACAGTGTTCCCGTGTGTGCTTGCTGAAACCAGCCACTGTGATCACGATCGGCACCGGTGAATGCGCCCTTCTTGTGACCAAACAGTTGACTTTCCATCAGCTCAGCAGGGATCGCCGCGCAGTTGACACACAACAGTGGACGGTCCTTGCGAGGACTGAGGCGATGAATGGCCCGCGAGACCAATTCCTTGCCAACACCGCTCTCGCCGCGAACCAGCACACAACCGCTCGCATTGGCCACACGCGTGATTCGATCTTTCAGTTTTAACATGCCAGTGCAATTGCCAAGCAGTTCTGAAAAGTCACCGGAACGCTGTACCAAGCGTTGGTGCTCCGCCGACATGCTTGCCTGGGCGCGACTGCTTTGCAAAGCGACCGAAAGGAGATTACATGCCGAGACCGCGAATTCAAAATGCGACTGCTCAAAATGCCCTTCCTCGCGATACATGTGCACCGCGCCAAGCACTGTACACTCATTCAACATCGGAATGCAAATCGCATCTGCGAAGTCGGCTGATTTGTTGCCACTGGCAATATTGCCCTTCACCCAAACGGCCTTGCCATCGCGACTGACACTCTCGGTCAGTTTAGGACTTAACCGCAGCCGGTCCGACATCTCGGTAGGCGAAATCTGCTGTGGCTTAAGTTCGCCATGGTCGTCGACCAACATAAACCCGACGACAGTAGACATTGTCCGAACTCGTAACAGATCAAGCCCGAATGAAGCGACTTCTTCTGGTGTCTTACATCGAATTAAGCAAATGCTGAGCTGATAAAGGTCGAGGAGGTCTTGCGAACGCTTATGCACGAACAACTGATTCAGCGCAGTAGCTCCGCTAGCCTCGACGGATATCGGGGCCTCGAGCACTACTGTCTGACCTTCGGGAGTGCGAGTGTCGGGTTCGGGCAACTGGAAGAGTAGCTCTGTGGAGCCAATTTGAACTCGGTCGCCAGAAACGAGCGGCGATTGGGAAATTTTTTTCTCGTTTAGAAGCGTTCCGTTGCGGCTGTCCGCATCGGAAATCACCCATCCTCCAGCTTCATAGCTGATAATGGCATGCGTTCGCGAGCTAAGTGGGTCGGACAGGAAAATTTGACACCCGTTACCGCGGCCAATTCGAGTTGGCTGTGACGCATCAAGCTCGTAGAGCTGCTGCGACGCGGCCCCTTTGACCACAGTTGCAATCGCTTTCATCGACTTACTCCCCAAACCCTTAGTTTACTTGGATTTGAGTATTTTTTATAGGTCGCAGTTAGCATTTTTCATTCCTAACTGTGTCGTAAACCCACGGAAAGGTTCCTTGTAACAAGCTCATTTCGTCTTGCGTTCGAAACAAATATACCGACGTGGGGTTAAATAAAATTCGTCCCGAACAGAGGGTTATGCTATAACTCCCACCTAAAAGCCCAAAACTAGGAAACCCAAACCGGGAACGCGGTAGTGCCGTGGCGGCACCATTGACGTAAGATGGTAATTGACCTGCCGAATCAACCGAGCCAAGTAAATCGATCTGCGCGTCGGAAGGCAAGTGTCGTACTTTGCCGCGAGCGCCATTAGTTGCACCTGCGGAAAAAGGCGCGGGGTTTGAGTAATTTGCTGAACAACGAACCATCCGACACGCATGAGGATTCTGATGTGCATTTGATGCTGCGCGTTCAACAAGACGATCCAGCCGCTTATGAGCAGTTGATTCAGGCTTACCAAACGCGTTTGATCCGATTTCTGCAAAATCTGGTCGGATCGGAATCGTCGGCTGAGGACTTGGCCCAAGATGTTTTTCTTCGAGTATGGCGGGCTCGAAAAGGGTATCAACCGACAGCTAAGTTTGCCACTTGGTTATTCCACATCGCCCACAACGTCGCAAGCAACGCGGTACGTGACCGCAAACGTCGCAAAGAGTTCCAGGTAGCTAATCCCGACCCAAATCAATCCGCTGTGCTGTCGATCGAGCAGATGGCAGTGGCTTCTACCGGTGCGATGCCCATTCGCAAGCTTGATAAATCCGAACGCGCCGACATGGTTCGCCTTGCTGTGGAGTCGCTCAACGATCGACAGCGTGAAGCCATGCTGCTCAGTCGATTCGAAGGACTTTGCTACCAAGAAATTGCCGATACTATGGAACTGACCGTGCAAGCGGTAAAGTCTTTACTCAGTCGGGCACGGGTGAACCTCAAAGTCTTGCTTGAACCGTACCTCGATCATGGCCAATTGCCCGGTACACAATTACCCGAAACCCAACTACCAAATATTCAGTCGCCCGAAAAACCGATGCCGAGCACACAACCTGTGACAGGTATCCAACGAACGAGAGAGCAGGAGTAATGGAATGTTCCAGCACAATCGCCTCGTAATTGAACTCGCACGCTCTCTAAACTTGAGGTGCTGCAATGACCAGTGAGTTTGACGACGAGGTATTAGTCGCCTACTTGGATGGTGAACTTGATACGGAACAAACCCAGAAAATCGATCAGCAAATCGCGACCCATGCCGATCTACGTGATCGCATCAATCAGTTGCGAATGACTTGGGATATGCTGGACGAATTACCCGTCGCTCCACCTAGTCCGCGCTTTGCAGAAACAACGCTCGTGATGGCGGCATTGTCCGCAACCGAGGATCCAAAATACCCTTCAAAATCTCTTTCGCATTGGCTGCGGAACAATCTCATCCGCATATTCATCTTTTCGCTGCCGCTTCTCTTACTAAGTGGTTTCTTCGTATCCATCATCAACCAGAAAAGGGCCGAACGACAGCTACTGAGGGATCTTCCGATCTTGGTCGATTGGCGGGCATTGTCCAATATTGATTCACAAGATTGGCTTGAAGTGCTCGTTGACCAGCCGGACTTGGTACCGGCCCTGAAAGGTCCAGAACTTGGTTTAGCAGGCGATGGAGAAGTTCCCATACAACTGAATGAGCGTCATGACTGGGTCATGAAACTTGATGATGCAGAACGACGTCGACTGAGCAATAATCTGGCCGAGTTTCGGCAACGCGAACCGTCGCGTCAATTGGAGCTTCGCAAGATTATTGGGAAGATTTATTCAGACACTTCGACAAAGGAAAAGTATTTATCCGCCGCGCGGAGCTACGAATTGCTTCTGCAAAAACAAAGTATGACCCAGCGCTCTGCTCTTTACGACTTGCCCATAGAAGAACGGAAAAGCGAACTAGTCCATTTAATAAGCGTTTATCGATCGCAGTTGTTTGCTAAAGAGATACCTCCCGCCGACGCGATTCTCATTCGCCGTTGGGCGGAAGAGATGTGTGCCAAACACCCAATTTATCACGGGAAAAAAGATGCCTTGCTCGATGTGGATTTTGATCTTTCGGTAAATATCGGTTGCCCAATTGAATTGCAGGATTTTGAAGACCTCTCATCTCGTATGTCACCCGACGCCCAGAAAATCCTACAAGGCTTGAATAGTACCAATTCTTATGTCGATACACTCGCCTACTGGATTCACGCTCTAACTATCCCCAATGATGTCAGCGGAGACCGCATTGGCGCCGATAAGCTCAAGGAACTGTACATGAACCTTTCTGGTTCTCAGCAAGATCAAGCCGATCTCCTTCCACCCGAAGAAGCAAAAGCCTTGCTGCGCAAACTTGGCAAATCTCGCCATCAACCGAACGAATCGTAGCCCTCATCCTTGCTTTACCTATACTTCGAAGGGATTTTATGACTGCCAACTTCAATCGACGTAACACCCTGAAATTAGCAGCCGCCACAACTCTAGCAGCCGCTACGATTCCCAATTTGCTCGTTGGGCAAGAGCCAACTTCTCCTGCTTCTTCGACCAAACGACGTAACCCCATTGCCGTCTCCACCTATTCATTCTGGCGATTTCGCGACGACAGCAGGTTGACCATCGATCAGTGTATTGATGATGCAGCGCGAATGGGTTTCGACGCCGTTGAAATCTTACATCGTCAAATGGATCAAGACTCGGGACCCTACCTCCAGCAACTCAAGAAGCGTGCGTTCTTGAACGGTGTATCGCTTTGCGGATTCTCAACGCATCAAGGGTTCGTTTCCCCCAAACCCGAGGAACGACAAAAAAACATCGAACACACGATTCGTTGCATCGAAATCGCCTATGAACTTGGCATTCCAACGATGCGCGTTAACACAGGCCGCTGGGGAACAACCAAAAGCTTTGATGAACTGATGGCCAACAAGGGTGTCGAACCGAATCTGGAAGGCTACTCCGATGACGAAGGTTTTAAGTGGGTCATCGACAGTTTTCAAGCAATCCTTCCAACAGCCGAAAGATGCGGCGTTGTGCTCGGATTAGAAAACCACTGGGGACTTGGACGGACCGCGGCGGGCGTGCTCCGCATCGTGGACGCCGTAAAGTCACCTTGGTTGCAAGTCACAATGGATACCGGAAACTTTTTTGAACAACACTACGAGCAACTCGAACAGCTCGCACCGAAAACGGTTTACGTTCAAGCCAAAACCTACATGGGCGGCGGCACGTGGTATACGCTCGATATCGACTACGCACGCGTTGCCAAGCTGTTAGCTGCAGCCAACTATCATGGTTACATCTCCCTCGAATTCGAAGGCAAATCCGATTACCGTACCGCAATCCCAGAAAGTCTTGCGATTCTTCGCAAACACTTCGGTTAGAACGCTAATCTCACCAACAACCGTAGCTGGTTTTGTTAAAAACCGGACGGCGTTCCAGTCTTCTTTCACTTGCCTCGTAACCCAGCGGTAACGTGACACCCTGGCTCCCCCTCTCCCCGCTTGCTTATCAGTTTTGCATTGCTGATGTCTAATTAGAACCTATAACCAGGGCACGTTTGATAGCTAAGCGTACTTGTATTTAAAACTGATAGGCAAGCGGGGAGAGGGGCTTGGGGGGTGAGGGGACTTACTTGGGACTCCTTAACGGCAAGTTTCTGTTTACTTCAGTTGGCCAACTTGGTATGTCGATTAAGTATGTGGTGTCCATTTCGACGCATTCGCGCGTTTCGCACTGCAGATAAACGCCAAACTGACCATTTCCTGCGAGCATCAGAAGCATGTTAAGAACAGCCCTGTCGGTTACCCTTTGCGTCACCCTACTCCCAACATTTCTAACGCCTTCGGTTTTGGGCCAATCCCGAACCGGCCAAGGCGCTGTAGTCGGCGGTGCAACCGGTGCAGTAATCGGCGGAATCATTGGCCATCAAAACCATGAGACTCCCGAAGGCGCACTCATCGGCGGTGCCGTAGGCGCGATCGCCGGCGGACTCATCGGTCGCAGCCAAGACAATCACATCGCTCAAGACCGCTACAACCAACAACAAGCCTACAACCAAGGACGCTACGCTCAGCAACAAGCTGTCATGGCATCCGGCGTCAGTATGAGCGACGTTATCTCGATGTCACGCACAGGACTCAGCGAGCAATTGATTATCAACCACGTGAATACCAAAGGTGTTCAACGTCGACCAGAAGTTTCCGACATCATCGCTATGCATCAACAAGGTGTCAGCGACTATGTGATCAATGCCATGCAGTCTGCTCCGCTAGCCACTCAAGTTGCAGCCCCCTACCCTACTCAGCAGATTGTGACACAACCTTCCACAGTGATCGTTCGCGAACAACCGGTTTACTACAGTACACCAGTAATCACTGAAACCTACTACCGACCAGTGCCCGTCTATGGTCACCATCATTCACATTACTACGGACCACGCGGTCGCTTCTAATCGACAATCCGTAGCCTAGGCATCCTGCCTGGGAACGCAACTTATAGTTCCAGCCCAAGCTTGCCCGAGCAATTCTTCAATCTGCTCCTCCGAGATTCCAATCGGCAATACAACGATTTCTCCCAGGAGCTTTGCTGCGGCTGGTAACACCATAGCCGGCTTGCGAGCGACGAAGGTTAACGTCGCATTCGCTTCAAACGTGTTTTTACTTTGTCTACCAGTCGTTGCATCCCAGCCAGTCGGTATGTCGATCGCGACATGAAAAGCTGCCGCTTGATTGGCCAACCGTATCCACTGTTCCATCGGCGCTCTCGGCTCGCCCGAGGCTCCAGTACCCAGCATTGCATCAACGATTACGTGGGCTGAAGCAATCCATGCTTCTAACGTCGAGCTCTGCGACGAATCTTGCATTGCGTCATGCCACTGAAGTAGATCCCGACGACCTCCAGCGATCAGTATTTCAAGATTCGCTCGTGCATCCGCCGACATTTTATCAGCAGGACCTAACACTGCCACTTGGCATGACCAACCGAGAACGCGCAGATGCCTCGCGATTGCTAGCCCGTCTCCTCCGTTGTTGCCGCGCCCGCATAAGACAACTGCCTTGCCGCCGTCCGGATAGCGACCCTCAAGCCACCTGACACAACCCATCGCCGCGTTCTCCATCAGGACCAACGAGTTCATGTGATAACGCTCGACCGCCACCCGGTCCACTTCACGAATCTGCTCGACAGTCAGAATTCGATCCGACAACTGCTGCCAGGCTGTACTTGTTCGAGTCATTGGTTATCATCGATAAATAAGGCGTAACTGCGTCTATTATAGGTAGCTGGTTTCGTGAGAAACCGGCCGAACCCGCAAACCCATCTTGATCGTGGTCTGTACGCTTAAGTTGGACTATTGGTCATGAACAACGAACGCTCCGTTCACCCGAGGCTAGCGCCGACGGCTCACTAATTCAATTCGGCCGGTTTCTCACGAAATCAGCTACCCTGCACCTAACATTGCGCAGACTTTTTCCATCAGCCTTTCAATTCAGCCAGGGCTGCACGTTCCGGTCGCTGTTTGTAGAACTCGTCCAGTGGAAAACAACCGCTGACCATCCCATTGCGAGGTGCCGTTGTGCATTCGCTAAAAGTTCGACAAACCAGCTTTCGTTCGAGTTGCTTTCCTGCCAGCGAATCGGCTGGCATGCGTGGGTAGGACAAGACCATCCGTCCTAGACCAACGATATCAACCAGCCCCTCACGAACCGCCGCCTGCGCTACTTGCGGCAAGTAATCTTGCAAGTACGTGTAGCCAGTCCCAACCAATGGCAGATCAGGGACATGCTTCTTAATCGCAGCCACAGTTTGAATCTGCCTCGCAACACCGACCAAAGGATCTTCAGGCGGTTGATATCCGTCACTCGGTGGAAAGATCGCTGGTCGTTGAATGTGCGGATTGTAGTAAGGACTGCCACAGGAAAGATTGACCGCAATCACACCTAATTCTCTTAACCACTTGAGCAACTGAACCGGTTCTTCCAAATCGATCTGCATTGGATCATTGGCACTGTTCCCAAAGCCATAGATGTAAGGCTGATCTTTGGGCCACGACATCGGTGTTCCAACATCGTTCGATTGCTGATAAGGGAGCATATCAAATATGCTCAACCTAACGCCAATCAAGAGTCCGGGGCATTCGCTCTTGATGCGTTCGATGATCGTCCGAAGTATTAGCGTCCGCCCAGCAAGATCGCCACCGAATTTTCCAGGCCGTACACGCGCGCTCAAAAATTCGTGCAGCAAATAACCATGGCAAGCCTTTACGTCGACAAATTCAAAACCAACTCGCTGCGCTAATGTTGCCGCTGACACATAGCGATCAATCAATCGCTCCAAGTCACTATCCGACCAAACGACTGCGTCATTCTTCGGATCAATCTTGAACTTCGCATCCAACAGCGGATGATGGTAAGCGATTCGCGGCTCCCATTTCTTTGAGTCGTTGGGTTTACAAAAACGTCCCGAATGCGTTAACTGCAATCCGACTAGCAGATCATCGGTCGTATCGCAGTGCTTAAGGTGCGAGGTTTGCAAGGTTGTTAGCAAAGTCCGCAAGCCCGCTTCATTGGACTCCATGGCGAGCGTTTGATTTGGATTGGCTCGACCGTCGAGTTGTACGGCAGCCGCTTCACCGCCCCAAATCAATTTTGCTCCGCTCTCGCCAAAGCGTTCCCAGCGACGAATGGTCAGTTCAGTGGGTGTGCCATCGGTGTTTGCATCCCAGCCTTCCATCGGATGAATACACCACCGATTTCCAACGAACTTGGAACCTAGTTGAATCGGAGCGGCAAGCGGCGAACCTTGTTCCGCAGAGAGCAACTTTTCATCGCACGGCAGCGAAACCCCCAACTCATCCAGCCTCGCGCGAAAACGCTCGAATGTCTTTAATTGAGCGACCTTTACGTACTTGGTTGTTTTAGGTTCCGCCATCGGTTGCCCTAGTCTTCTTGCTCTAAAGTCAATTGCACGTGCGACAAGCGGAATGTGCGCCGCGAACCATCTGTGAAAAACTCGACCGTCACCGCCCGCTTCGGCCCATTACCGCTCGCTTCTGTAATACGCCCGCTTCCGAATTGAGGATGACTCACCACACTATTCAGTTTGTATGCCGACCAGTTTCGCAACCCCGTCGCTGAGTCACCCATGCCATCAGAAACTTGCGACCCTAGCTTAACTCGCTTGCCAAGTTTTGCTAGCCGATTCTTCAATTCCTCAGCCGGCAACTGACAAGCATCATCAAAGTCCATCGAGCTATTGTCAAAATCGTCGGAGCTTTCAATTTGGCTGAATTCATCCTCGCCAAAACCCGAACTACCGTGGTAGTACTCGTCAAGATTCTCCGTGTGATCGAGGACCGTTATCTCACTGCGTGGCAATTCCATTAAAAAGGAACTCGGAACGCCCGAACCTTGATTCCCAAACCCGCGGCTTTTCGCACAACTCAACTGCAGATGATCCTTCGCTCGCGTGATTCCTACAAACAGTAACCGACGCTCTTCTTCGATCGCCAGCGGATCTTCCTTCGTCCGCGCATGAGGCAAAATATTCTCTTCGAGCGCAATCACAAACACGATCGGAAACTCTAATCCCTTGGCCGCGTGCAGGGTCATCACGGTAACCATGTCACTATCGGTCTTCAATCGATCTGTGTCAGATTGCAATGCCGCATATTCCAAAAAGACTTCCAATGACGATCGTTCTTCCTCGCCCTCCTGATCCAGTTCACTCGCTTCGGCTAGCAACTCATCAAGGTTTACCGACAGCTCATGTGCATCGGTTTCACTTGCCGCCGACTTGGTCAAAAAGTCTCGATACTGAGTCAAATCAATCGTGGCTTGTATCAGTTCTAGCAACGAACCACGCGACAGCGAACAGAGTTGATCGTAAATCTTCAGAAAGCCCGCGATGGCCGCACTCGCTCGTTTTGCAAAACTATTGGACTGCACCGCCATTCGGCACGCTTCCAACAACGTGACGCGTCGTCGGGCCGCCAACTCAGTTAATGTCTCGATTGTCTTCTTACCAACTCCACGTGGCGGAGCGTTGATAGCCCGAACCAAAGCGATATCATCCGCCGGATTGTTGATCAGCAGCAGATAGGCAACCAAATCTTTGATCTCTTTGCGCAAATAGAATCGAAAACCGCCGATCAGTTGATAAGTCATTTGCCGCCGCAGCAGCGCCTGCTCAATCAAACGCGACTGAGCATTGGTCCGATAAAGAATCGCTACATCTCGCAGATGATAGTCGCCTTCATTCACAAACGCAGCGATCTGATCCGTTACATCTTCCGCTTCTTGCTTCGCCGTACCGTAGATGCACAAACGAACCGGTCGACCGCTTTCACGCGACGGGACCAATACTTTCTCTTTACGAAATTCATTGTTGCGAATCAGGCAATCCGCGGTCGACAGAATTTCCGGGGTGCTGCGATAGTTCTGCTCCAACCTGATGACTCGCAAGTCGGGATAGTCGCGTTCCAGGTTGGAAACGTTTTTCAAGTTCGCTCCCCGCCAGCCGTAAATCGACTGGTCAGGATCACCTGTCGCAACCAAATTCGGATAGTCGATACACAGGTGCCGCACGATGACGTACTGGGCAAGATTCGTGTCCTGATATTCATCGACCATCACGTAACGGTATCGGGCGTCGAGTTGCTGGCGCAGTTCGGGACTTGATCGCAGAAGCGTCGCCACATGCATCAGAATGTCATCAAAATCGACTGCACCGCACTTCATCAGTCGTTGTTGATAGAACGGATACACTTGCGACACCGAATGCTCGTCGCTCGAAAGAGCCTCGCCTTGCAGGATTTCCGGTGTCACCAAACGGTTTTTGAAAAAACTGATTCGGCTCGCCAGTTTGCCGATCGATGTGTGCGACATATCAAACTTGGCTTCGGTGACCGCTTCCTTAAGAGCCGCTTCGGAGTCCTGTACATCGTAAATACTAAAACCATCAGGCAAGCCTACCAGTCTCGCATAGCGTCGCAAAATTCTGACGCAGAAGCTGTGAAACGTACCCAACCAAACATCATCGTGGCCCACCAGCCGTTGCAATCGGCCACGCATTTCCTGAGCGGCCTTGTTGGTGAACGTCAAACCGAGAACCGATGTCGGGCTAATGCCTTGTTCAAGTAAGTAAGCGATGCGATGCGTGATTACGCGAGTCTTGCCGCTGCCTGGGCCAGCTAAAACCAATAGCGGCCCATCGACGTGCGTGACCGCCGCCACTTGCGTTGGGTTCAATCCATGAATCAAAGTCGAATCAGTTGTGCTCATTGCGTCCGTGGGTTGCTAGCAAAGTGAATTCGCAGGGGAGAGGAAACGTAGCTGGTTTCGTGAGAAACCGGCTTTGAAGTTATCAACAAAGATTAAACACAGTGGAGTAGGATCATCTACAGACTATCGTTATACTCTTTGCCCAGCGGCTTCGGAACGAGCCGAAGCGTAAACACAAATAGCGATTTGACCCAGAAGGAACTTAACATGTCGCAAACTCGCATTCCCCTTAGTCAAGCTGAAGAACACGCTCGATTACTCCGCGAACGCCTGGAATTGAGCACCGCCGAGATTGGTTTGACGGTTCGCACTACCAATTGTCTTGAAGAACGCGGTATCTTCACCGTTCGCGATCTACTTCGCAGCACGCCAAAGGAATTGCTGAGCATTTCCAACTTTGGCGAAAAGACTCTTGAAGAAGTCTACATCGCGCTCGAAAAGATCGGCTATCCAAGACCCAGCCGCCGCGCAGTTAGCACTCCCAAGTAGCCCGGCGTTAAACCTCTTGGACTGCGGACGTCCGTTCGCATACGGCACAAGGTGACGCTCCGTCGCGCTCACCTTGCTCGCCGACTTCTGCCAAATGCGATTCTGGCAAAAAAGATGTGCTGGCAAAAAAACTAAGACCATGCCAGCATCTCCATTTTTTTACCAAACATCTTTTTGCCAGCGGTTCTCTCATCGAGTAGGTGGTGCAGACTCCCTAACCACCGCACCCTGCGATTCATGCAGCACCAGAATCGCAAAGCGATCCACCGTATCGAGCGCCGAGGTGCTCAACGTCGCATAATCAAACTGGCCTCTCAAGTCGGTATAGCCATCCTTGTAGAACTTAATGCTGCCGTCCTTATGCCTCGCATAGACCTTCACATAGGCTTGCTCAAGCGGACTGCGGCCCTGAGCCGAAAGAACCTGAACTCGACCATACGGTTCGACAATGGTCACTGCTAACGAGTTGGCTGTAACCACAGTGCTGCGCGATACGCCACGCGAAGTCACTTCGACCAACAAGTTGCGATTCTTTAGTTGAGCCGGTAACTCGAGACGCCGTGATCCGATCGCATTCTCAAGGACCACTTTCTCAGTCAAGTTAGGCTCAATCACCGGCACTGTATCGCCACTGCGAGCCACAAACGGATTGCGGCTGAACAACAGCTCAATGTCCATCAAGTAGTAGTTGACCTTCAAATCTGCCAAATTGCGATACTCGATCGACAAGTTACCGTCTTGATTTGCCAAGTCCAACGTCGGGGTTTCTGCAGCGGCTTCAGTCTGCTGGGCTTCACGACCATCAGTCAGCATCTTTTGTTGGCGATTGGAGTTGCCCTCCAGCGATGTAACGCTGGCGATATCCTGCCCAGCCTGAAGAGCTTTGCGTTGTCGTACATGATCGCCAACTTGGGCAAACAGGTCTTTCCACATCAGCACTGGATACTCTGCGTATTTGCCAGCCAACTGAGCTGCTTGATCATATTCGCCTCGATAGAAACCTAGATGGGCAGCAAAATAGTCGTACTGCATTTTCGTTGCCAATTTACCCGAGTCCACTTTGCCAAACCAACCAAGCGCTTCTTCGATCCGATTCTGTAGCAGCAGATAATAGCACACCGCCAACTGCTGCTCGTGGTTAATCGTTCGTTGATGAGAGATCACGTTTAACAACTTCTGATACTGAACGAATAACCCGTCATTGAGGATGACCGCTTTTGAACCAAGTCGATGAATACGGGCAACAACCAGCGGCTTGTAATCCAAGTGTTCATAACTCATCTGTTCGCGGACATCAATCGTTACTAGCGGACTACTAAAAACCGCCCCAAGTTGTCCAATGAAGTCAGGACGATTCTGTAGCAGTTGTTGAATCTGCGAGGGCTCATTGTGGCGAACTGCATAAGCCCACAGACTCTGAACGAAGACATTGCTTGCAGCCAATTGAGTCGTAACTTGCTCGAAGAACAACTTGTCCTGCATCCTGAATGCAATGCGATCAAGGTCGATCTTTTGCAAGTTCGCCTTCTTCAAGAACGCTAACACTTGTTCAGAGGTTCCCCAATCGGCAACGTAGCTCCAAGTAGTTTCGTCAACTGATTCCGGTTTAGCCAAAACACGATGTGACTTGGATTCAGTTGCAATAACATGCTTGTCTTCGCTGCTAATCTGCGAGCCGTAATGTTCGTAGTCGCCTTCGGCTGGGAAGTAGAACACGTATTGAACTTGGGCAGTGCTATAGGGTGCCAATTCAATGGGTGTATTGCGAGTTACCTTGCCTGACGCGAGCGGCAACGCTCCTGCAGGAATTTGTGTTAACACTTGCACCAAGCGTTTGGTGTTGGTTGGATTAGTAACGACTACGTTGGCTCGGTAAGGAATACCTCGCAGCAATGGCCCTTGCAGCGGTCGGTTGGCATCTTCACTCGTGCTAGGTTGAGCGAGGTAGATGTCCTGACCAACTAAGACGCTTTCTTTTTCGCCCCCCTCCCCTGCCCTTTCGATGCTCTCTACGAACGCGATAGCCGCTGACTTTGCATTCAAAGCCAACTGTTCATTTTCAATTAGAACATCGGGCGATATTCCACCAAGGGGCAAGTCAATAACTGCCAAGGCGCACAGAGCTTCGTTGCTTGAGCTAGTCGGCAGGTCGAGCGATTTGGGTAGGAACGATGCATCGCCCGCCTTCTCCAAATATTCGCGCCAAAATGGACCAGCAGGAATCAATGCAGCCGTTTGACCTTGCAAGCGTACACGATAGTACTGCGTCTCTGCCCATTCACGCGTCTTATCCAAAGTTGCAAACAGTTCTGCTCGCTTGCGTGCTGCCCCTGCGTTTCTTTCCATACGCAAGGCCCCCCGCATCTGTCTTCCGAGTGACTCTGCTTCGCCCTCAGCCAATCGTGCTTCAAGTTTGTCAGTGGGGCCATCGAACGCTTTTTCTTTTTTTGCAGCCCCCTCAAGACCACCTCCACCTCCACCGAAACCGCCGGCTCGACCACCAAATTGAAAGTCAGCGTCTACGCTATTCATTGCCTTAATGAATCCGTTTTCAACACCGTCATGCAGTGCTATCACTCCCATAGCCTCTTGGCCGCCATCGAGTGCCATTCCACGCAACGCAACTTCGAATCGGCGCGAACGCCATTGCGGATCGAGTGGATTCGCATTGACCACATCGCTTAACCATCGATTCGTGCCTACTCGCCGAGCTTCAATGCTCTGAGCCAACAAAATACGTTCGAGCGTATTCAAACGCTGCACACGCCATAGTTGATCGTAACTTGCCAGTGATTCTCCGAGCAGCCACAAATCAACTAGCTGTTTGTCAAGCTTCTGAGCAATCAGCGGACGAATCACCGTATCAAAGAACTTGCGGTCCTTGTGATACAAAAAGAAATCCAGTTCATGGCATGCAAATTCGTTGTAGCGCGATCGTCGCTCTGCATCCGACAGTTGATGCCACTGGGTAATGAATCGGAACTTATCCCACTCTGGATTCTTCAGCAGCGTTCCATACAATCGATAAACATCACTGATCGATGCATAGGTTTGAACACGACGAGTGCGTGGATCGCCAATCAGTTTTTTCTCGTTGGCCGGAAGCACTTCAACTCGCTGAGTCTGCGCCAAATGCGTATCGCGTGAGAATGCAGCTCGCAGTCGTTGATCCCGAACCAGCAGTTCAGAATCAGGCAAAACAATTTGACGAGAATCTGATGCTGTAGCATGGATGGCCACGACGGTAAGGTTGGAGTAACCTTTCAACATGTTAATCGGGATGCTTGCCTTACCATCTTTCAATGCAATGTTTGCGGAAATCGAAGTTGGAGTAGCGAGGAAATCAAAGCTCTTCCAGCTTTCACTTCCGGCACTTTTTAGCTGCGCCTCGGATGTGCTCATGTCCATGGCCGCCGGGGCTGGCATAGCCGACTTTGCCATCGGATCTCCCGCCGCAGCAACTTGGTCCGAGTTACTTGTCGTCGAGACTTCCCATGGTTTTATGAGCAACGTTGGCTGCGCAAGCATGTTGCCTGGGTACTTTGCGATCCCTTGTCGCTGAAGAATGTAGCTGTACTCTTCATCCAGTCGCAAGGAATCGATAAACATGCTCAGCGTCGGCATGCGGAACTGTTGCATCAAGGGTTGGTGCGGCAGTCGTACCTGCGATCCTCGCGATACCTCCGGGTACATTGGATTGGCGAGAAGATGAATTCGTGTCGACTCCTCAGCACCGGAAACTTCAATCACTAAGTTATCGCCTTCGATCACTGCGCGACGAATGACAATCGGTGCCAAGCTTGCAGCTTGCAGAATCCGATGTTTGGCGGCGATCATAGTATCACTGGCTTTGGCATCAGCCACGACAATACGGATACGCTGCCCGGCTTCGTAGTCATTGAGTACATAGTCGCCAGCCGGCAAACCGTTGATTTCAATCGCTCCACTAACGACCTTCAATTTGTCAGCATGAGCCGAATGCTGTGCGCCACGTCGAATATCAAACAAGGTAAATCGATTTGCATCGGATACATCTTTGCCGAGCGGCAAAACGATCTTGCTATCAAGTCCCGCGTGAACGACTTCCGGCCAACTGCGATGAAAACGGTGCAGATGAAATACGCTCGCTTGAACGCCTTGAGCGCTCACGGTGATGTTAGAAACGTTCTCAAGAGCACCTAGTTCAATGGCCCCTTGCTCGTTGCTTGCCAAGCTAACCGCAACCGGCGATACAAAACGCTCAACTTTCGCCGAAACGGAAACGGGTAACCTACCGATCGGTTCACCATTTCGTCCAAGTACTAATAACCGATAGCCGCCCGGTGTCTGTCGCAAGTAGAAGTCAGCGATTTGATCCGATTGCTGTATCCCGTTAACACCCATTGAAAAGTTGGTCGACACACTCTGACGCTCGTCGCGGTTTTGATTGTAGACTCGCCCGCTTAGTTGAAACGAGAGACTCGCCAAACGCTGTGGTACAAGGAACTTGTGCACAAAATCGTCGCCATCGTCCAAGTTTAATGAACTGACAACCTGCGTCGTTGCGATGCCATCAACATCGGTCGCTGTAATCGTCAGTGATGGTTCTTCGAGCAGTTTGATGCTGACAGGTCGCCCATTGCAATTCAGTCGCGTACGAATCGCCATCGTGGCTTGCGTGCCAGCGACCAATGTCTGCCGGTCCAGTAAAAATCCAGCTTGCAGTTCATAACTTTCACTGCGATGCGTAAACGTCTGAATGGCCGCGAAATCGCCGTCGACCAACATCAGGTTGCGGGATACTGTCTGCTCGGAAAAAGGCAAAATGACTTTGCCATTTGCATCGGGCTCGTAAGTCCGGCCGCCAATTTCAATATGTGCAGATTTGAGTTGCTCACCTGCTTCGTCAACGATCTGGAAAACGTGCCCTGCATCGCCCAGTCGCTCGAGAGCCACCAAGCTTCCCTTTTGAATCACGGCTCGGCAGCGCTGACCACCACCAAGCAAATCGACCACCCACACTCCACGACCACTAAGATCCGGCAACGAGATTGACTCTGCATGCCGCAACTGAGCCGCCTGCGAGTATTCAACTTTTCGTTCCACGTTCGCGACCAATCCGTCTAAATCAATATCCGTATTGATCCGCTCTTGTCGATTGCGATAGTGATTCAGCGTATTGATCTTGTAGATTTTTACAATCAACTGCGACACGTTCTTCAATTCAACTATCAGATTGACCTCATCGGCTGCACTGAATTGATGCCTGTTCTGTGGAGTGAAGCGAAGCTCGACTCGCTCACGAAGTGCTTTTTGCTGCGGCGCAGAGAGTTTGGCGTACCAAGTTGCCGAATCCCCAACTCCATTCAAAATTTTTGTTTCCGCAAGGACTCGCTCGAGATACTCACGATTTAAAAACTTGGCGAACACATCGACATTCTCGGCGTCTTTGAGAAAATACTCCACATAGCGCTGCACAAGTTGTGAGTCGTCTCCGATCGAAGGCAGAGTAACTTGCGGATTCATCGCATAGCCAAGTTCCGCCATTGGTGGCGCAGCATTCTTGAATCTCGCGAGATCATAGTAAAACGCCTTGCGTGGCAAACTGAGATACTCGATGAATAGTGCTCGGTCGTACTTTCCTTCGCTCATCTCAAGCTTGAGCAGATTGCCCATCACCATCGCTTTGAAACTATTTTGCGATGCCGGCAGTCTTCGCGCCCATGCCAGCAAACGCTGCAAGTAAGCTCTCAGCTCGGCTTTATCTGTCAGTGAACTTCCTTCAGGCGGAGCCAATCTCGCTGAGTAGGCTCGCACAAAGTTGTCTTGTTCTAGTAAGTTGGGGCGCAGCTTGAGTAACTGATCGAGTTGCACCAATGTCAACTGCTGATGAATCGGTGCCCAGCCAAAACCTGCCGAGTCCTTCATCGCCAACTCTTCAGCGATGCGTTCTACCAACTTCGGCAAATCCGCTCGATCGACACGCTGCAACAACGCTCGCAGTTGATCGGGAGCCAACTCCCGGTCCATCACCAGCGCCAATCCCGATGTTTCAATTTGATTGAGCGAACGATCTTGCGCGATCGCTTGCTCGAGCATTTTTTCGATTGCTAAGAGCGCATTATCAAACGCACTTGGCAACTCGGCGGCGCGATCCGCCGAGGGCGGAGCGTGATTGAAATTTAGCCCCAATCGATCACGTAGAAAATCCAGCGTTCTTTGAGGGTTCTCGTTATAGGTCAACAGCATCTGTCGAGCTGACATGTTGACAACCTGCTGAGTGCCGCCCAACTTGGCTTGCCACTGTTCGATGACCGCTTGGGCCTTCGCAAACTCACCCTCGTTCTGATGATGTAGACAGTAGTAGTAGAAAAATTCTTCGGTTCCTGGAATCAACTCAGACAACGCCGCCTTGCGGTCAGTCAACAGTGCGAACTTTTCTGCAAATCCAATTTCTTGTTGACCATGCACTAAACTTCCTCCAGCTTGAAGTCCTAGAAACAATCCCAACAAGATTTCAACTAGACGCAGCCGAACCTTGGTCACTGCTGGTAGCTGGTTTCGTGAGAAACCGGACGCGTTGGAAATCGTCTCCACTTCCAACCGGTTTCTCACGAAACCACCTACATCTCGTGCATGTCGCCAAACCCACACACCGAATTGAAATGCTGTACTAGTTCGTATCATGACATATCCCTGTGGTCGCACAAAAGGTTGCGAGGTACCGTGGCGGACTCTGCCAGCGTTCGGCCCTAGCAGAGTCCACGAAGAGTGAATGTGTTGCACTAATCGCGGCGAGTACTAAAGTTTTGCTTTTTTATTGCGCCGAAACATCCGTTATCCGGCGTCAGCTCGAAAAGCAAGATAATAATCGCAGCGGGCCGAGACTGAATGCCCTAAAAACCGCCATAAACGAGCGAACCGAACCTGTCGCCCAGAGACTAGACGCCGCTAGGAGTTACCCAGTTCCCGGCACACTGAGTTTGATAGCGGAATGCGTCAAGCATTTCGGTCCCGCCGTATAAGACACCAAAACCGCAACCAACCCTAGCGGTTGGAAGTGACTTTTACAACGGCAGGAACCTCACATCACTTTACTTTTTAGCCCGTTCTGCCCCGCACGCATTACCAGAACATGTGGCTCAATACGACAGTCTTTGAACTTTAATTCGACGACCTTATCACGCCATTTTTCGTCCTTGTCGAGGACCTTCAGTTTCTGATTTCGTTTTTCGTCCCAGATTAGTGCTGCATTCTGAAGCGCACCTCTTTCGCAACAATCAAGGTCTCGTTCGAGATAGCAAGATTCGCACAAACTGCTTGGATAGATGGAGTTCGAAGTTCGGCTCAGTATAACACAACGTAGCTTGCCAGACTGATGAACGAGAATGGCAACACCGGGCGCCGAATCATCCACTTCGTGACTCGTGACGAGTTTGTCGATTGCCGTCACGAGTCTCGAGCCCGGTGCTTGCGCATCACACTGGCAAGAGAATCGCAAAGTGCTAACAATGAACACTAAAACCACGAAAGTAGTTCGCAGCATTATTAGCCTTTGCATTTAGGTGTGGCCCTTTGCCGAGTGCGACCACTTGCTTCCAACTTCATGCGTCGCACGAAACATGCTTACTTTACTTGCGAAGCACCGATCGGCATAACGCCCATGTCGCGAGCTTCAGAAATCGAAATCAATTGCGTATTCGGATCTTCTTCCGATTCGAATGCAGCTTCGTTCTCCAAGTAAGTAGCTTTGCCCTGCTCAAGTGCAGCCACAAACGTTTTGTACGAAGCGGCGAATTCATCCTGCTTCAGCTTTTCAGGCAAGCTGGCAAGGTCCGTCAGCGACTTGAGGTTGTCGCTGCCCAGCATGGTAGTCTCCAAGAAGAACATCGTCTTGCTCTCTTCGTTTCCATCCGAGAATCCCAGGAAGCAATGGCCGGGTACCATGACTAAATAAGCATCGAGGCCAATCTTGCGCAAAACACTTGCCATCATCACCGAACCGTCAACACAATTGGCTTGCGACGCTTGAACCGAATCGTCAAGGAATCGAACGGTTTGCGCGTAAACCGTCTTGCTTGGAAGGGTTGTCGAGACGTCGCTGTACTTGATACCGCGACGTTGTAATGCATTCCAAACTGCGAAGACTTGTGAGATCACTTCGTCGGCGCTGCCGCTTTGGTAACCCGTAAAACTGTTGATTAGTCCTGGCTCACGCGCCGCGGTCAACGCTTCTTTCAGAATGCCATCGATCCAAGGGTGATTTTCGTTCACGTAAGCCGCGAAGGTGACAGAGATATCTTCGATGTCTTCGTCTTCATCACCAAGCTTGACATAGAATGGGCAATCGTTGATCGAACGGAGCTGGACGGTTTCATCGATTTCTGAAATAACTTCACCGTCAATGGTGACTTTGATTTTCAAGTTCGCAGGTGACTGCTGAGTGCATTTGCGGAGGGCTGCGTAATCCCAGTTGGCTCTTGGATAAATCTGGAGGACTTCGAATTCGTCGTCGATGACTCCTTCCCACTTGGACTTTTTCAAAAACCCTTCGCCGATCATTTCGACTTTGACGTTCGAGCCCGCGGGGACATCTATCAGCCCGACGCCGATACTTCCGTTTTCATCTCCAAACAGCGGAGTGTCTCCGTCCTCAAGTTCTGGATCTTCGTCAGTCTTCTTGTCCTCAGCTCGCTGTTCATCGCCGTTCCAATCAACAGTAGTGGTAGCGATGATGTAGCTTGGAAACAAATCGTTGCCGGTATAACTCACAAACACTGCCGACGGATCGTCAGCTATTGAGACTGAAGACATCGAGCAAAAACAAAGGAACAAACAACCCCAGAACTTATTCATCCGACATACCCCCATAGAAGAGAACCTCACGACAGACAACTTGGACGAGCTCCAAATGCATGGAATCTGCGAAGCGAAGTCTAGGTCGAATTTTGGGGTAAAACAAAGTTATCATCACCGGGGAGATTGAACTTTCAATCGCCTGGTGCCACTAGCTCGGTTCGTAGCGATTTTGCCGATGCGGGACATCCACACGCTCTTAGAATCCCACATTCGGTAAGGTTGAAGACGCTCATGACTTACCACGGCACCCCTCGCCCCGGTACTCCGGGGTGTGGGGCCGGGGGTGAGGGGTCCTAGAACCTTGCGTATAACCTTACTACCCACCGGCCCCTCATCCCCAACCCTTCTCCCCGGAGTACCGGGGAGAAGGGAGACACAGTTATTCACGTTCTCACAGTAACATCAGCGTAATAATGAATCTCTACTCGTTATTAGAATCCAATTTTCCCACGAACCGCGATACCGTCTGCCGCGAAGTTCCAGGTGGTCAAGATCGAATGTGGCACGACATCGAGTGTGGAAGTGCCCATATCGCGAACTGGTTGAGTTCACTTCAACTACCCATCGGTTCGCGAATTGCTGCAGTCGTCGAGAAGTCCCCCAAAACGCTAATGCTCTATTTGGCCACACTCCGAGCCGGGTTGGTTTACCTGCCACTAAATACCGCCTACCGCCAAGCCGAGCTCGAATACTTCTTCGGTAACGCCAAACCGAGTGTTGTCGTTTGCTCCGATGATTATCTCGGGAGGGTTGAATGTGTTTCCGTACTATAATGTCGTTCATCATTTGTGACGCATTGCGATTCTAACGGTGTTGCTCAATTGGCCAAGCTTAGGACCTTGCGCACGGCGAGCTCTCGAGGTCACTAATCAATATGTGCTGAACCCGCGGAAACCTAAACTTGTCTGATTCAAATTACCCTTTCGCAACAACGCAGTGGACACTGGTCTGGAAAGCGGCTTCGGATGATTCGAAGTATGCGCGTCCAGCCCTCGAGGAGATCATGCGCCGTTACTGGTTGCCCCTGTATAGTTCCGGCCGGCGACAGGGACTATCAAATCAAGACGCCGAAGATGCAACTCAGGAATTTCTGTGCAACATCATCAATGGCAAACTGCTTGATAGTGCCGACCCATCCAAAGGACGATTTCGAACTTATCTGCTGACTGCGTGGAAACGCTTTTTGATCGATCAATATCGCAAGCGAAGCTCCGAACGACGCGGCGGTGGCGCAACAACCATACCACTCAACTTTGAAGCCGGTGAGCAGCATTGGTTGGCGTTGCAATCTCGTGAACCTGATCCTGATCGGATGTTCATGCGCAGTTGGGCCAGCAGTCTGCTTGAAGAAGCTAAGAACCGGCTACAGACAGACTATTCCCGTCGCAATCGTCAAACGCTTTTCATGGTGTTGCAACCGTGGCTAACACAGTCACCCTCTGCGTCGGATTATGTCCAATTGGGCTGCCAACTGGACTCTTCGGCAAGCACTGTAAAAGTAGCACTTCATCGAATGCGTACACGCTTTGGAACTTTGCTTCGTGAAGTGGTTGCAGAGACGGTCGATGACCCAAGCGACATCGATTGCGAAATCAATGAACTGCTTCAATTGCTGCGGACGTGATCGCGTTTGACCCTTAGCCAGCGGCGACGGGTCGGCTTGCAGTTCGCAGTACGAGCGGGTCTTGACGGTACTAACTATCTCTTACCCGAGCCGAACCTGCGTTGATGGCCAACATAGCACCGCCATCAGCCAAGCGAAAACCTGCGCTACCTCTACGCTTCGGAAACTCACTTCACCGTTTTCTTCTTTTGTAGTTTTTCCTGCAAGCCGACCCCTACGCCGCTGGCTTTGGGTCAAACGATGTCGAATCAGTCTTGCGAGTAAACCTTTCGCTCAACCATTGAAACACAACAAAGAACACCGGCGTAAAGAAAACAGCCAGGACTGTCGATGTCAACATGCCACCACATACGGCAGCGCCGAGTGAGCGACGACTTGCTGCCGCTGCGCCTTCCGCAAACACTAGCGGCAATACACCAAGAATAAACGCGAACGATGTCATCAGAATTGGCCGAAATCGCAATCGTGAGGCTTCTATCGCAGCGTCTCGAATCGACAGTCCACTTTTGCGCCGTTCGGAAGCGAACTCCACGATCAAGATCGCATTCTTACTTGCCAATGCGATGATCAATACTATTCCGATCTGTACGTAAACGTTGTTCTCAATTCCTAAAAACCATACCAATGCAACAGTTCCCAAAATGCCGAGTGGAACAACAAGAATGACTGACAACGGTAGCAGCCAACTTTCATAGAGAAAGGCCAGCACAAGATAAACGAGCAACACTGACAATCCGAATATCGCATATTCACCACCTGACGTATCGCTCTCTTGTCGCGACACGCCGCTCCATTCAAACCCAAGCGAATCTGAAAGCACTTCATCTGCCATGGAAGACATTAACTTCAGTGCGTCGCCGGAACTACTTCCTGGAGCGGCTGAACCAGTAATTGTCGCCGAAGGATAGAGATTGAAGCGGCGGATAATTTGCGGACCATAGGCATCTTTCATGTTGACCAAACTCTGCAGAGATACCATCTGGCCCTCAGCGTTGCGGACCTTCAAACGCCGGATACTGTCAACACTGTTTCGGTACGGTGAGTCCGCTTGCAGAGTCACGCGGTAGGTTCGTCCGAACTTGTTAAAGTCATTGACATACGCCGAGCCCAGTGCGGCCTGCAGAGTTCCAAACACATCGCCCAGCGCAACTCGCATACTCAGCACTTTTTGGCGATCGACATCCGCAAACAGCTGCGGTACGCCAGGACGAAATGAAGTCGTCACTCGCGAAAGTTCGGGCTTGGTTGCGGCTAGCTCAATCATGCGTTGAACGGCGGCTTGCATTTGTTCGCGACCCGCGCCACGGTCCTGCAATTCCATCTCAAAACCACCGCTGGTGCCTAGTCCTTGAATTGCCGGCGGCGGGATTACCAGGATAAACGCTTCTTTGATCGCTCCAAAACGTTCCATTAAACTCCCGATCAGCGCCATTTGCTGAGTTTCAGGACTAGTGCGTTTTTCCCAAGGTTCCAGTCGAACGAAAACCGTAGCCGCGTTGGACGATTGGCTTCCTTCAAGCAACGACAAGCCGCCCAAAGTGAACCATGTCTCTACGCCTGGTACATCGGCCAAGACCTTGTTCATCTTCTCGATAACTTCTTTCGTTCGTTCCTGCGAGGCCGCATCCGGAAGCTGCACCGCGGTAATAAAATAGCCTTGATCCTCAGTTGGAAGAAACCCTGTCGGGATCAGCGTATACCACCACAAGGTTAAGCCAACTGTGATGGCGAACACGACCAAGGCGACATGCCAACCGCGCAGCAAAATTCGCACTAAGTAGACATAGCCGTTTTCAACCCAGCTAAAAGCCGTGTTGAACCAACGTGATAAAATGAACTTCTTCTTGCCAGTTGGAGGCCTGAGCCACTGGGCACATTGAGCCGGTTTAAGAGTGAGTGCGTTGATAGCACTAATCAAAGCCGTCGCAGCGATCGTCAGCGCGAATTGCCGATAGAGTTGCCCGGTTACGCCGGATAAAAATGTAGTGGGAATGAACACAGCCATCAAGACCGCCGTGATTCCAATAATAGGCCCGGTCACTTCGCTCATCGCCAACTCGGCTGCTTCGATCGGCGCCTTTCCACGCTCAACGTGGTGAGCGGCATTCTCAACAATCACGATTGCATCATCGACGACGATACCGATCGCCAAGACAATCCCGAACAGCGTCAACAGGTTAATTGAAAACCCGATCAACGGCATCACTGCGAATGCGCCTATAATCGTGACAGGTACTGTCGTTGCCGGAATCAGAACAGCTCGCCAGTCTTGCAAGAAAACGAGAATCACTATTAGTACAAGCGCACCGGCTTCGAAAAGCGTCTTATAAACTTCATGAATCGCAGCGGAAACAAATTCGGTGATGTCGAACGGAATATCGTATTCCATGCCTTGGGGGAACGACTGACTCAGTTTTTCCATCGCTTCGCGGACGCGATCGCGAACTGAAAGTGCGTTTGCACCTGGCAATTGATAAATCAGAACGCTCGCCGAATCGATGCCGCCTCGCTGCGCGAAGGTATCATACGATTGTGCACCCAGTTCGACACGAGCCACATCGCGAAGATAAGTGAGACTCCCCTCGCTGCCAAACTTGACAATAATATTTTCAAATTCTTCAGGGTGTGAAAGCCTCCCCAAAGCCGTGACCGTTAACTGAAAATCTCCGCCAACATCCATGGGCGGCTGACCTATTTGTCCGGCGGCGACTTGAACGTTCTGTTGACGTAACTGAGTGAGTAGGTCCTGAAAAGTCAATTCGCGAGCATCCAGCCGCGTAGGATCGACCCAGATTCGCATGCTGTAAGCACCGCTTCCGCTGACTGTAACATCCCCGACTCCTTCAACGCGGCTAAGTTCATCGCGTAACCGCAGACTAGCGTAATTCGACAAGTAAAGACTGTCGAATGACTTGTCCGGCGACGTTAACGATGCGACTAACAAGATGCTCGTCGACTGCTTCTTGACACTGATGCCTAGTTGTCGAACATCAGTCGGCAACAAGGGTTCGGCCAAGGACACGCGGTTTTGCACCAAGACCTGTGCTGCATCGAGATCCGTTCCCACATTAAAGGTAACAGTAAGCGAGTAACTCCCATTGGAAGAAGAAGTCGAAGACATGTAGAGCATGTTTTCGACACCGTTGACTTGTTGCTCAAGCGGTGCAGCCACAGTGTCAGTGACAACTTGTGCATTGGCCCCCGGGTAGGTAGCGGTGACTTGGATTGTCGGAGGAGTGATATTCGGGTAACGTTCGACGGGCAGCACTTGTAGCGCAACAACCCCGAGTATCATCGTAATGATCGCGATGACATTGGCGGCAATCGGTCGACGAATGAAGTAGTCGGAAATCAAGGGCCTTGTTCTTTCGCTGGGTTCTCTTGTGTATCACTGGCAGCACCGGACACACTTTCTGCCGTTTTCATTGGTCGAATCTTCACGGGGGATTTGGGACGAATTTTTTGCAGCCCCTCAACGATTACCACGTCTTCAGGCTTTAAGCCCTTTGTTATGACCGTCTTTCCGTCCACTTCGGTACCAGTTTCTATAACGCGACGCTGTGCCGTTTGTTTATCGTCGACAACCATTAAATAGCGCCCCTGTTGATCGACTGCCAGAGCTCGAGTGGGGACCAGCAGAGCGTCGTACTCGGCTGTGAATGGAACCTTAACGCGAGCGAACAAGCCTGGCGATAATGAGTTATCGGGGTTCGGAAAGGTACCTCGCAGTCGCGTATTACCAGTTGCGGGGTCAGTAGTATTGTCGACGAAATCGATGCGACCAGCATGTGCGAAGTCGGCTTCATTGGCTAAGGCCAACTGAATGTCGATTTGAGTATCTCGAGCGCTTTTAACTGAACCGCTTCGAATGCGCTGGCGATAGTCAAGCAGCGATTGTTCATCGACATCGAAATACACATAAATCGGGTCCGTCGATACGAGGGTCGTTAAAATGGTTGTGTCCGCAACGACGAGATTCCCTCGTGTTACCAGCGTCTGTCCAACGATACCGGCGAACGGAGCCAGCACGCGAGTGTACCTTAGGTCCAGCCTCGCACGCTGCACAACGGCTTCTAAGTTCTGCTGCTGAGCGGACGATTGCGATTGATTGGCAATGGCGAGGTCAAGATCTGCTTGTGCAACGGATCTAGAGGCGATTAACTCTCTGGCCCTTACCAGCTCCAGGTCGAATCGCTTAAATGTCGCTTGTCCAGCGGCTACATTTGCAACCGCTTGATCGAGTGCAATTTGGTAAGGCTCGGGATCGATAACAAACAGCAGTGTATCCTTCTCAACGTAGTCCCCCTCTCCCGTAACGACTCGTGAACTATCGTCCGGTTTAGACTGAGCGTCGCGTGTTCCTTGAGTACCCTGCCCAACACTGGCGTTTGCCGATTGATTCTCAGGCTGTCCTTTGGATCGTGGCGTCTGCAGAATATAACCGCTGACCCGCGAGCGAATCTCAACCCTGTCGGCAGCAGCTGTTCGCCCTGTAAACTCCCGGTAGTCTAGGATTTTTTGTTGGTATGGCGATACAACCTCTACTTCGGGAATCGGCGGAGCGCCAGCCGATCCAGGAATCGCCCCTGGCGGAGCTCCCGGCGGCCGCTTAGCTTTCTCTTTTTGACATCCTAAGGCTGAAACAACAACTAAGAGGATGACAGCGTGAGTCAAATGACCGAATTTCAACCATCGCGGTCGAAAAGAATACGACTTGATCTGAAAGCGTTGTAGGCGAAGATGAAAGTCTACCCGGGATTCCGCATAATAGCTACGCACGTTCAAGACTCTGTTTGCTAGTTCTAGGGCGAAGAAAGCTCTCGTGAAGCAGAGGGGAAAATTCTCTCACCCTACCCGAAAGTGCATAAGCAATTTATGCGCCTAGCTCTAGCTTTACTTGATGCGTTTAAGGCTCCACAATCATTGTTCCGTTCATTACCATCCAATGCCCGGGAAAAGTACACAGATACGGATATCGGCCAGGCTTGCTCGGTACGCGAAACTCAATGGTCGCTTCCTGCTTGCCATCCACAATGTCCGAGTAGCAAATAACATCACTGGACAGCGGAACGTAATGCCGAATCAAGGCTTCCGGATCAGCGACCAACTTGTTCGCTTCCGTACCAATTTCCTGAAGCTTACCTGGTTGAATCAAAACCCAGTTGTGTGGCACTACGTCAGGATTATTGAATACAAGTTTGATGGCCTCGCCAGCTTTCGCATGAAATTCACGAACATCATACGTTAAATTCTGACCAGCAGCGATCTTCACCTCGCGAGAGCTTTCAATCGGCTTCCGCCACGGATTCGGAACACGTTTCGTTGCCATAGCCATGTCTTGATCCAGCGGATGAACTTGCGATTTGTTGGCGACTAGCAATGCACCGCTAAAGTCAATTCGCGGTTCATCCAGCTTGTTACAAGTTACAAACATATCGACGCGATGTGCATCGTTCACTGCAACCTGTAGGTGCAATTGATTGCAGGGAGCTAACTCGGGGATCTCTAAGAACAAAGTTCGCCCATCATCCAGCACATGACTCGATGTAACTTGCAAGTGATCGTGTCCCCGCGCGCCGTAATGCAAGGCCGAGTATTCCGATGATCCGTAAGCGGCGCTGTAGCGATAGTTCCATGCTTGCGCAAAGTGTTGCTCAGCTTGTTGAACGAAGCTCTTGTCTAACTGCGCCGGGAACTGAATCGCAACACCATTCGAGTGAACATGGAAACCGATTGGCAATTGAACGGCATCGCCCGTATACCGCACACGTTGAAAGCAACCTTGATCGGTCGAGTAGTTCCCCCATCCACTCATGCCTGAAACATAAAGCTGTCCATCGGCGGGCGAAAAACGTCCTCGATGCGCACCCGAAGCGAACTCACCAGGCAACTGTACCACTGCCCCTTGAAGTTGATCGCCGACTTGATCGCGCAGCAACAGGAAGTGCGATCCAGTACCAAACGAAAAATGAACCATGTTACCCTTGAGCGGACCCCAACGATCACTGTCGATATACGTTTGACCACCAGCCGAATTGTCCAAGCCGCGCGGCAGATAAACCAACGGTAAGTCAGGCCTTGCAATCGGCTGATTCGAGAATTTCGCACCGCGATAACCATAAAACGGCGGGTTGGTGGCGTTTGAATTTTGCATGTCCGTCGAACGCGACGTATACTTTGAATTCACTGCGCAAATCATCGAGGCGGGTGTCCACTCACCTTCCGAGCAAGGCAGAGTCACCACGCCATCTGGATAGATTCCCAACCCATCCGGATTCCGAAAACCCTCGGCAACTACATCCACTTTCGCACCATCCCGACTGATGCGAACCAATCCTTGGTTACCAGAAGCCGTGTAGAACCCCCCTGCCCTATCACGTTCCAGTCCGCATATGTAATCGTGTCCTGAAGGTGATGTAACAAACGCATTTGAATAGCACTCATAAAAATCCGCTTGGCCATCGTTATTCAAGTCGTGCAAACGAGTCAGTTGATCGCGACATTGGACAAAGATACCTTCGCTGTCGATCTTCACTCCTAAAGCATGATGCAAGCCAGTTGCAAAACGCCTCCAAGTTGCCTTGTTTGCACTCAAGCCCGATACGTGCCACACATCACCTTGCATCGTCGCCACCAGTGCAGATCCGTCGGGTAAAAAATCGTGACCACCAATGTACATCGGTGCCTTCCATGGATTGTTTATCGGTAATGCGATGGTATCGATCGAATAGGGTCGCTGACCACCGAGCGAGATGGCCGTCTCGATCGTTTCAGCCGCCTGGTGGGGTGGGCTCTTGATCTTGGATCGCATAGAGTGCTTCTCAAACGGAGCGAACTCGCGCACAAATTTTCCATTCTCGCACCACGGTGAATCGAGATACTCAACGTCGCCAATACGATATGCAAACACCGTTCGGCGTCCTACGCGGTAGAACCCTTTGTACCTGAATGGTTCCGATGGCTTTACAATATCTGGCTTGGCTAATAAAGGACCATTGGGTGCCAGGCCATTCACAAAGCCGTGTCGGACGCTGGAGAACTTGATGAACTTTCCTTGCCACACCGCTGGATAGGTCAACGTGTCTGGATCAAAGCACGCGAACAACTCGCCGTTGTCACCTAACTGCAAACAAACCCCGCGAGCCACCGTCAATCCGTTTGGGCCAGTGAACACGCCGCTCTGTAAGGTTCCTAAGATCGTTTGACTCCATTCGTCGCTCGCCCAGGTCGGTTCAGTTTGAATACCCCAGTGGCCATGGGATCCACCGTCGAGCCCTGGAAACTCCATCAGCAAACGTTGGTCCCGATCTTGAGTGCGAAAGTGATTGGCTTGCTTGGTATAGAAATCGTAAAGCCGCTCGCGATTGATCGGTGCTTGCCAATTTGGCCAAGCCGTTTCATTGAGCGGCTTGCGATCAAACGCGAACGTTGCCGGATCATGCGATTGCGCATGCTGAAGTACCGACTCAGCCAACTCTGGCCGCAAGCGTTCATGGCGTCCCAGGTCAAAAAGAAAACTGACCAGATCAGCAACCTGCTCTTCGGACCAAGCGTTAACCAAGCCTTCGGGCATCAACGAGGGAACTTGCTTTCGGTCGTCGATATCATCAATCGCAATCGTTTGTTTGGCACCGGTTGCGGGATCCAAGATGACGAGATTGTTTTCATCTTCACTCGCAATGTAGCCGCGAATCACTTTCTCATCGCTTGTCAGTACCTGCGTTACTCGATACTTGTCATCGACATGACGGTTGGGCCACAACACGGACTCGACCAATTGCCCAGCCGTCCGCTGCTTGCCGATCGCGGTTACTTCTGGACCTACACTGCCACCAAGCTTGCCGATTTTGTGGCACGAAACACAAGCCGACCTTGCCGAAGCGAACAAAGCTACACCGCGAGCCGCGTTGCCCGTGGACTGCGATTTCTCGACCAGCGACTTAACGACTGTCGCATCATATTCAGTAAATCGACTCCGTTTCTCGATGGCAGAGGTTGCCTTCAGAGGGCTTGCATCGAGCTTTGCGAACTGCCAATGGCCAAGTGACTCTAACCTCGCAACATATTTCGCATCAGATAGTTTTTTAACGTCAGCCGCGCCGCGATAAAGTTGTACCGATCCTATTTCACCAAAGCAATTTAACCCACCTTCAACCAAACGCCCCACTGCGAAACCACCTGGCATCGCTTTCATATCAGTTCGTTCAATCGCTTGATCGGCAACGACCTGGTCATCAAGCAACAACCGCACTCGATTGGCTTCGTAGATCATTCCCAAACGATGGATGAGCCCATCACACACGTTGACCGAGCTGTTGACCAAGTTCGGCCGATGTCCCGGCAAATAACAAGCGATTACACCCGAGCCGGCGGTGCTGAACAGTTCCCAGTGCTCGCCGCTCGCTTTTGTATCGGAGGCGACCAAGATGTTATACACACTTTTGTGTCGCAGTTTTGCATTGCACAGTACCGTCAGCGGCGGCGCGCGAAATTCAGCTTTGCCATCAACTAATTTCGATGGACTTGGCGTCATAGGCAGCGCACTTTGGGTTGTCGGCGCTATCCAGGTACGATACTTGGGCTTGTCCACCGGTGACTTGCCGTTCAATTGCGGCAGCAGCCAATCCAGTCCGTTGAGGTTGTCTAGCAAACGAGCTTCAGCGTCGTTGTCGGTATGATTCAGAATCCCGATCGGTCCTGCGTAACCGCTTTCATGAACAATTTTCAACAGGTCCTTATCGAGGCTTCCTGCGCCTAGCGGAACAATCTTTTGATCAATTTGATCGCCTTTGGGAACCATGCCATTCAAGTTCAACGCCAACAAGTGCGGCTTCATCTTGGCCAGCAGCTCAGCGAATCGTTCGATGTGTTCATGGCCATGATGTTGGTTGTAAACGATGCCAACGTTCGGCATTTTCAGTTTTTCGATAATCGCAATTTGATTCTCCGGTTCGCCGAACCAACCACCGTGATTATAAAGCCCCACGCTACAACCGATCCTGGCTGCAGCTTCGGCGATCGGTCGAATACGTGCTGCCTCGGCTTCGACTCTCGCTGTTTGTTCTTCGGGAGTCTTCGTTGCTGCTCCGCCGCCAGTAACCCACAACTGTGTCTGAACTTTGTGTTTTTCTAGGACATCAAGAATCAACTTGGCTTCAGCATTCAGCTCGGTTGGAAACCACCATGCGAGCAGCTTGATATTGTGCTTCTTGAGTTGGTTGAGCTCTTCAGCGAAGCTCGGTATATGTTCGGCGCGGTAATCGTAGGCCAACTGATGAATGCCAAGCTTGACCAGCATGTTCGCTCGCTGCTCAGGAGTGCGATGTTGGCTATCGAACGGGACGATGCACCAAGCCACCAAGTTCTCTCGCCGAAAAAGATCGTCCTGTGCGACTGTTGGCTGAACTAGGAGCAGCAACAGTGCAAGCGTGACCAAAGTGCATGTTGAGAAGAACATCGATGAGTAAGTTTTCATAGCCATTTGAAACTCTGCTGGAGGGGAGCAAAAGCGGAGGGACGTACATAGTGAGCATACTTTGAAGAATGCTCGTGCACCAGTGAGCCGTGGCGTAAGCATCCAGCTTGCGATCTTGCATGGATCTTGCGATCTTGTATTAGATCAGTGAGCCGACAGTGTTAGCCGCGGGTGACCGAAGTTTGACACTCAAAAAAAGATCTGTTGACTGTCCAACGTCATCAGATCCGCGGGAAACGTTGGCTGGACCACTAGTCATGAACGACCAAAACTTCGAGACCCGCGACCAGCGCCGTCGGCTCACTGGCTATCGTCGACCAGCGCCGTCGGCTCACTGGGTAACGCCGACGGCTCGCTGATCGCCATCGGCTGGCACAAATGCAAAACTAGTCTCGCGGCATTTTCACAAACCTGATATTCACGGCTATGTATGAGATTCCAACAAGTGAGTTCTGCCTTTCTTTGCTTGCATAGGATGAAGCGTCATGGAGACGACCAACACGCAGCAACTAAGTGCGCTCATGGAACGCCAACTGAACGTCCTAACCGCTTTGAAAACGCTAGCCGTGCAGCAAGTTGAATGCCTGGGTGCGGATCATGTGGAATTGCTTCTTTCCCTTATTGCTCGCAAGCAACCGCTGATTGACGAGTTTCTGCAGATTCATGCAGATCTAAGACCATTCCAAGATCAAGATCCCGACAAGCGTGTTTGGATTGAATCAAAAGCTCGCACGCGCTGTCGCGAACTTTTAGACGGTTGTAATAAATTGCAGCAAGAGATCATGCGGCTCGAGTCGCACGCACTGGATGAGCTCGAATTGAATCGCAATGCCATCGCTGCCCAGTTACAAGATTGCCGCGATGCGTCTCTGGCTTCATCCGCTTATCTGACGGATTCTATTCTCACTGAGAGCAGTTTCGACCTAACCAATTCATGAGCCCTAAATGTTTAACCTGAGAATCGCGTCCGAACAACGACCTGCATCCCCGCTAGATCAGATTGCACGTGAGTGTATCGACCAATCTGCGGGTATGATTTTTGGCAAGCGGCTTCAACTTATTATCGACATCGAATCTTACCTGCCGAGCGGTTTTGACCTCAATTGGTTAAAGCAAGCGATACTGAAGATGCTCAACTTGGCAATTGAACGCAGCCCTAACTGCAGCGAGATTCAGCTGACAGCATGCTGTGTTGGCGATGCGGTGGAGTTGGAGGTGGCTGACAATGGAGAGACACTTAATAACGATTCGATAGCCTTTAGTCATCGTTGTTCGTATAACTTTGGTCCAATCGCTAGAGATCTTATTGCATCGGTTCAGTCGCGAGGCGCCGAGTTCTGGGGGACATGCTGCCCACAAGGCGGAATGGCATGGACGCTTCGAATGCCAATGCGAACGGCGATGGCGAAAGCCGCGTAAAGAAAGGCACACACCATGTTTGATTCATGGTTAAGTAATTCATCGTTGCCGGCGTTGGAGCAGACTGCTGTTTTCTCGCAAAAGCGGCATCAACTGTTGGCGGGAAACTTGGCCAACTTGGATACGCCAGATTATAAAACGAGAGATTTGTCGCTCACCGAGTTTCAGACTCAGCTAAAAGCGGCTACGAATCCATCCAAGTCCGGCGAAACAACCTATGTTCCCGGTAAGGGCCAGCAACCGGTCACACAGCAGCAAGCACTCGAAAAAGCCCGCGATGTGACTAAGCAAATCTTGTATCACGATGGTGGCGATGTGAGTCTCGAAGAGCAAGTCACGGAGATTTCCAAGAACCAAAGTATGCATAACACAGCGATCGCATTGATGCGATCTCAGTTCCAAACGCTTCAAGTCGCGATCCGTGAATCGGCGTCAGCCTAATAGTCCACGAAGTTGGCGCTGAGCTATCAAAAATGGGAGTTTTGGCGTTGACGCGACTCATGTTTTGTTCCTAGCATCGCAAAACTATTGCGCAAGATGTAACGATTGAATTAATTTTATTGCCAACGAATGCCGAATTAGGATTTAGACCCTGAAGGGTCTAGGATCGCGTAGAAATTCTTGGCGAACAAACAGCACGGCTGCTTCGGGCGGCCCACCGAATAGTCCTAGTCGAAGGATCGATTGTCATGAAGATTGGCACTTACAACCAGCTCCGCATCGTTTGCTTACTAGGCTTGGCTGCGAGCTTTGGTTTGACCGGTTGCAAAGCTGGAGCCTGGAAGATGCCAAAAATGTCATGGAATCGCGAGCCATCAGCGACCACGCTGGCGGGTAATGACGGTGTCAAATTACCTGAGAGCCCCGCTAACAAATACACGCCGTCTACGATAGCATCTGTTGGCGCCGGGACCTCACCCGGTACATCTTCTGGTAACAAGGCCCCAAGTAATGGCTACGCCGGACAAACTTCATCAGCAACCACGCCTGCTTCCGCTGGATTGGCTGCGTCCGCAAACGGTTACCAAACCGGACCCTACACTGTCGGCCAAAGGCCCAGTGCAACAACTCAAGCCGCCGGCACCCAGCCCCACGCCGCCGGTACCTCAGGCAATGTGGCCGCTGGCCCCAACCCGTACGGCGGATCGTACGCAGGGATGACCGCAACCAAACCGTCGGACGCAACTACGGGTGGCACTAAAGGCGCACTGGCCAATTACCCGGCTCCCAACGCTTCGACCGGTTACGGATCAAGCCCACAAGGACCTGCCCAGGGAACTAATCTGGGGACTGGCTCGGCATACGCGGGAGGAACATCGAATCTCCCACAACTGCCCCCCTCCCCTGCCCCGAACACTTATGGAGTAACAGCTCCTAATACATACACCGCCCCGCCAAGCAATCCTTATCCGAACCTGCCACCCATCCCTGGCGCAGGAGCTTTCGCAGCGGGAACGACTCCCGTCGGCCAAACTCCACAAATGCCAAGTTATCCCGGCACGGTTCCAACCCAACCAACCGCTGGACAAACATCCGTTGGAAACTACGCGGCTGGAAGCACGACCACCGGTAGTCAATCTTCCAATCGTTACTCTGGCGTTTATCAACCGGGCTCAACCAGTCGGCCGACAACCTACAGTTTCGGCAGCGTAACTCCTGCTCAAGCGACCGCACCATCGACCAGCGGAACGGCGTTGCCACCGAATACCGCGTCCAATCCTCCGGCGTATCTTAATCGATAGCAAGTGAGTTTCCCTCGCTCACGCATTCGGGTTAGTGGAAACCGACGCTCTACGAACTTCAACCATCTCATACAACAGTGGCAGCGCAAACAGATTCACGATCGTGGCCGCTGCTAGTCCGCAAAGTATGACAATCGCCATCGGGTATTCTATCTCTTGCCCAGGCAAACTGCCGGAATAGACAAGCGGTGCAAGCGCTAACGCAGCCGTCAGCGCAGTCATCAAGATCGGTGCCAGGCGCTCCTCGGCGCCGCGAAGGATCAACTCTCGATCATTCTTGACCCCTTCTTCCGTTTCAAGATGCCGATAGTGACTGATAAGCATGATTGCATTCCGCGCTGCGATGCCGATCACTGTCACGAAGCCGACCAAAGATCCGAGCGACAAGACGCCGCCACTAGCATAAACTCCCACCACACCGCCCAACATCGCCAGCGGTAACATTCCCAGCATCAGCAACACTAACGTCCATGACTGAAAGTCAACATACAGGATGACAGCGATCATCAGCATCGCACAACACGACAAGAGAAGCAACCTCTGCCGCGAGGCTCGTGCCTCAGCGTACTCACCCAGAAATTCGGGATGATAACCAACGCCGAATTTCACATTGTCTTTGACTGCAGCTTCGATCTCGTTGGCAACGGATGCCAAATCACGGCCGGCCACATTGCAAGTCACATCCAAGCGCCTTGAGGCACCTTCCCGTTTAATCTCATTCGGTGCTGGAACAATGGTGACACTAGCAAGACTCTCCAGTGGAACCTGCGCTCCCGAAGGTGTGTCAATCATCAATTTGCTAACTCCCATCGGATCTTGATGGGCGCTGTCTGTGCCGCGAACGGCAACCGCAAAGATTCCTTGATCGCGATAGATCTCGCCCACTTGAGTGCCATTAACGAGCGCATTGACACTTCGCATTAACACAGCCGGCGTTACACCGAACTGTGCTGCCGCTTCCGGTCGCATCTCAACGGAAATCTGCGGCACTAAGACTTGCGGTTCAACTTTAAGCGTCGTGACACCCTCGATCGGCTTGATCTGTGCTGCAACATTGGCTGCGATGCTTCGCAACTCCGCCATGTCGGAACCATAAATCCGCACCACAATCGCCGCACTCGTTCCCGTCAAAACTTCTTTAATGCGTTCCTTGAGATAAGTCAGCAAGTCGCGATACAGCCCAGGATAACCATCGACAACACTTTGCACTTTCGCCACGGTCGCATCGTAATCCTGCGTCTCATCGATACTAATCCACAGCTCCGTAAAGTTAGGACCAACCACTTCGTCGGCCACAGTCGCGCGACCAATATGCGAACCAAAGTTGCGAACGCCGGGAACATCCATCAGCTCTTTGCTGGCCAGAGTCGTGATACGATCCATCGCGTCGATACCAACGCCAGGCTTTTCTACCCAGTGCATCAAAAAATCAGTCTCACGAAAGTTCGGCATCAACTCTTCACCCAACCAGGGCACCGTACATGCCATTGCTGCAAACGCGACTGCAAAACCAGTTAACGTTAATCCGCGCCTTACCAACAAACTCCCTAGCATAGCTCGATATCCGCGCTTTAAAAATCGAACCAGCGGTCCTTCGCGATGTCGCATTCGCGCGGTCGCAGGCAACAGAATCAAAGACATCGCTGGCGTGACGGTCAAAGCCACCAGCAACGATGCTAAGATCGCCAGTATGTAAGATGCGGCGAGTGGCCTGAAAAAGGAACCCGATAGCCCCTCCAAAAAGAACACCGGTAAAAACGCCAACACGACAATGATGGTCGCATAAACCACAGCACTGCGAACTTCCATCGAAGCGTCAAAAACAACTTGAAATGCCGACTTAGGGTTCGCCAAAGTTGCATTGATTCTCAGTCGTCGCATGATGTTCTCGACATCAATGATGGCGTCGTCGACCACTTCCCCAAGAGCAATGACCAGTCCAGCCAAGACCATCGTGTTCACTGTCCCGCCGTGCCAATAAAGGACCATCATGGCTGCGATCAACGACAGCGGAATGGCCATCGCACTGATCAAAGCACATCGCCAATCGAAAAGAAAGATCAGCAATACGACGATCACTAAAACACATCCTAGTGCCATCGAATGGCCGAGATTCGTAAGCGATCGCTCTATAAACGTCGCTGGCCGGAAGATCGTCGTGTCGAATTGAACCTCGCCCATTCCAGGCTTCAATTCTTCCATGGCTCTTTCAACACCGCGGGTCACATCAAGAGTATTGGCCCAAGGTTGTTTTTCTACAATCAAAAGCAAACCGGGTTGATTGTTGATGATCGCGTTACCAATCGGCGGTGCATGATCGATGACAACATCGGCTACATCACGAATCCGAATGGGACTGCCCATCGCGGACGCAGTGCCAGATGCAGTTGGTGCCGCATTGCGATAGCTCAATACCATCTCACCGAGTTGCTCAGTTGTGTACACCGCTGGCACATGCCGCAGCGCCAGTCGTTGATTGGGAGTATCGATGAATCCGCCGCCACCGACGGCTGTCGCATCGCGGACCGCTTGCATCAAAGAATCGAGTGTCACGCCATACGCTCGCAGGCGATCTGGATCTGCGATCACTTGCAACTGAGGTTCCTTCTCACCCCACACGGCGACGTTGGCTACGCCACCAACGGACATCAGTCGCGGCCTGACAGTCCACTTACAAAGCACAGTCATATCCATCTGCGACTTGGTGTCTGACCAGAGCCCGATTTTCATACAGCGACTTAACGACGAGAGCGGCGGAAGAATCACCGGCGGTCGAGCTACGCGCGGCAACTGAGCTGCGACTAGCGTCAAGCGCTCTTGGACCAACTGACGAGCCATGAGCAGGTCTGTGCCGCTTGCAAAAACCAACCTTACGCTCGATAACCCTAACACCGACTTGGAACGAACTGTCTTGACAAACGGAATGCCATTGACCGCATTCTCAATCGGCACACTGATCAAACTTTCAACGTCTTCGGTTGAGATGCCTGGAGCTTCGGTTTGGATCTCAACCAGTGGCGGTGCAAATTCTGGAAACACATCCAGCGGGACTGATCCCACCGACCGTACACCCACAATGATCAAGCCGATGGCGATCATCAAAACGATGACTCGCAGCTGCAGGGAAGTATGAATAAGCCAACTCATTTGGGTTTGCCTATTTCCCTGGTCCAAACTCAGTACCGAACAGTTCCGCCGAGCCGTCCGAGACGACTAACGTACCGGTTTTCGGACCCTTTTGCAACATTGCTTGTCCACCATCGACCCACATCACGGTCACACGTTGTCGTTCGAAGTGCAGCGGTTCTTTAACTACATAAACCCAAGATCCGCCATGAATGTCATAGAGTATCGAAGCGGCAGGGACGATTGTCGCTTCGACTTCTTGATGCATGGGCAAGTCGACGCCCACACGTTGACCAGGTCGAAGGCTGGAGTCGGTGTTCGAAATCTCAAAGTAAAGATCCGCTGAGGAACTTCCCGCATCAGCCGTAGGCGGTGCAGCAATGGGTACCGCGACTTTCGAATTTGGTGCAGCTGTTTGTAGTGATTGCTTCGCCGCTTTCCCGGTGAGCGACTCAACGCGACCAGTGGCTGCTGGTTGTATGTCCGCAAGAAGATCCACAAATACGGCGACACGAAGCCAAACGGTGCTGGTGTCAAGCACTTCCATTAAAGGAGCCCCACCAACAACCTGCTGTCCAGCTGAGATACTGATGTTGCGAACCAGACCATCTACGGGGGCGGTTAGAGTAAACTTCGTTGCGGCATCTTGCGATGACTTCAGTTCAAGTGTTGTTAATAAATTGGTTAGTTGAGCGCTGCGTTCTTCGGCGGCTGCAAGTACGGTTTGCGCGACGTTACTAATTGCTTGAGCATCATCGACGGCTCGTTGACTGCCCGCTCGATCCGCAAGCAGTTTGTTCGCGCGATCGAGGGTGATTTTCGCGGCTGTGATATCTGCTTTGCTGCGCTGTACATCGCCCAGTGCCGTAACTTGTGCTGCCACAAGGGTCGCTTTTGCGCTGGCCATCTGAACCTGTTCCGCTGGCGTGGGTACATCCCGTTCAGGCGATAACAGTGGTAGCAACTCAAGCACCGCCTCGCCGGCTTTCACAGTGCTCCCGGCTCTCGGAATGGGCACTTCACCTGCTGCGGCGACAATGCCTGACACTGGAGCAGTAAGCAGGATTGAGCGGCCGGGAGGAATGATCACTTCGCCGCCAAATTTTCGATGCTGTTGCACCCTCAATGTTTGAGCAGCGACAGTCGAAATCCCCAAGCGTTTTTCTGCGTCCGCGGTTAGCGTAATGGTCGCCAGTTCGCTTTCATGCGGAACCATTTCCACTTTGGCCGGAGCAATGGATTTAGCCTTAGACGCAGTCTGTTTTCCGCAACCGCCGGTCATGAATGACAAGCAAACTGCGATCAATAACGTCCATTGAGCGAGGGAGACGAATCTCATAGAGCACGAGCCAACATAGGGGTAGAGCTTTCGGCGAGTCGCTCGATTGTAATCGGTGTCGAGTTCATTCGCGAATATCACAATTAATCAAGAAACATCGTGCAAAACATATAGACTCCGGTCGTAAGTCACGTGAAGGGGGTATTTCGTACTCGTACTCACGTTGCGGTACTCCTACTCGATGACTTCTCCCTCGATGACTTCTCCGAGTACGAGAAGCTCGTTGAGCTGGGCTAGGCAAACCAACCGGGCCTTGCTCCTAAATCAAATAGGGCAACATCAAAGCTCGCCAGCAGGTGCAGTCTGGGTCAGCATCATCGAAACATCCAGAGGATCAGCGAAAACGCTTCGGCTGACGCTTCGCTCTAACTCCGCAACGGCTCGTCGCATCGCTGCCCTTTGGTCGAGAATCCTCGACCTGGCATCCAGATACTGCGTCGTAGTCTGTAAAACTAACAAATAATCCGTCCCACCGTCCGCGAAACCTTTTTTCGAAATCTCGACCGCTGCAGAAAGATTGGGAAGCACCTCGATTTCTAAAATATTCAGGTTTGCGTGAACTTGATTCACCTGACGAAACGCGACTCGAACATCTTGATAGATCTGATCTCGAATCGCATCGCGTGCGTGCATGGCTGCGTTCAATTCCCAATCCGCGCGAAGGATTCCGCCTTGGTTTCGATTGAAGATGGGCAGATCAAACCTTAATCCTGTTCCAGTTCGTGTGTAATCCGGCCCTTGACGAACGTCGACAACGCTGTCGACTCGCCAGAACAACCATCGCGATAACTTGGATCGTTCCTGGGCTGCTGCTACGGACCATCGAGCGGCATGATAGTCGGGCCGACATGCCAGCGCAGTACCGATCAACTGCTGTTCATCGAGCCCTGGGACATTTGTAGTTTCGAGGGCAACGGGCTGCAAAGAAGTCGATACTGTGGGAATTCCAATCAGCGACGCTAACCGCGCATGACTGATTTCAACGTTCTGTCGTTGCACACCATTCAGTGCTTTCGCATTGAGCGCATCAACTTTGGTGGTAATTGTTTCTAATTCGCTAATATCACCGTCGTCAAAGCGCTTGCGAGTCAACTCGGCGATTCCGGTCCGCAGCTCAACTGCCTCGGTCGCCAACTTCGATTGCTCAGTCGCGAGTGCCAGGTCAGCGTAAGCCAATCGGATGTCTCGAACAACGTTCAATCCGTTTTGCACAAGTTGGTCACCAATACGGCGATATTCACGGTTGGCAATCTTAACACGTGTCGGACGCATGAAGTACGATTCAATTGGGGCGTAAAGTGTGTATTGGCCTTCTTTTGCACCCGATGGAAAGTAAATGAGCACTTGCGGGTTGGCGATTAAACTTGCTTGAACTGCATCGCCACCTGCCATGCCCAGTTGAGCCAACGTGGCTTGGTACATCGAATTATTTGCTAGACCGGTGGCTATGGCCTCTGATTCTTCAAGACCATCTTCGAGTACGACACCAGCAGGTATTACCTCGGTGCAAGGCTGCGTCTGCTCCATTGCAACGGCCGTCCGGCAAAGAATCGCTTTAGATACGTAACCCGGTTCGCAGCACAATTGCGGTGACTTACAACCGACTACTTGAAAAAGCAGCATCAACGAAATGGCTTGTAACGACCGTGCGATGGATAGTGCTTGCTGCGAAGACATTAGTTTAGTTCGATTGCTAGCGATTGTTGGTTTGATCCATACGATCCAACCCATTGGGCTATTTCGGAACCTTGCAATCGATTCGATGATGATCTTCGTTCGCCATGGAAGGCGTTCACCTAACGTTATAACCGGAACGGTTTTATGTGGCGGATTCGTGATGACATGGGGTATGCACCCTGCTTGCCGTTTGTGAGGAGGCTGGAATCGCAAACTGGAAGCATACGCCAAGTCATGCACGCTGCTAGGTTATCGGCGAAAGAAGAATGCTCCAAACGATTGCGGCGAAGGTAAAGCAAGCGAGCACCAGTATCACAAGTACGAACAAGAGCCAAAAATTTGCATTCCAGCGGCATCGTTGTCGAAAACTTTTCGTGCCAGATGTCTCGTTCAGTTCAGGGATTTGACCAAAGCCGACTGATTTCATACGCACGGTTTTGCTCCTGAACTGAGGTCAAATAGGCTTCACTTGATCAATCGTCAGAAGGCCTTTGCAAGTCTTGTACCACGAAGAAAGTGGGTGCATTAGGCCCTAATTCGTGCGCTCGACGGTCAGGAAACATCTTTCCCGGTTAAAAACTCACCTTCGCAAGCGAAAAGGCATTAACAATTGAGCAAATGACCACCGTTTTCGGATGGTACAATTCTTGCTAGGCGTGGCTGAGCGCGGCTGAGCGTGGCTGGCTTTAGCCCTTTTAGTGGCGCTGAGAGTTTCTTATTTAAATTGGACCATGGTTTAATGTTCTCAAGCTTGGTTTTCCGAATGACCGCCCCATTGCTGGCGGTAAGCTTGGTTTTATTGATCTTGGGGGCGTTCACAGCGTGGTGGGTGCACATTACGCAGCAGCAAGCGGTGGAGCTTAATCAGCAGAGCATCAAAGCGTCAGATTTTTCGCATACTACGGAGAATGGACTTCTTGAACTCCAAACATCGCTACACAAGTATGAAGCCAACCCAAATTCTGCGACACTCAAGGATGCTACACTTGCGTCAAAGAAAATTGAGGATGCGTTAAAGCCTAAACAGACGGACTCAATAGACGATCAATCGCACTTGCCAAAACTACGCGAGCAATATGATCAGTTTAAAGAGATTTTCAACGAGATAAGCTCGTCGACGATAAATGATTCAACTTTGCCTGAATTGTTGAGTCGTGCCCAATTAAAAATCACTGAGCTTACTGAAACTGCAAATGCTCAGAGCGAGGATCATAAACATGATCTTGAAAGTCAGAGTCATCGTAACCAAGTGAACGCGGATCGAGTGAGTCTGGCGTTACTCCTGCTAATGACATGCGGCGCAATCGGTGGTTTAATGGCCGGCGTTGCCGTGGCTCGCAGTGTGAATCGATCGATTGTTGAACTAAGCATTCCCGTTCATGCGGCGACCGGCGCGCTCAACGAAGTTGTCGGACCACTTAAGTTTAGTTCCAATGCGAACCTTGCCACGATTCGTGAAGCCCTGGATGAGGTGGCCAATCGAGTCGGTGAAACGGTTCAGCGACTGCAAGTTAGTCAGCAGCGAATCATGCGCTCAGAACAAATGACGGCGATTGGTCAGTTGGCCGCTGGCTTGGCTCATGAGATTCGCAATCCATTGACGGCCATGCGCTCCTTGGTTCAGATGGCACGACAGTCAGGCGGCGCATCGGCCCTGGATGATCAAGACGTCGAGATTTTGGGAGTCGAGATTGAGCGACTCAATGAACTGGTTCAGACTTTTCTTGACTTCGCGAGACCGCCAAAACTCTCTCGAAAAATCGTCGATCTCGGTGCCATCGTTCAACGAACGGTGCAGTTGACTAAAAGCCGCGTTGATCGACAGGGAATAAACATCAAGCTCGATTTGCCAGAGCTACAATCGGAACTTAGCGCTGATCCCCAGCAGCTCCAACAAGTGATGCTGAACCTAGTGATCAACGCCGTTGAATCACAGCCAAGCGGCGGCCAGATTGAAATTCGACTTCGAGAATCGCCTGCCACTGAAACATCAAGAACAGTCGAGATACAAGTATCTGACCATGGAACAGGCATACCTCCAGAAATGCTGGACCGTATTTTTGACCCATTCTTTAGTACCAAGGATGCTGGAACCGGTATTGGACTAGCCATCTGCCAACGTATCATCGAAGATCACAGCGGTACCATCACCGCCCAAAACCGGGCCGAAGGCGGAGCAGTGTTCATCGTACGCCTGCCGCTAGAACAGCAAGACACACAAATTACAACCACCAAACCGAAACCTTTGGCTTCACAGATTGGTACTGCGCGAAAATGACAACGCTTCTCATCGTCGATGACGAATCCAGTATCCGCTATGCCATGGAGAAAGGCCTACGAACCGAAGGGCTTAAGATACTCACCTCAGAAACGGCTCAGGCGGGCATCGAAGCGGTCAACTACCACCGGCCCGATGTGGTGGTCTGCGATATTCGTTTGCCTGACATGTCAGGGCTCGATGCGTTTCAGAAAATGCGCGAAATAGATCCTCACCTCCCAGTGATCATTATTACGGCTCACGCGACCACTGACACGGCCATTGAAGCGATGAAGCGAGGCGCCTTTGACTACCTCCTAAAACCTTATGACCTCAACGAGTTGAAGGAAGCGGTCAACAAAGCGATTGAACTGAGTCGTATTAGTCGTGTGCTTACCGATTTTGACCAGTCGACCGACCATGACGTGGGCGATCCGAAGGTCGACCGGGTCGTTGGCAACTCAAAAGCCATGCAGGAAGTCTATAAAGAGATCGGCCGCGTGGCCCCACAGAATGTGAATGTGCTAATTCTCGGTGAAAGCGGGACTGGGAAAGAGCTTGTCGCCCGCGCGATCTACCAACATAGCGCACGTTCGATGAAACCGTTTCTGGCAATCAACTGCGCTGCCATTCCCGAAACACTCCTTGAAAGCGAACTGTTTGGCCATGAAAAAGGAGCGTTTACTAACGCAGAAAGAAGACGCATCGGGAAATTTGAACAAGCTGACGGCGGCACACTATTCCTCGACGAAATTGGCGATATGAGCCTTGGAGCTCAAGCCAAGGTGCTGCGGATTTTGCAAGACGGTCGCTTTGAACGTGTCGGCGGCAACGAGACTCTGCAGTGCGATGTACGCATCATCGCAGCAACAAACAACAATCTCGAACAGTCCATTTTGAAGAGAACCTTTCGGGAAGATCTGTTTTATCGACTGAACACGTTCAGTATTCAATTGCCGCCACTCCGCGAACGACTCGAGGATCTTCCGCGACTCGTCGAATACTTCGTGCATCGATTTGGTCGCGACTTGGGTCGACCTAGTTTACGCATCTCGCCAGAATGCATCGCGGCGCTGTCGGAACATAACTGGCCTGGAAATGTCCGAGAATTGCAAAGTGCGATCAAGTACGCCATCGTCCGCGCGTCTAGCGAAGTGATTACGCCAGATTGCTTGCCAACCTCAGTGAAACCTAACAACGTCTTAGCTGCCCAACCAGCTTCCGCGGAACAGCCACAAGTCCCCACAAATTTAGCGGACCTGCGAGCATTGATTCGTCAACTGCTTGAGACCAAGCCAACCGAACTGGATGACGCTGTTCACACTGAAGTCGATCGAGTCCTCTATGAGGAAGTTCTTAAACATGTCGGCGGTCACTTAACTCAAGCCACCGAAATACTTGGAATCTCGCGGACCACCTTTCGAACTCGACTGCAACAACTTGGGCTTTCGATCGGCAAAACGTTAAAGACGGCCGATTCAGAATGAGTGCAGTCGGCACGCTTTATGCACCTGATCGTGCACCCGCTGTTTTCAACCTTAGATGTGCCGCGATCTAAGTTTGGAACGATCACAATCGCCGTAAAAACTTGCCCCAAAATAAGCGATTTAGCACATGAATCATCTAAAAGTGCACACTCGAGTTCTATCACTATGCTCACCAACGCACCTTACCCGCTCTGTTGCCGAAGCGACTTCGATGCTCGCTGAGCAACCACGCCTTCGGTTTAAAGCTCGCCAGATCATTGTCGAGCTACTCGATGGAGGCTTGGTACTGAACGGAAAATTGCCCTCCTACTTTCTCAAGCAAGTAGCCCAGGAAACACTACGCCCACTGGGACTCCCCATTTCAAATCGGATCTATGTTCAGAACTAAATCCAGTTGCGTTTCAACAGCCAAGACTTTACCGATTGGGTAAGACAGGCATAAAGAATCAATGATACGATCAGAAGCGGCCAGTACAAACCGGGTAGCGGCGTGAAACCGAGGCACTCACCGACAACCGTATAGGGAGTCGTCGCCCCAACCGCGATGATGATCCCAGATGTCGCTAAAAGCGGCCACGATGCCCAGCTTTGCAAAAACGGAATCTTGTTGGTGCGAATGACTAGCCTTTCAAGATGAGCTCGGCTTCATCCGCTTTCGAATACGGTGTTGAGTGTTGCTCCGCCTCAGGTCGAGGTGCCACGTCTTTGAATGCTATTGCCAACACCCGAAACCCATCGCGTGAAAGCTGTTCAAACTCCTCTTCAAGATCGCGAAGAATCAAATGATCCATCGGAAACAGTTCGCCATCCAATTCAAAGGCATCGCATTTTGGAAATATAGCTTCGGGCGCACCCTTGCTGATAATGCGGTCTTGTCCTTCAGGTGTCCGAACAACAACCGACATGATCCGGCGCTGAAAATCAAACGGAATCTCATCGACTTTGGCATAGTCAGGAATTCTTGCGTGGACATGCGATTCAGTATGCAGCAGGATCAGTTTCAGCCCCACGCCGAGCACAATCATGAGAGTCATGACCGTGCCAGCTCTAAAATCTCCGGTCGCGACTGAAATGCACGCTAGGACCGCAAGTAGAATTACTAGTGGGTTCATCACTGCGTGCAAGACCAGTTGAACGATTCCCGCTCGTTGGTCTTTGGCAAGCACATTGGGGCCATCCTTCACAAGTCTACGCAGGGCTTCTTCCTCAGGTAGGCCTTCGTGGCTGGTTTCAAACTTTTCGAGGAGTTGACTGACATCTAACCGCGACGAATCGATGACAATCTGCGACACTTTGATTTCGGAACGCTCGTGCCCGCCGCCGGGAGAGAGTTTTTTAGGAAGTACCGAAGTGTGAATTCCCGGCATGGGGCTACCTTTAGGTGAAATCAATGACTTGGGTTCGTCGCTACCTTTTTACGATTTGCTTGCTGACTGCGGTGTCCATTGCAACTGGTTTCGCGCAATTTATTCCGGGTAGTTTGCCATCCGATTGGTCAGCAATGTATGGGTTTGCGCCTAGGCACTTTGGCCGCGGTGATTGGCTGCGCCTCATCACGAGCATTTTCTTAACTCATGATGTGATGCACTTCTGCATTGCAGTCACCATGATCTTATTGATTGTTACATGGGCCGAAAGAACATTTGGTTCTATAAACACGCTTTGCATCTTTGCACTATCGCATTTAACTTCAATGCTTGCCTTTGCGATAGGAGTCGGTGCGCTGCAATGGACCTCCCTCCGCCAATCCGTGTTAGAGCTGTATGATTTCCATGACGTTGGACCGTCGGCAGGTTACTATGGTTGTTTGGGTGCGTTGCTGGCTGCACCGCAATGGAAGTACAAGCGATCGCTTATAGTCAGTTTGCTAGGGCTGCTGACGTTGAGAATGATCGTTTCCATAAGGACCATGCCTGAATCGCATGCCCTCCTGTCGGCGGATATTGTACATCTGATCGCGATGTTAGCCGGGATGGTGATACAGCAAGCAGCGCAGGCCAGCAAAGTCAGCCGGCGGCACTTTTCAAATGGCATGAATGATGTACGGAACGAGTGAGCCGTCGGCGTTAGCCGCGGATGAACGAAGAGGTGGTCTATCATGAGCTATAGTCGAATTTGAGCATTCAGAGTGCGCGGAAACTACACCATTGGGCAGACCGTGGTAGTCTGAGCCGCCCGACTCCGTTCACCCGCGGCTAACGCCGACAGCTCACTGGGTCAATGAGAGTGTTGATTTAACTGCAATTGCTTTGTTTCGCATAGGTGTATGCAAAATAGTTGACCGGTTTTTCGGAGCGCGGGCGTCCTCGCCCGCACGGGACTTGGTGACTTGCAATTGAGTTTGACGCTCTCGCTTTGTAGACGGTAAACGGATTCTTTGTTGTAGCCGCTAGTCACCTAGCGGGTTCAGCGGGCGGGGACGCCCGCGCTCCGAAAGACCGGTCTTCCGCTTCGGCTCGCTTCTGAGATCGTTTGTGTATTGCTACTAAGTCAACACTCTCTTAAGGCATTGGAGTGACTAGACTAGAGCGACAGAAAATCCTGCACGTATTGCTCAACGATGGCCTTCAGTGGCTGCGGCCGGGGCAAGCCGAGCTTTTCGGCTCGGCTGCCATCGATGGCGGTTGCCCAGCCATCGACGATGCCTTGAATACGCGGATCAAACGCTTCAACGATACTGCCCAGCTTAAGACCCCGTCTTGCAGCAATCTCTTTAACGACTTGCTCAGCCAAAGCCGGAGTGACTTGATGAGCCGGCAAACCGACCGCGCGATCGCCGCCCAATGACTCGCCAGGCAGTTCGTGCAGCTGGATCAGTGAATCGATCACCGTTTGATAACCGGTCATCGGATGACGCTGCTCACGACGAACAGGCAACATGCAATCTTCACCGTTGAGCGGTTCGCGGAACATGCCGCTCGCCCAACTCGATGCAGCCGCGTTGGGCTTGCCAGGACGAACAATCACGGTCGGTAATCTTGCTGAACGACCATCAAAAAAACGTCTGCGCGAATAATCATTAACCATCAGTTCGCCGATCACTTTGGTCATTCCATAAGTTGTCCGCGGTAAAAACTTGGAATCATCTGCGAATTTTTCCAGTAACATATCGCCACCAAAACAAGCGATGCTGCTTGCAAAGACGACTCGCGGCAGACCCTTTAACGCTCCAGTACCGGCAGCCCGAGCGGCTTCAAAAATGTTTCTTCCGCCATCGAGATTGATCCGCATCGCATCATCAAAGCGCTCTTCACATTCGCCACTGACCATCGACGCGAGATGAAAGATAGCGACTTCCGGGGAGTCACCGACGGCACTGAATACTGCATCGCGATCACTAATGTCGCAAGCGGTCTGGGTGACTCGGAAATCGGTGGACTGACCTTCAGCGGGCTCACGAAAGAACCGGTCGAGCAACACGATCTGCTCGATGTTTTGCGGCCCGCCGGATGGCCCCGTCAGCGTCCCACGTTTGACAAGTTGATTGCACAAAAGCGTTCCGAGAAATCCACCGCCACCAGTAATAACAACTTTCATTTCCAACCGCCCGACGTGATTTAGTAATTTAGAGTTCTGGGTAGCTCGAATGGATCGACTCCCGAGGTCCAGAGTATACCAAACATGGAATAGCACATTGCATTTCGCGTGTTTTGTTATACTCGCACTTTCTTGAATTTCATCAGTTCTCACGGCGCGGTGTTATGAACGCTTTATTGGTTGGGCAGCGGATTGGTTTCGTGGGTTTAGGAAACATGGGTGCGCCAATGTCGCGACACCTGCAAGCTGCCGGTGCAAAGATGTTTGTCTGGAACCGCAGCCCAGGGCCACGCAAGACAGCCGAAGCCTTGGGAATGACGGCGGTGGCGACTTTGCCTGAGCTTGCTCGAGTGATCGGCGCTGGTGTCATCTGCGTGAATTTGACAACGACCGAAGTTGTCGAGACGCTCGTCTTTGGCCCGGGAGGACTTCAAGAGGGACTTGATCTTGGTGCCTTAGTCATTGACTTTGGAACCACCGGAGTACCGGCGACAAAAGACTTTGCTCAACGAGTGCAGTGGGTCGATGCTCCCGTTTCGGGTGGTCAAGTCGGGGCTGAGGCCGCGACGCTTTCAATCATGGTCGGTGGCAGCCAAGACAATGTCGAACGAGCATGGCCTGTTTTAAACGCAGTTGGTAAACGCGTTACGCATCTCGGACCATCAGGTTCGGGGCAAGTTACTAAGCTGGCTAATCAATTGATCGTAGCCCAAACGATTGACGCAGTGGCCCAAGCCCTTCGCCTTACGGAATTGTCAGGTGTCGATCCGGCGGCTGCACGTCAAGCGATGTTGGGCGGGTTCGCCGACAGCCGCATTCTGGATCTTCATGGTGAACGAATGGTGCAGCGTAATTTCGTGGCTGGTGGTCGCGCCGAATGGCAACTTAAAGATGTGCGTTTGATCGCCGAGCAAGCCGCAGCCGTCGGACTTAAATCACCAACGCTTGATAATTCGCTTGAACAGTGGGAAGAGTTAGTCGTTAACAAAGGCCGCGGTGACCTCGATCACAGCGGACTATTTACGTTGTATGAGTAGCAACTCGTTTGACCCCAACGCCGCAATTTCGTTTGACCCCTAGCCAGCGGCGTCGGGGTCGGCTTGCAGTTTGAAGTATGAGCGGATCTTCATGGTAATAACTAGCCCCACCCCAATCTGAACCCGCTTGCGCGCAAGAATGTAAAGCAGTTGACATAGGGGACAGACGCACGCGTCACCGACGGCGTACAGGTCAAACCTTACCGTCTTATTAGTTCTAAGCGCAACTCGACCCCGCATAGGCCACAGCGACGCTCTGGCGCATTGTGCGTCATGGTTTTCGAGCGTTTGGATTCGGGGACGGATCGTTCCGCTCGTAATGCGGGCTGCAAGCCGACCCCGACGCCGCTGGCTAGGGGTCAAACGATAAAACATATCGCTAGCCAATAACCGATTTACCCATCCAAGGTTGCAGTACTTTAGGGATGCGAATCGTTCCGTCGGCTTGCTGATGATTCTCCATCACAGCGATAATCGCGCGACTAATAGCAATCGCGGTACCATTCAGTGTATGGACCAAATGGGTCCCCTTCTCGCCTTTCACTCGATAGCGAATATTCAAACGACGAGCTTGATAGTCGGTGCAGTTCGATGTACTCGTGACCTCACCCCACTCACCGCTTTCACCGCGGCCGGGCATCCAAGCTTCCAAGTCGTACTTGCGATATGCTGGTCCGCCGAGATCACCAGTAGCTGTGTCAACGACTCGGAACGGAACTTCGAGCGCATCGAACAAGTCGCATTCGATCTGACGCAACTCTTCATGGATCGCATCACTTTGATCGGGCAACGTGAACGCGAACATCTCGATCTTGGTAAATTGATGAACGCGGTAAAGCCCCTTCGAAGCTCGACCCGCCGCACCGGCCTCTGTTCGAAAACAGTGGCTGAGGCCGACCATTCTTAGCGGAAGTTCTTCGGCGTTGATCGTTTGGTCGGCCATCATACCGCCAAGCGTAATCTCAGCCGTCGCGACCAGATTCAAGTCGGTGTTCTCGATTGAGTAGATTTGCGTTTCCGGTCCGCGCGGCATGAAGCCGATGCCATGCAAGATCTGCGTATGAGCCACGTCGGGTGTCGTGATCGGAATGAACCCGCGAGCAACCAAGTGGTGCACTGCGAATTGCTGTAACGCCAACTCGAGCAGCACGGCATCGCGCTTCAAAAAATAGAAACCGGCTCCAGCAACGCGCGCACCCGCTTCGAAATCGATCATGTCATGCGCTCGACCGAGTTCAAGATGATCCTTGGCTTTAAAATCGAATTTTGGAACAGGCGTTTTGCCAAAGCAGAGCTCAAGGTTCGCTTGATCGTCCGCGCCGACCGGTGCAGAAGGATGCGTCAAGTTCGGGATATGTACCTCAAGATCATGAATCTGCTTGTCGAGTTCATCGTGGGCGGTTTGAGCTGCATCCTTCTGCTCGCGCAGTTGCCTCCCCTGCTCTTTCAAGCTTTCGCGTTCTTCAGGTGACTTGGCCGAACCAATTTTTTTGCTTGTTTCGTTCGCCAACCGGTTCAATTCTTGTGCTTCGTTGGCTTTTCCACGGCGAACCAATTCCAACTCGACCAGCCGATCGACGTCCGCTTTTACCCCTCGGCGAACGCAGTTTTCCTTGATAAGTTCCGCATTTTCAACAATTAGTTTTCGATCAAGCATGGGATTACGTCGAGTTAGAGCGGTTTGAAGAATCGAGCCAAGTTGCCAGATTCTAAAGCAATCCCGGTAAAAAGTGGAGCCGACCTTGCTTCCTCCGTCCCGAACCACTTTTGTAAGCTATTATTCAAGATGGCGTGCACGTTTCTGGTAGCTGGATTCGTCAGAATCCGGTCGCGGTAGGCGATCATCTAAATTCGAATAGGATGCTAGCACGATGAAAGCAGAGTCCCATCCCTAACCTTCTCTCCAAATGACAGGCCACTGACAGCGACGGGCAACTTGCTGGGCTTCCTTTTTTGTCGCAACAAAGACAACGATCGAATCGCAAAGAAGTTCGGTAAGATCCAAATCGCCAAACAATCGCCATTCACGTTCGACGGACCAGTCTTGATTGTTGCCATGTTGGTTACGACTGTTCTTCTTTCCCAGTGGTTGAAAATAGGGCTTGTCATCCTCAGCCAGCAGCTTGTAACCAGCGTCGTCGCCATATACGACAGGTCGAGCACCGAATTGCTGAAGAACGTCGCGACGGACCAAAACTCCATACGGTTCCCAATCCCAACGGCCGAGATGGGAACGAAATTGTCGGCGGCTAAGTAGTTCGGCCAATGGCACTGCCGAAAAACTAACGCATGGCTGTTGTGATCGTGTTAGCCAGGGACTGCCTCTAACACGTTGGTCATTAAGAATCTGTTGTAAAGTTGACAATGGATGACTGTTCGGAATGCTTCCTGCACCCCACGCGCGGTCACGAAACTGTTCTAGCGTCTCATCGGGCAGCGGCCCCGAATTGCCACGCGTGCAATGCGCGAGGTATGGCCACTCAGCATCGTTCGAGGAATTCTCTAACCAAGGCGCAGGCATCTGCCAGCAAAGCGACTGAGTGAACGGATCGGAAGCGTACTTACGGCAGTGGGCAAGACAATGATCGGGTTGTTGCGTCGGTTCCTGCAACAACCAACCAACCGCCCCGCGCTCAAGCCATGATTCAAAATCCGGTTGGCGGCTTGAATGCTGACCTATTGTCGACGCGATATAGACACTGCCCGTTGGAAAGCGATCGTCAGCCAGTCGTCGCTCGGCCAATTCAGCGATCTTTCCATTGCTACGAACGTGAATCGCAATAATTCGGTCTGCTAGTGCGAACGCAACTCGATCCTGCAACGGAAGGGTATCCAGCTCAGTTGCAGATGGTTGTGACGCTGGCGGCGACAACCTAAGCTTGGAAAGACAGCGCTGCGCAGTCGATTCCAATGACCGTTCGGCATATGCCAGTTCAAGCTCATTGAGCAAATCGTTAAGCCAATGACCAATCGTCGTTCGGTCGTCGAATTGAACGCTTAAACTCTGTAAATCGGCTCGCATCGAAAACTGTTGCGTGGCTTCGCTAAGGCTTGTGCCTGGGAGGATAAGAGGTCGCTCACGGTCGCGTCGAGCGTTTTGCAGCGCCGCATCAACAAGTGATGGCCAATTTGGAAGTTTGCCACCGTGACGCCCGAGTTGAGAACTCACGAGGCTAACAAATCGCTCATTAGAAGAAAAATTTCTGCTCGCTGAAAGATAGAAACGTCGACCAAGCCACTCGTCGACGGCTTCTCCTTGCCCTCGTGGCCAACCAAGCCGTAACGAGATTCCGGCCTGCAATAATTGTTGTAGCAAACTGGTCGCAGGACCTGAAAACTTTACGTCCTGGCTTAACAGCGCACGGAATAAGCACTTTTCATCACAGGACATCATCTGAACCGCGATCTGACTGGATAACGCCGATTTGCACCAATCTCGTGCAGTAATCGTCTCCAAAAAAATGCCGAGCACTGAATCGATTCGTATTGGTTCAGGATGCATCCGAACACTCCAGACGAGCATGCCGGTAACAAAGATCGGATTCCGATTTTAACAGTTTCCGTTCTATTAAATCGGCTCGGCCAAGCAGGTAGAATGGTAAGAAAATTAAGGGTAAGAAAATTACAATTCCTATTCGGAATTCACAAGAACTGCGTCCAAATCAGCAAACCGGCGAAGCGATCGAGTCCCAAACCGAAAAACTGCCTTGAATTTTCTTACCAATAATTTTCTTACCAGGCGTTTTGCATTTCGATTTCGATGGTCTTTCCGCGTTGTTGCGACAGCAGGCAGAGCCTGGGAACCAGTGGGTTGTGTTCAGCGAGAAGTGTCGAATATTCTGTAGCGCTAAGTCATTCTTAATCGGGCAACTGGGCTTAACGTGGGTTCTCGATATGAGCCAGCACGAGGGCGAGGTCGGCGGGGGTGATGCCGCTGATGCGACTGGCTTGATCCAGGCTAGCGGGGCGGACCTTGGTTAATTTTTGCTTGGCCTCAGTCCGCAGTCCCGTGATACGTTCGTAGTCAAAGCGTTCCGGGATACGCTTTTCGGACAAGCGACGTTGACGCTGCACTTGCACTTCTTGCCGCGCGACATAACCTTCGTACTTTACATCCCAAAGAACTTGATCCGCAACTTCAGGCGAACAAGCTCGCAACTCAGGTACCAACGCAGAAATCTCCGGCCAACCGACATCACTTCGTTTGAGGTATTTCGTGCCCGTTACATGGTCGATACGAGCCGATTCCAAGTTAGCTATCGCCGTGTCGATCGCGAGCTCTTTCAAGTCCAAGCGGTCGATGCGATTCGAGCTGACTAGACCACACGCCTGCCCAATGCGCGTTAAGCGGCGGTCCGCATTATCTTGTCTGAGCAATAGTCGATACTCAGCACGACTAGTGAACATACGGTACGGTTCATCAACTCCGCGAGTTACCAAGTCGTCGATCAGAACGCCGATGTAAGCTTGATCGCGAGTCAACACCATCGGCGACTTTCCAGCCACCTTGAGCGCAGCGTTGGCACCAGCGATCAAACCCTGTGCACCGGCTTCTTCGTAACCTGTGGTGCCGTTAATTTGCCCAGCGAAAAAGAGTCCACTGACCAACTTGCTTTCAAGCGTCGGTTGCAATTGTTCGGGCGGACAGAAATCGTACTCGACCGCATACCCGTAACGCATGACCTGAGCTCGTTCGAGTCCCGGAATGAATTTTAAAATTGCATCTTGGACATCGCGCGGCAGACTCGTCGAGATTCCGTTGACATAGATCTCGGCAGTATCACGTCCTTCGGGTTCTAAGAACAATTGATGTCGATCCTTATCCGAGAAGCGAACGATCTTGTCTTCAATTGATGGGCAGTAGCGTGGCCCTCGCGACTGAATCTGTCCGCTGTACATTGGCGCACGATGCAAGTTCGCACGAATCAAATCATGGACCGCTTCGTTTGTATAAGTGATGTAGCATGGCACTTGCGGTCCGGGCAGCGACTCGGTCAAGTAAGAAAACGGAACCGGATCATCGTCACCAGGTTGTAACTCGGTGGCAGCAAAGTCGATGGTCCGTGCATTCAAGCGCGGAGGCGTGCCGGTCTTGAATCGCTCGAGTTGAAGGCCCAGTCGATGCAGGGCGCCGCTGATACCTGCCGAAGTCCCCTCCCCTCCCCTGCCCCCAGGCGTTTTTGCTTCGCCGGTGTGCATGATGGCTTGCAGGAACGTGCCAGTGGTAAGGACAACTGCGTCAGCGAGATACGTGGCTCCACCGCGAACTTGAATGCCACGAATCTGCTGACAATCATCAACTTGCTCGACGATCAGATCTTCGACAAGTTCCTGCACCAAACTGAGGCCTGGGTAATACTCGATTGCGTTCTTGATGAAGAGCTGATAGCCGCGTTTGTCCGCTTGAGCGCGGGGGCTATGCATCGCAGGCCCTTTGCGGCGATTGAGCATTCGAAATTGAATGCCCGTTGCATCGATAGCTTGGCCCATCAGACCGCCGAGGGCATCGATCTCGCGAACAATCTGCCCCTTTGCCACGCCACCGATCGCCGGATTGCAACTCATCTGCCCTACGGTATCAAGGTTACCGGTTAGCAAGACAACTTTCGCGCCGGCCCGCGCGGCAGCAGCGGCAGCTTCGGTTCCTGCATGTCCAGCTCCGACCACGATCACATCAAACTGGTAACTTCGATCAGTCATAAAATCCGGCAGTCAAGGCTAGCAAACAGGTTTAAGAGCGTTGGGCAGATGCCATCGTACATTTTACTTAAGCAAATCATCCGGTACGACCGAATCAATAGCTACAGCGTCGAAGCTGCCTAGTACCCACTGAGAATACCCTATCTTGCCCTAGGGAACAGTGGTTCAGGGAAGCTAGAACGCACCGTCGCAGGCTTGTCCTTCTTGGGTTGAACTAGCATGATGCATCCAAAACCGACTCATTTGAACAGGAAAGCCCACCTGCAGAAGGCCCAGCGAGCGTGGCTAGCCAGTTCGCTAACGCTCGCTCTGTGGAGTGGTGCGATTCATGGTCAGGCGACTTATGCACAAGCTCCCGACAGCTCCGTCGAGACGATGTATTTTCCACATTCGCAGTTCAAGATTCCATTCAACGTTGACGCGCGGGGCACCCAGCCAACTCAAGTCCAGTTATGGGTATCGACCGACCAGGGAGCTTCTTGGCAGATGCAAGGGGCTGCGACCTCCAATCAAAAGCACTTTGATTTTCGCGCCGCCGCCGAAGGGCTTTACTTGTTCTCCGTCCAAACACTGGATGAGAACGGCAAAGCATTTCCAAGCCCCCAACCACCGATGCGGATTCTGATCGATACCACCAAGCCGCAGGTTGCACTGCGATCGGACGTAAATTCCAGCGGCCAAATTGTGGTCGATATTCGCATTAATGAAGAACATCTCAAAACCGATTCGGTGAAGCTGCGGTATCGCACGGACCAGGATACGCAGTGGCAAGAAGTTCTGGTAACGAACATCGTTGCGGCCGGTCAGATCTACGAAGGTCAAGTCATCCTTGATCTCAAGAACTGCCGCGAAGTTGGCTTTGTTGTAACTGTTGCCGACGAAGCGACGAACATCGGTGAAGCTTCAACGCAGTACGTTATGCCTCGCACGGCAGCCGCGCCGCAGGACATGAAGCTTGCCAGTCAACGAGCTGAACCAACCGCCAGAGGTGGACTAGCTCCAACTCCCGGCGCTGTTGCTTGGCCGACTCCATCGATAGTGACGTCGCAACCTCCGAAGCAAACAACTCCGCACCAGGCTTATACAACTGCACCAATAGCATCGCAGTCCGCACCTGGTTCGGCAAAGATACCTCCGCAGCAAGGTGGCTGGCCTGTCAGTGGACAACTAGCCAGCGGTGGTAGTTTAAGTCTCAACCCGCCGCAAAACACTGCACCGAATGGACCGACATCGCCTGTCACAATTGACTTGCAACCAAACGTGTTTGTGGATCCAAGCGGAAGGGCTCTTGCTACAGAAGAGCTGCCAGCGCCGCGACCCGAAGGAAACTTGCCGACGAAACCGATTAAACCTCAGTTCGTCGACAAGCAAGTTCCACCATTGCAAACCAACCCGGCGCCAGCCCAAGAACCAGCCCGCGGGCCTCTGTCTAGTCAAGAGCCGCTGGCCAATCGTTCGCAGCAAAGTATGGGCACCTTTGAGAATGAAATGGATAGCTCGCCGGTTGGGCAAGCCTTCCATTGCAAGTCGCGATCCTTTAGCCTCGACTACTCGCTCAACGCTGCAGCAGGTAGTGCGTTAGCTGACGTAGAACTTTGGGGCACCGAAGACGGTGGCAGCACCTGGCAGAAATGGGGTTCGGACCCAGATCGTCAAAGCCCCTTCGATGTTCAAGTCGCCAACGATGGGCTGTTCGGATTCCGCATGGTCATTGTCAGTCAAAATGGCAAAGTCAGCAACCGTCCGAAAAATGGCGATAGCGCTGATGCTTGGATCAAGATAGACCTGAGCCAGCCGAGTGCGAAAATCACTCGCGCAGTTTATGGCGATGGGCACGAAGCGGGCATGCTTGTGATCGACTATACCTGCACCGATGACAACTTGCACGACCGACCGATTACATTGTCTTACAGCGAGACACAAAACGGTCCTTGGGTCACTGTAGCAAGTGGCTTAAAGAACACTGGCATCTATCTTTGGAAAGCGGATTCGAATCTGCCCGAAAACATTTTCCTGCGACTTGAAGCCGTCGACAAGGCGGGCAACGTCGGCACCCATACGCTTGACTTGCCGATCAATGTGCAGGGTTTGTCGCCACGCGGCCGTATCCAAGGCTTTCGGCCGATCGCTAATCCTGAGTGATGGAGTGCTTCCTGGACTCCATTGGGTAGCTGGTTTCGTTAGAAACCGGATGCGGATGAGTGGTCAAAAGTGGCAGCGGTGTCTTTGCGGTAGCAACAGTTGGGACAATTGTGCGACACTGATAGGCCGACACTGGCAAGCTGGAAGCATACCCCACTACTTCGGCTTCCCAAACCCGCCTTCGGGAACGGCTTCACTTCCCAATGCTCTCGCAATCGAGCTCAAGTTGTGATCCATCATCCCAATATAAGTTCCTTCATAAGAGCCCGCATCGCCCATCGCATCTGAATACAGTTCAGCAGCGATTGTCACTTTATGTCCGCGATTCTGTGCGCCAAGCAACAGCGACTCGATGCTCTCTTTCGGCACACTGCTTTCCACAAACACCGCTTTGACTTTCCGTGCAACCAGCATATCCACCAGTTCATTCATGCGCTGCAAACCAGCTTCGGACTCAGTGCTAATTCCTTGAATCGCCTCGACTTCGATTCCATAAGCTCGGCCAAAATATCGAAACGCATCGTGGGAAGTAACCAGTACGCGTTGGTCCTTGGGAATACTTGCGATCTGGTTGATACCGTACTGATGGAGTGCATCGAGTTTCGTACGCAGTTCTTGAGTTCGCTTTTGATAGTCTTCTTTATGGGCTGGATCGTACTCGCTTAGTTCATCGCCGATAACTTGAGCCACTTCGCTCCACAAGCTGACGTCCATCCACACGTGCGGGTCGGGGTGTTCGTGACCGCTGGTAGTATTCCCGAGTCGTTCAGCACTTAAACGTTCGGCCACAGCCACACTCCGTTTCTTCTCGGACAATCGCTGAAGTGTCTCTGCCATTTTGCCTTCAAGATAGAGACCGTTAAAGAAGACAATGTCCGCTTTCATAAGCAACGTCACATCGTCTCGCGTGGGCTTATATAGGTGAGGGTCGGAGGTCGCGCCCAACAACTGCGTTACTTCAAGTTGCTCGCCTCCAATCACGCGGACCAAGTCGGCGACCATTCCGACCGTAACGGTTGCACGAATAGGAAACTTGCCTTGATATTGGCCTGTGAAACCCGCCCCTTTTTTGGATGTCTGCTTTGAATCGCCACATCCAAGAAAGCCGAAAAAACACAGACCGACGATCGCTGACAACAAGATGCTACGCATTTTTGCAAGGTATCTGTGAGCCGTCGGCGCTAGCCGCGGGCCGCAGTGAGCCGACGGCGCTAGCCGCGGGTGAACGGAGCGGTTATCGTTCATGACCAGCAGTCCAATTTAAGAGTAGAGATTACGTGTAAAAAACGGCACCGGGCAGACCGTGGGCCAATCAAACCGCCCGACTTCGTTCACCCGCGGCTAGCGCCGAAGGCTCACTGCGTTTTACAGTGAACCATTCTCAAGCCGACTCAAATGCTCACTGGCTACAGCTTCAAACTGCTCGTCAGCGAGTAACTCGAGCGGCGAATAATTCGGATGACGCGAAACTTTATACGGATCGTTGCGACGTGTGTTATAGCAGCAGATCAACGACCAGCGAGGGTTGGGGCTGGTGTTTTGATCCGAACGATGCAACAAGTTGCCATGAAAGAACAAACCATCGCCCGGCTCCATCTCTACATATTCAAGTGGCAAACGAGCCAATGCCGCTTCAACGCGTTCTGGGTCAGCTCCAGTTTGTCCGCCGATCTTCATATGATTCATTCGGCCGAAGTGATGTGAACCTGGAAGCACTTGCAGACAACCGTTCTCACGCGTCGCGCGGTCGACGGCAATAAAGCAACTTCCCATGTCGGGATAGAGGCAACCAAAGTCGTACCAATAGCCATAGTCCTGATGCCATTCCCAAGCGCCCCCGACATAGGGTTCTTTGAGCATCATTTTGTGATGGTAATGATAAACTTCATCGCCCAGCAGCGTGGTCATGTTGTTGGCCACGCGGCGAGAACGAACGACGGCTGCATAGAGGTTATCTTCCAGATCGTTGCTGAGTGCCAGCGTTGTGGTCCCACCTTTTGCATCACTGCGGCTGGTGGCTCGCGTGGCGATCTGTTGGTCGGCGCGGGCATAGCGACTCAGCATCGTGATTTCATCTGGTGAAAAAAGGTTGCGAACTAGCACATAACCTTGGTCATTGAATTCACGTTGCGATTCTGGAGTTGCGTTAAAGTAATTCATTTTCGCTGCATATCCCGTTAGAGTCCGGTGACCAGTTGGCCGCTTTCTATTAACCTGAGCTTACGCTCGCCGAGCAAAATTGGCAACGCCGAGGCCGGTCAGCCGACCCAGTGAGCCGTCGGCACTAGCCGCGGGTGAACGACGTGGAGCGGTTTGATTCGGCTCGGTCTGCCCACCGCTGTGTTTCGACTTGTTGCGCACGCTCAAATTAGACCTTTGGCTATTAACGACAACCACCTCGTTCACCCGCGGCTAGCGCCGACGGCTCACTGATTCCCTGCAAGGAACTGGTTCACTACAATCATCAGCAAACCCCCACCTGGCTTTGAAAGGCTCAACGATGAAAACAACCCTCTCCTTGGTGTTAGCGGCTGCACTGATTTTTTGCATGGCATCCGTCGCATGCATGGCCGATGATATTGTCAAAGTCCGGACCGAAGAGTTACCAGTCCAGTTGCAAGTCGGCTACGCGGTCAGAACGATCGACATCAACGATGATGGGCGACTGGATATAGCCATCGTGGATAGTAAACGCGTGCTGTGGCTTGAAAACCCCACCTGGGCCACGCACGTTATTTACGAAACACCCGACGCCAAGTTCGACAACGTGTGTTTTGCGCCGCATGACATCAACTGCGATGGCCGCGTCGATTTGGCGTTGGGATCCGATTGGCAAGCCAACAATGCAGATTCAGGCGGTTCGATCGGTTGGCTGGAACACACCGCGTCAGGTCCTTGGAAGTATCGTGAGATCGCCACCGAACCGACAACGCATCGTATGAACTGGGTCGACATCGAAGGGGCAGGCAAGCCTCAATTAGTGGTCGCGCCGCTCAAGGGCCGAGGCTCGCGAGCTCCCGGTTTCGAACAGACTCCGTTGCGATTGCTGGCCTTTGAACCAGGCAGTAAGCCAGTTGATGAAACATGGGGACGGAGCGTGCTGACGGATCAATTCCATGTGATGCACAACTTTGAAGTCACCGATTTGGATAACGATGGCAAATCCGATTTGATCACGGCTAGTTACGAAGGTGTCAACTGGTTGCAATTTAATAAATCAAACGCAGCGGCTGACAAAGTAACTATCAAGCACCTCGGTTCCGGGCAACTGGAAACACCTCCTAAGCGTGGCAGCAGCGAGATTCGTCGTGGCAAGTTAGCCGATGGACGGAACTACATCGCGACCATTGAGCCTTGGCATGGTGACAAAGTGGTCGTTTACATCGCGCCGGACAACTGGCAAAAGCAAACAGAGTTATGGCCACGATTTATACTTGACGAAGAACTCGCATGGGGCCATGCGATTGCCATTGCAAACATGGATGACGATGCCGATCAAGAGCTGGTTATCGGAGTACGCGACGACAAGTCCGATAGTCATCGTTGCGGAGTGCGAGTCTATGATCCAGTCGACGCAGCCAACGGAAAATGGAATCGTCAGATCATCGATGCTGGTGGTGTCGCAGTGGAAGACTTGGTCGTTGCTGATTTGGATAAAGACGGTGATCAAGACATCATCGCCGTCGGCCGTGCAACGCACAATGCTAAGATTTACTGGAATCAGTAAGTAGTTCGTAGCGGGTCGCGGGTTCTTCGTGGGTCGCACCTTGCCGAGTGCGACCCTTTCCGGCTCATTCCTGGGAAATGTACAGCGAAAGGACCCTGCCGGTTGGAGTCGTCTGGTGATGACTTTTGCACCGATCGTTTATCGTTGGTGTCGTCGATTCAACGATTTGTTATGAAACCATCGAATCGCCGCTGGCTCAGCGCACAATGGAGCTGGTCAAAGCTGAATTCGAAGAGGTGACTTGGCAAGCGTTTTGGATGACAACAATTGACGGTTTGTCAGCCGCGATCACTGCCGAACGTCTCAACCTGTCGCTCGCCAGTGTCTATCAAGCTCGCACTCGCGTTCTACGCAAGCTTCGGCAACGGATTAGTGAATTGCCGAAGTGACGTGAGTGATTCTGCATTTGGGAGTTGTGTGCCACTGGCTTGCCAGTGTATCGAAGCGTATCGGTTCGAATTAGATATTTTCATGCCGATGCATAGGCGCTTTGCACAAAGGTCGCCGAAGTGATCAACGTCGCACTTCGCGGCGCTTACGGCGCAAAAATCCGTTCCAGCGGTGAATGCATTGGAATGTCTTGCAATTTGCTTACTTTCAAACTTCGACAGCTTTCACGGTGGGCGAGTTAGCATTGGCACGTGTAACGGTCATTAGAATCACCCATGCCGTTTCACTGGCCTTGCCCCGTAAAGTCCGATATAAATCCGGACTCTCCGGGGCAAGCCAGTGGCACACAAAATCCAACCCGGTACGTTTCACTCTGCCGTCGCCATTCAAAATCTACACAGCGCGGGCCAAGTCGCTGGCGCGTTTTTGGACGTCGCGGATGATTTCGGAAACACGGTCCATTTTGGATTTGTCTCCGAGCAGCGAGAACTGCGAGAACCAGACTGCGTCCTGACATAGTTGGTCGTTCGCGGGGCACTGGTTTTGATCCAGCCAACGAGTCATACGTTCTTGTCCGTAGATGCGAATGTAATGCGGATTGGTCGCGATCGCTCGGACGTGAGGAGTTGTGTTGAGCGTCCCGTATCCACTGCTCGCGCCGACACCTAGTCGATTGAGCTCAGCAAGAAATTTGGCGCGAGGCAAGTCCGCGAAACGCTGCTTGTCATAGCGGAGCATGTAAAGATGATATGCACTTCGGGTGCAGCCACTCGATAATTTAGCTGGGGCGATGCCTGGAATCTCGCTGAGCAGTTTGGTGAGATAGACGGCGTTGGTGTTGCGTTCGCCGGACTGCTTTTCAAAACGAGTGAACTGCGCAACCAGCAGTGCGGCTTGGAATTCGGTGAGTCGATAGTTGGCTCCGCGCCCGGCGCTTGGTGCAGCTTTGCCACCGCCGGGTGTATGGAAGTTGTAGCACTTGTTGAAGAAGGCTTCATCGTTGGTCGTTATCGCACCACCTTCACCCGACGTTAGATTCTTGCTGGCTTGGAAACTAAAGCACCCACCGATCCCGTGAGTGCCGACTGGAACGCCTTGCCATTCAGCCAATGGAGCTTGGCATGCGTCTTCGATGACTTGTAATGAATGCTGTTTGGCGACGGCATTGATCGCACCCATGTCAGCTGAGTAACCGCCGATATGAACGGGCAACAAAAGCTTGGTGGCAGGTGTGACAGCTGCTGCGATTTTTGCAGGATCGATTTGAAATGTATGCGGATCGGTGTCGACGAAAACAGGCAGTGCAAAGCTGTTGGTGATGACGTTGAAAGAGGCTACGAAGGTGTAAGGGGGCAGAATGACTTCGTCGCCTGGACCGATCTCGAGAGCTCCGAGGGCGGCGAGCAAAGCTGTCGTACCCGATGATGTCGCAAGGCAGTATTTGGCTTGCAAGCGTTTTGAAAAAGCGGCCTCGAATTCGGCGCAGTTCGGGCCCCCGCTGGTGCGCCCCCACTTGCCTGAGTTCAACACATTCAGCAACGCGTTCTCTTCGGTTTCGTCCCACACCGGCCATTCAGTAACGGCTTTTGGAACTCGGCTTGATGCTTTGTCGAGGGCGGTAGCAACAGGTTGAGCCGACGCGGTCGAAGAATTGGCGATGCAGACACCCGCACTAACGGCGACAGTATTACGAAGGAATTTTCTGCGACTTTGCGATGTGGACATGGTTTTTTCCTCTCGATGCGAAGTAAGTGTTTTCAATGAGTGCCTACAGATTACCAAGTTTTGACGGAGTCTGCGGAGTTCGTAGCCTAGGCATCCTGCCTGGGGTGAAGGTGGGCACGAAACGGACCCAGGCAGGATGCCTAGGCTACGCAGTACTACGGCTCCGAGGGAGCGGCAGCTACCTCCGAATGCTCAGATTTGACTTTTCTATTTTGTTCTTTTTAGGCACCCAAAAGTCGGATGCGTACTTAACCGGAAACAAAAAAGCAAAGCGCACAGTCGCACATGGATGCGCTTGAGGTAAGAAAATTATTGGTAAGAAGATTTGACACTCGTCGCTTATCGCCAACGCTCACTGCATCAGCCACGTAACGACTAGACCAAGTCTTGACGGCGGCGTTGATTTTTACGGCGGCTGCATTCATCGCAAACGCCATGAATGATCAAGCGATGGCTGCGGACGCGGAAGCGATGTTGCTTGGCGATCTCGTCGCGGAGCTGTGCGAGTTGCTCGGATTGGAACTCGAGCAATTGGTGGCACGTCACACAGTAAAAGTGATCGTGTGCGGGATAGCCATAGTCATGTTCATAGACACTACGGCCGTTGAGTTCAAAGCTGCGAAGTAGACCTGCGTCAACGAATTCTTTCAATGTACGGTAGACGGTGGGTCGGCTGACGTAGTTGGGATCGCCTTTACGTGGGAGCTGATCGATCAATTGGTCGGCGTCAAAGTGCTCGTGCCGACTGAAGACTTGTTCGACTAAGAAATGCTTTTGCTTCGTCTTCCTCAGTCCACGGCTAAGCAGATACTCTTCAAATCGCTCTATGGGCGACTGAGAGACTTCGACGGCTTCGAGTGAGACTGAGCTGGGTTGATCTGACACGGAATAATTTGAACGCTAACTTGGATTGAAGAGAATAACCACGGATCTAGGATGCATCATTGTAGACTCAGAACAAGTTGATGCAAATTCGCCAAGTTTAAGCAGTTCTGCGAGTGTCGCACGATTGTCTCAATCGTGCTGGGAATATCGTTGTGATCAACATTTGGGACAATTGTTCGCAGTTGCTGAACAATTGGGACAATTGTTCGACACTATTAGGCGAACGAATCTAACAGTCGGTCGAGTGCGCCGGATAGCTTTTCAGGAGATTCGTAGCTGCCGTTTGCAATGGCTTGGCGGATTGAGTCCACGCGGTCTTGGCGGATTCCAGTCGAAGCTGCAGTCGAGCCGGATGCTTGGACATCGCTCAGCGCTTGGGCTTCGGCGGACAAATCGAGTTGATCGGTGGGAATGGCTGAGGAGGACGCGGCAGGTTCAGAAGCCAGTGACGGCCTTGCACGCTGTGTGCCTGCAAGTGATTGAGCGGATTGTGTTGATTGCAAACTGTTGATTTGCATAGTGATTCTCCCCTGCGATGTGTGTGTCCTTGCGGACGATTGGACAGGTGTCGACTAAGGATTGTTGAAGGGCGCTGCTATCCATGTCGAAAAACTTGGGAAGAGCCAGGCTGCCGAAGCATTTCCTGTTCATTCATCAAGCCGATTGCTATCCGTAACCACCAGAGGTTTGACTTCGCGAACGCGGGTGAAGTTCTCCGTTTATCGTCCGGCTCAGGCAAACGCTCTACAAGTTCCTTTTAACTTCCGATTGTGTGCAAAACACCACTGTTACACTTTGTACGACTTGCACGCCCGTCCGCAAATCCATTTGCCCAAGTGCTTTCTTGCACTGTCAAGACACGACGAACCCTCCTATTGGCTGAATGGCAATCAACCACGCCCTGATTATACGCTGCATGGAATGCAAAAGGCCAGATCAATCTGAGAGCGAAATTACGCTTTGTAAGAAGTTCTGTCCGTAGAGTTTCTGCAGAGTGTTGAGTTAGTAGCAATTTACAGTGCAGTTTATATGGTCATCGACGAAAACGGGAGAAAGAGGCTCTCCCGTTAGTTCAACAACTCCCGGTAAAAAACAAATGTGTGGAAAGCTAGCTACGACTGATCGGAAATAGCTCATTGGTCTTACCACAGTTTGATGGGCTTGCTACATAGACTTTCCAGCATGCGAACGAGACTTGGGCCAAGTTAGCTGTTAAATGAACCATGCAATGAAACTGTGCTGGGAGCACTGAGAAAAAATGTTGCAACGCTCTGGCATTTCGACCACCGTTCTTCTCATACCGTGCTTCAACGAAGCGAGCCGATTGCCGGTACCGGCGTTTTGCGACTACTTAGTAGACCACCCGGATACGATTCTGGTCTTTGTAAACGACGGTAGCACGGACACCACCAACCACACGCTTGAATCGATCCAGCAACGAGTCGGCTCGGCGCAAGTCAAAATTTTGTCCCTCGTTCAAAACGGTGGTAAGGCTGAGGCCATTCGTCAGGGAATGCATCTCGTTCTATCCGGTTCGTTCCAGTCGCAGTACCAACCCGATTTGGTCGGATATATGGATGCAGACTTAGCGACGCCGTTTTCGGAGATTGAGCGCTTAATTGAAGTTGCGTTGCGGCGTACGGATGTGACTTTGGTCGTCGGCAGTCGCTTGGCCTTAAAAGGCCATCGAGTCGTTAGGACGCCATCACGAAAGTTCTTAGGGCGAGTTTTTGCGTTTGCCGTATCGCTTACTTTAGACATCGGACTTAGAGATACTCAGTGCGGTGCTAAAATCTTTCGCAACGGAGAGTACTTGCGGACCGTATTCGGTAAAAAATTCTGTGACCGTTGGTTGTTCGACGTCGAGATTTTGACTCGGCTACGTTCGGGCTTTGCAGCGCAAGTTTTTGAATGTCCGCTCGAAGAATGGCGCGACGTAGGCAATTCACGTCTTCGAATGAGAGACTTCATGATCGCACCATGGAAGCTTTGCCAGTTAGCCTATACCTACCGCGTGAAACCAGCCTGCATGCGATGGATCCGAGGCTCCAAGCTCACGCCTACTAAGGCGCGTGATATGACGGAAATTGTGAACTTACCGATTCGCCTTCATGAGCCTAGTCACTCGATGCTTCGAGCCCGACGCAATTCGGCTTGATCGGTCACACAAAAATGCAAATCAAGCGGTGGGAAGGAGCCGTTCATGGATAACGTCATTGGAAGTCAATTGTCGCCATCGAGCCAAATCGACGCAGGGAATGTAAAAAAGCTTTTACAGTCGAATGCGATCTACTTGGTAACCCTGGTCATTGGACTTGGTGTTTTCGCAGCCACTCCAAAGCGGTCCGTTTCGACTAACTATGAACAAGCTGCGGTCCATTGGATCGACGGCTCGCCACTTTACTCCGAGTCCAAGGAAAACGGGCATGGCTTCCTTTATTTGCCCCAAGCTGCAATTCTTCATCTTCCGTTCGCAGTCGTATCCAATGTCACAGGTTTGCCTTGGTTCGGTGACTTATGCTGGCGAGTAACTTCATGGCTAATGCTCATTTACAGTTGCTGGCACTTCCGCAAGTTGTCGACTAGTTCCCCCGAAACCGATTGGATCATGGCCTGCTGTGTGAGCCTGCTGGGACTTAGCTGCTTAAGAATCGGTCAATCGACGATGTTGCTAACGGCTTTTATGATACTTGCCGTGGTAACGTGGCGATCAAAGCGCTTTACTCAAGCGGCCATTTGCATCGCGCTAGCTGTTGCAGTGAAACCACTTGCCATTGTTCTCGCACTGCTCATGTTTGCGATTTCAGGTCCGATGCGAGTCCGTTTGCTGCTAGCCTTTACCGCATTGGTACTGGCCCCATTCGCATGCCAAACTCCGGCATATGTTTTTGAACAATATCGAGATTGCTGGGCCATGTTGCGTACGGCAGCGGATCTAGGAAACTCTGGTGGCGAGTGGGCTCAACTGTTCGGTATGCTCGACTTCTTCGGCATAGCTACTCCCGGCAGAGTGCAGAATTTGTGTCGAGTCATCGCTGCTTTCGCCACTTTGGCGTTGGCATTTCGAACACTGCGAATTGCAAGCGTCGAGAAACAAGCGATGTGGCTTTTTAATTGGACGGTCGCTTATCTGTTGTTGTTCAACCCACGCACTGAAAATAGCACTTACTGCTTGCTCGGCCCCGTATTGGGAGTCGTTATTGCGGACAGCTTCATTCGTAACGGACGAAGTTGGCAAACGATCATGTTGACAGTTCTTACGATATTGATCGCTGGCAGCTACGAGATCGGCAAGAACTTCACACCTGCGGGCGAGAAGGCGATTTGGTTGGCACCGTTGGCGGGTTGCGTGCTACTTGTTTACCTCCTCTTTCTATTTAGCGGAGAAAAGCAGCTCGTTCGAGACTCCGCTTCTGAGAGGATTCATTGAACTTGCTCGACAAACCTAACTGCTGGTCAATGCCTCCGATGCGAGTTCTCATATTCGAACCTCAATACGTGGGCCATAACCTCGCCTACGTCAATTACTTGGCATCGCGTTTGGTCGAGCTGGATTGTGATGTCCATTTGGTAACTTCGCGTCAGGCGCTGGAGTCAGACGAGTTCGAGAATCACTTGGGACATTTGCGACCTCACTTGCGGTGCTTGCCAGTGGACGTTTTTTCGAAGCGTTCAAAAGGTAACGGAATAAGTGTCAACGGAATTGTAAGCGCACGGTCACTGATGCGTGGTTTGCAGATTGGCTTGAAGAGTATCCAACCAGAACATCTTTACGTCGTTAGCGGCAATCCGCTCGCGCACTGGATGGGACTGCCGAATCCGATATCGAGTTACTTGCGGAATCATGGCATCGAGTCCGAAGTCGTTTTGCTTTTTGGCAAGTACGCTTATCGGCATCAAGGGTTCTCGGCAGCGCTCAAAGAAAAACTCGCCTTGCTCGCCTTAGCTCGTGGGCCCTGGAACCGGATTCATCACATCCTGCCTAGAGCCATCGAAGCGATGTCGACATTCAGTCGCGAGTTCGCTCAACGTGCTCGCCTATTGCCGGACCCGATCGACCCACCGATTTTGATGACGCGATCAGAGGCCAGACGTAGTTTGGGCATTCCTGAAAACGGGCGATACATGGGCCTGATTGGAGTCATCGAGAAGCGAAAAGGGATCTTCAAGTTTCTTGAAGCATTCGAAAGAGCTTTAGTTCATCTGCGGGCTGACGATCGAGTTTTGCTGGCGGGTAAATCAACCGAGGAAGTACGCAGCTTCCTTGCTTCTCGTTTTCAAGAACTTTCAAACTCGGGACGATTGATTTTCTTAGACGGTCATTTGAGCGCACAAGATCTTTGGGCGGCATGCAACGCGTCAGACGTAGTGACTACGCCTTACCCAGATCATGTTTACTCGGCTAGCATCGTGATTCGCGCGGCGGCGATAAATCGAATCGTACTAGCAAACAAAATTGGTTGGATGGAAGAAACCATCGATGAACTTTCCCTCGGTATAACCTGTGACATTAATGATTCGCAGATGTTCGCGGCCAAGATTGTCGAGTCTCTAGACTCTTCTTTGAATTTCACGATCAACGCAAGAGCTCAGCGATTTGTCCAGTTTCACAGCCAATCCAACTTTGCTACTTGCCTGACGGACCGACTTTGCGAGCGTATGCACCAACGACGCGCAGTGGAGCAGGATTGCCGAAAGCAGAGTGACGCGGCTTGACTTGGTGGTTAGTGCATCGGTTACTGGAGAACGAGGCCCTCGTTCTTTCGTTACTTACCCGCAACTCTCCGCTACTTCAATGTTAAATTACTTGACTTCGATTCAGCGAACGCCGCACTCATATCCATTAAACCACTTCACTAATCCACGTAAATAAATTCGCTCGAGTTAAACATCGCTAAGCAGGCCGCGATCTGTGCTTCAGGATTTCCAGTATCTGCCTCAGGTCTTGTATCGCTCAGGAATGCGGCAAGGACAATGCGTTCGGTTGCTGTGGGGTTCCGATTCAGCACCCGTAGAAACAATGTAGAAACAGCATCCTGATGTGGCTCGCTACTTTTGGCACAATCTTCTCGCCACCTTTTTCGCAGTGCCGCCGCGCATTGCAGGCTAAGATCGCTGTTGAGCATTTGCAGCGACTGAATGGCTGTCGTCGATCGATCACGCTTCGGGCAGCTTGCGCCTGCATCTGGGCGATCAAAAAATTCAAACAGTGGATAACGCAAATTACGACGCGCAAAAACGTAAATACTCCGGCGCATGTGATCGGCTTCGTCAGCGCTGGTCTTCCACTGATCCTTCAGCAGAGTACTCGTCAATTCAATCGGCAATGGTGGCATCACTCCACGACCGCCACTCCGAGCGTCAAGCAAGCCTGCGACCGAGAGCATACTGTCGCGAATCGTCTCGCCGTCCAGACGATGACGCGGGAAGCGACTGTAAAGCTCATTTCGCGGATCATTCTCCAGCCGCTTGCTCCAAGTCTCATCGCCTTCAGAACGCATACTGGCTTGTCGATACGTGGCCGATAATACAATCTGCCGATGCAACTCCTTCAAACTCCAACGACGCCGCTGCAATTCACTTGCAAGCCAATCCAACAACTCCGGATGCGTCGGACCACCGGGCACAACACCAACGTCACTGGCACTTTCGAACAGACCCCGACCGAAATGATGCTGCCAAACGCGGTTCACGATGACGCGAGCTGTCAGCGAATTGCTGGGCTCGAACAACCAACGTGCAAAGCTCACACGAGGTTGCTTCGAATCGAAATTGTTGCTGGCTGTATCTCGGCCAACGGCAATACGAGGAAACGATGCAAGAACAACTGGTCCCGGCTGATTGAGTTCACCGCGAAAATAAAAGCGACCTGCCTGTGGCGTTTCACTCTCGAATATGTTGTAGTGCTTGTCGCGAACCAAGTCGGGCACGGCTGATTCGAATACAGCTCGCAAGCGAAAGAAATCCGCTTGGCTGATGGGATCGTATTTATGATCGTGGCACTGAGCACATTGCATCTGCAGCCCCAAAAGTGCCGAGCCGACGGTGGATGTCAACTCATTTAAACGATCAAAACGACGTAACTCTTGGTTATTCAAGTCCGGCATATCCGCACCAGCCAGACAGAACATCGTGGCAATCTTGTCTTCTGCATTTGCACTGTAGTCGCCAGCGATTTGCAGGCGAATGAATTCATCGTACGGCATATCCGAGTTCAAAGCGCGAATGACCCAGTCACGGTACTGCCAAGCGTTCTCACGCACTTTGTCATGCTCGAATCCATCGGTCTCGGCAAAACGAGCCAAGTCCAGCCAATGCTGCGCCCAGCGTTCACCAAATCGCGGTGAAACCAAGTATCGATTCACTACGCGCTCGAATGCTTCTGGTCGATCATCGCTTTCAAATTCAGCCAGCTCTTCAACCGTCGGCGGCAGTCCTAACAAATCCAGTTTCACTCGGCGCAGCCAAGTGTTCCTCTTCGCAGCAACGCCCGGTGGAATGCCAGCCGCCTCAAGCTTCTTAGCGATAAAACGATCAACTGGAGAGATTGTCCATTCCGTCAATTGCACATCAGGCACTAGTGGCCGCACAATCGGTTGGAAGGACCAGTGATCAAAGTCACTCTCCGTCACTGGCGACTCTTCAAAGGTTCGCTTGTCCGCGGCGGAAGTGTCGAACTTGCGTTTTGATTCGACGACATCAGGATCCGTTCCGCATGCGGCGTTCACCAACCAGCAAAGCGTGCATACAAGCACTGAAACAAAGAACTGGCGATTGGCGCTCATGATAGGATCTCGCGCACAATTTCTACATCGTCAGTCGGACCAATCAGTCGCTCTTCCAGCCCATTGTGCAAGAACGATAATGCATTCGGATCGATGCCCATCAGATGTAAGATCGTTGCATGTAGGTTGCGAATATGGACCGGGTTTTCTTGAGCTCTTAGTCCCACTGCGTCGGTCGCGCCGTAAGCCATGCCACCTCTCACGCCGCCGCCAGCCAGCCAGACGCTATAGCCCCATGGATTATGATCGCGACCCGTTCCCGACTCGCTCATCGGCATTCTTCCGAACTCGCCGCCCCAAATGACAAGCGTATCATCCCACAGTCCACGCTGTTTTAAATCACGTAGCAATCCAGCCACAGGCAGATCCGTCGCACCGCACATCATCGTATGATTCTTCAGCACATCGCTGTGCGCGTCCCAACCGTTCGTATCGCCAGAATAGACTTGGACAAAACGCACCCCGCGTTCAATCATTCGTCGAGCTAACAAGCAACGTGTTCCGAATTCCTGAGTCGCTGGTCGATCGGCGCCATACAGGTGCAGCGTCTCCGCCGACTCGGTATTCAGTTCGACTAACTCCGGTGCAGCGGCTTGCATTCTAAACGCCAGCTCATAAGCTCCGACGCGTGCCGAAAGTTCATCATCAAAGTCGCGAGCAGCGAGATGTTCTCTGTTCAACTGCTGAATCAAGGCAAGCGTTCGCCGGTTGCCTGCCCGTGCTAGCTCTGGAGGCGGCTGCAAGTGCAAAATTGGTTGTGAGCCCGAACGCATCGTGACGCCTTGGTAAGTCGCTGGCAAGAATCCGCTTCCCCATGCTGGCGGACCACCTTTTAAACCACCGGCCGGATCAGGCAATACGACGAACGCAGGTAAGTTCGCATTTTCACTTCCCAGGCCATACGCGACCCAACTACCGACGCTCGGCCGTCCCATCAGCACGCTGCCAGTGTTCATTTGATAGACCGATTGTGGATGATTGACGCTGTCGCCATTGACGCTGCGAATGACACAAAGGTCATCGGCTAGTTTCGCCGTCTCGGGTAAAAAGTCACTGACCGGCAGGCCCGATTGCCCATACAAATGATACGGCTTGATGGGCGGCAACAGTGGATTCGCTGCTACTTTACGACGGGTTGCAACTTCACCAAAACTATCAGGCAGCGGCTGACCGGCAAGTTTGATTAAATCTGGTTTTGGATCAAACAGGTCCACATGGCTTGGTCCCCCATGCATGAACAACCAGATCACACGTTTGACGCGCGGTTCAAAGTGGGTTTTGCCTTGCTCCGTTTTGTCAGCGCTTTGCCCATCTGTTTTCAATAGACTTGCCAAGGCCAACGCGCCTAAGCCAGCCGCAGACTGAACAACGTGCCGTCGAGAAAACTTGGGGTGCGTGAATTGCATGTGGATGTGAGCAATAAGGTGGGCTTGGGCAGCAGAGAGTCTGTTTATTTTAGCAGGTTTTACACTGCACCACAAAATATCGAACTGCCCCACCCCCTCAACCCCCGACCCCTCTACCCGGAGTACCGGGGCGAAGGGAGACAGATGGTGAGAGCTCTACTCCAATTGAGTCCAAAATAGTCGGTTAGTCCAATATAGACTGTTAGTTCCAGGGTAGGCTGTTGGTTACTGCGAGTCCTGGCTCCCTTCGCCCGGGTACTCGGGGGAGAAGGGACGGGGATGAGCGACCGTCTAGTGGGTAGTCAAGCGGAAGAGTCCAAAATCTCTTCCTGCGATTGCAATTCTTGGAGGCATGTAGCGCCAATGCTCGGATTTTTTAAGGCATAACGCCGGTAACTCAATGTTTGCTTTCCTACAGGCGCAGCATTATTATGAACAGTGCTAAGTGAAACATAGCAAAGCTCTGCGGGGACGCAACTTTGTAAGGGATAACTTAGTCGCCGGTGAGTCAATGACCCATCGAGCACGTAGTGCCTGCGCCCAGGCTGGCAACAGCTTGGTCACGGACCTTTTCTGTGAGGGATCCCACATCTGTCCATTGCGTACCATGTCGTGAATGATCAGTAGCAGTTTTCGCATGCAAGCAATTAATGCCAGCTTCTTGGGTTTTCCATGCTGTAACAACCGCTGATAGAACTTTGCGATTACCGAATTGCGTTTTGTAGCGACTAACGTTGCCATGTACAACGTCAACTGTAATTGCTCAACGTGACGGTACGGTAGATACTAGGGGCTCTTTCAAGGTGTCCCATCACCGAGTTTCGCCTTAGCTTCGTTTAACAACTTAACTGTCGCCGGTTCATTAGGAAAAATGCGATTGGCTTCGCTAAAACTCTCAACCGCAAAACCGTACTCCCCTAGCTCCATGTGTGTTCTGCCTAACAAGTAATGTGTGTAAGCGTTGGCTGGGTCGATGAGAAGAGCGAGTATCAAGTACGGCTTCGCACGAGCAAAATCGCCTCGCTGGACGAGCAAATCGGCATAGGGCAAATAAGCTTTACCCCAGTCTTTCGATCCACTGAAAAGCAGATGATACTGAGCCAATGCTCCCTCATCATCTCCGGTATGATGAAGACAATCAGCCAAGACATAACGGCTCTCGGGGTCATCGACTAACAATTCCAGCGAGTCGCTCGCTCGCGGCGCGGCCTCAGCAAACTTGCCAGACCAATGCAGTACTTTTGCCAAGTTGCGAAGGGCGACTCCGTGGGCTCGCTGATCGATGCGATTCATGACTCGCTCAGTGGCCGCTGTTAGATCCGATTGAACCTGAGGTCTCGTCAGATCGTTTCCATGGATAATTTTTGATTGTTGCAATTCGTCGATGATCCAAAGGGCAAGTCGTCGATTGACTTCGACGGTCGGATGAACGTGATCTAAAAAATACTCTTCGCCCAGGCACCGATGTCCTAGTTGCTGTTCGCATAAATTTCGAAGCTGTTTTTCAAAGTCGACCACAGGCACATCCAGATCCTTGCCAACATTTCGAATGGCAGCAGTGATTTCATCGACGGCGCGCAGGGGACAGATGTCTTCGTTGAGCGCCGCCATAAACTCGATATGTGCTTCTTCGTACTCGTTGGCTTGCATCAGTACTTGTCCAAGTCGATAGCGAGTCTCTGAAAACTCAGGAGCAATCTGTTTAGCTTTGTTCAGCGTAGTCATTGCAGCTTCTAGCTCGTTCGCGGTGGATTCTCGCTCAGCTTGTGAAATCAGCTCAAACACTTCAGTTCGCTGAGTCTCTGTTACTCGCGATGCAAATTCGCTTTTGAATGGCGAACAGTTGCGTTCATTCGATGCGGGTGTCACGAAAACGATTTTGCAGTTCGCCCGGCGAGCGATGGCGACCATTCGTCGCAAATTGAGCGCGTAGTGTGCGAGTACTTGTCCACGCCACTTCGGATCCCGATGATAGTCTGTCGGCCCGATCGTGTGATTGAGCACTTCATCGACTTCAGCGGGCAGTAAATTGCTTGGCTTAGTAGGTTCACCATGAATCAAGCGGTCCGCGGTCGCAAAGGTGCGTGTTCGCGAAAGTGCCGCATGAACTTGTAGGCTCACCGTCGAACGCTCAAACATATCGGCGTACGTACGACGTTCTAGGAATTCGTTATGAGCTGAAAAGACCACAAATAAATCGGGCTCGTATTGAACGAGTTCTTCCATCAGTGCTGTAACGCGATAGCTCGCGTAACTGATACCGCCGCAGTTAATGACTTCCCAACGCTTCGATGCATCGGCAACTGGCAGGCACTCGCGCATCCAACCGCTAAACGACGTCGTGTCGTCGTAGGGATGTCCAAAGGTCGTGGAACCACCGAGCGAGAATATGCGACGAACACCTTTCTCTTTTAATTTGGGGAAAGACTGATCGTTGAACCAAACCAGTTTGCTCCGCGCGGTCCTCAGGATTTCCTTGCCAGCTTCGTCACGGACCTGCTCCATGAGCGGAACTTGCTTCGAAAAGCCAACAAACGGGTCACGAGTGTTAGTGACCGGCTGAATGCCCGCCAGCCATAATGTGAGCTCAACCATGGCTAGCACCGCAAGCGTCGTTAAGACGGAAAAGGCCAGTTTTTTGTGCCAACGAAGTGGCTGACGCGGCGGCTTGATAATCAATGGTCCTTGGTTCTGGCGGTCGAAGCTCTGTATACTACTATTCTACTACCCAATTGAATCCGTAGGTTGGGACCATTTGTCCCGACCTCTCTTCACTTCAACAAATCTCACCCCACACATCTCACGACCGCCAAACACTTCAACCCCTGCCAAACAATGACGCTTAAAACCCCTCGCATCACGTTCGTAACTTGCCTCTACATCACTCTACTCGCCCTTACCCACTGCACCCTCCACGCTGCCACTCCCGCAACGAAGCCTAACATCGTCATCCTCTATGCAGACGACATGGGATATGGAGATCTGGCTGTCCAAAACCCGAACTCAAAAATCCCAACTCCCAATCTCGATAAGCTTGCGGCGCAAGGAACACGATTCACCGACGCGCACAGTTCATCAGGCGTATGCACCCCCAGCCGTTATGCGATGCTTCACGGTCGTTATCACTGGCGCAAATTCCATGGCATCGTGAACTCGTTCGATCAACCAATCCTTGACGACGAACGCACTACGTTGCCCGAGTTACTAAAGCTGAACGGTTACAAGACGGCGTGTATCGGAAAGTGGCATTTGGGTTGGGACTGGAATTCGATCAAGCGATCTGGCGCGGAGCCTGATAAGCATACCGGCTTTGCACCTGACGCATTTGATTGGAGCAAACGAGTTTCTGGCGGTCCGTTGTCACATGGTTTTGATTACTACTTCGGTGATGATGTTCCAAATTTTCCACCCTATGCATGGTTCGAGAATGACCGAGTTATCACAGAGCCAAAGGTCGCACTCAGTACGCCGAAACGGACGGCTGAAGGTGCTTGGGAATGCCGGCCTGGTCCATCGGTGAAGGATTGGGACTTTTGGGCTGTGATGCCTACGCTGACGGACAAAGCCGTCGATTGGATTGGGCAGCAGAAGCAGGACGAACCGTTCTTTCTATACGTACCCTTTACGTCACCGCATGCTCCGATCATTCCAACACCTGAATTTGTTGGTAAGTCAAAAGCTAATGGTTTTGGTGATTTCGTCGCACAGACGGACGACACCGTAGGCCGGATCCTGCAAGCGCTCAAGCAGCACGGCTTTGATGACAACACGCTTGTGATTTTCAGTGCTGACAATGGGCCTGAACACTACGCTTACGATCGACTGAAGAACTTTGATCATCGGAGTTCGGGTCCACTGCGAGGATTGAAGCGGGACATATGGGAGGGTGGCCATCGAGTCCCAACCGTCATTCGCTGGCCGGGTAAGGTTCCAGCCGGCAAAGTCAACGAAGGGCTGATCAGCCAGATCGACCTCTACGCCACGATCGCCAATGTAGTCGGAGCCGAAATCCCAGCCGACTCTGCAGAAGACAGCTATGACCAACTTGCGATGATCAAAGGCGAAGGCCCGAGCCGCCGTGAAACACTAGTTCATAACACAAACGCCAATGGTTATGCATTGCGGCATGGTGACTGGGTCTTGATCGCTGCAAAGACTGGAGGCGTATCGAAAGTTCCCGAATGGTTCGATGAAGCCAATGGTTACACCAAGAATGTTTACGAAGGAGAGCTTTATAACCTTCGAAACGATCTGGCTCAGAAGCAAAATCTTTACGCCCAGGAACCTGCCAAAGTCAGCGAGCTTAAGGAGAAGCTCAAGCAAGTTCGCGATAAAAGCCAAGTGCGTTAGAATGAAGTAGGTTGGGACTCCCGTCCCGACTGGATTGTTGTAGCGGGCCTGGAGGCCCGCTCTACGGACACGCTCTACGGACATCACACGATGCCGTCGCATTATTATCCAATTATTATCCAATTATTATCCAAGATGACCGGTTGAGTCTCAATTGCGAGCTACGTTGCTCACACTCAAATTGCGTAGCGGACTGATTCTCGATACATTGTCGAAAAGTCGAAGTGTCCTTACCGTCAAACTCTGGAGAAGTGCTAGATGTCGCCTCAAGAAACCGCTGAGTCGCTAGGAATAAAGTTCACTAAGCAGGAGCCAGGTTATCTGGCGATGGTTGTACGTACCGGCAACTTGCTCATTACGTCTGGGCATGTCAGCGATATGAAAGGCAAGCTCGGCGCGGGAGTCACGGTTGCTGAAGGTCAAGCCGCTGCGCGGGAGTGTGCGGTCAAGATCCTCAACTCCATTTGGAACGCCCACGGTTCGATCAACGGCTTGCGAGTCTTGAAGCTGCTTGGCTGTGTTAACTCGACGCTTGAGTTTCACGAGCAGCATTTGGTCATCAACGGCTGCAGCGACTTGCTCCATCAGATCTTCGGCAAGACCGGCAACGGCTACCACGCCCGCAGCGCCCTCGGCTTTGCACAAATCCCAACCAACTCAGCCGTAGAAGTTGAAGCTATTTTCGAAGTGCTTGCCTAGATAATGGTATTAATTATAGGACGGACCTCTTGGTCCGTCAGCGTTTTTACTTCGTCAGCGTTTTAACCTCGTCAACGTATCGACTATGACGGCCCAGGAGGGCCGTCCTAAATGGTTACGTAGCGACCCAATTTCGTAAAATACAATCCGACCTCATTCGAGAACAGATCATGAAAGCTTGGCTGCTTCCCAAGGTGGGTACCATCGATAGCCTCCGATTGGATACCTACGATGTGGCACCGCCTGGAAACGGCGAAGTGACTCTCGACGTGGTCTATGCGGCGTTAAATCCCGCGGATCGCTATTTAGCAGAAGGTCAATATCCAGCGCGTCCAACGCTCCCCCACATACTCGGTCGCGATGCCGTGGGAGTCATCTCAAAAATAGGTGAAGGGGTCACCGATTGGAATGTTGGCGATAAAGCTTTGTTGCTGAGAGGCGAAGCAGGTGTCTCGCGTCCTGGAACACTCGCCCAACAGGTGACGGTCCCAGCGGTATGTTTGGAAACAATCCCGCGCGACTGGACCGACGAGCAATCAGCCTGTGCAGCCCTTGTATACGTGACGGCCTATCAAGCGTTAACACAGTTCGGATCGCTAAGTCCAAGCGTTGTATTAGTTAGCGGCGCATCAGGAGGGGTGGGCGTTGCCGCAACGCAGTTGGCTTACGCAATGGGCCATACAGTCATTGCACTATCGCGAAGCTCTGAGAAAGCATCGAAGCTACTTGAATTGGGCGCTAAGTGGACATTCAATCCAGAGGATCTTCAGTGGACAGCGGCGCTCAAGCAGGTATTGCAGCCACGTCGCGTAGATCTAGTTGTCGATAATATCGGAGGTTCACTTTTGCCGAAAATCATTGACACATTGGGAATGAACGGGTGCATAAGTTTAGTGGGAATGCTAGCCGGTCCAGTCCCACAGTTCAATACAGCCAGTCTGTTCTTTCGGCGATTGCAAATGAGAGGCGTCGCTGTGGGTAGCTATCGCCTTGAAGAGAATCGCAAAGCCTGGCTGCAAGTAGTTTCTTTGTTAGATACTATCAAGCAACGACCAGTGATCGATTCGGTATTTCCTATGCGGCAGGTCCCCGCGGCATTTGCACGCCTGGCAGAGGGACCGATGGGAAAAGTTTTGATAGATGTAACTGAATTCTAGTCCGGGTGCCACCCGTGAGATTAAATTGCGATGACGCTAGTGTCCGCCGCCATGGCCGCCACTTGGCTTGCCATGCCCGCCGCCACCATGTCCACCTCCGTGTGCACTAGCTGCGGGGGCCGGGGCTTCTCGGACGCCAGAATACTCTGCTCCACTTGGCTGTATACTGAAATCTACTTTGGCGGATTCATCGACGGGTTCTCCGTGCCCCTCGGCTTTAGGCGCGGCTTCATGTCCACTCGCGGGCGCTCCATGACCACCTGCTTCTCCGCCATGTTCGCCGTGTTCACCATGACCATCCTGTTCGCCATGACCCGCCATCAAGTCGCTGCCGTCCCCTTGGACATTGACCTCTTCTTTTGATACGGCTGTATAAAGGGCTTCCGGTTCAACCGCATTATGAGGCATCGGATACTCAAACCGGCTAGCTGGTAGCACAATTCGATCGTTAACAAGCACTTGCTCGATCACTTCCTCATGCATGCGTTCATCCAACGCCGTTTTGATTTCCTCTTTGACTTTTAGAAGGACCGCGTCGTGGAGCAAGGATGGGTCTAATTGACGCAGCTTCTCTTCAATCACTTCATGGATCAGCCAACGATTCTGTTCAATCGTCGACTTCGCTTCAAAGCGACGCTCAGGCTTAACAAGCAGATGCACCCGTAGCTGAGTTAGCCAGCGGTTGTCGCGAGATTGTACGTAATAGACGCCAATCGGAATTTCATTAGTTGCTGCAATTCGAACGCGAGACGCTTCCGATCGGACGTAGCCGATGATGATGGCATGAATGACCACCAACATCATTACCAATCCGGCAATCCAGTACCGCTTCACAAAAGACATGGTTACCCAGACGAAAAAGACCCTTCCTACCCCTAGGACACTCTTCGAACCATCGAAACGTAGCTTACGGTCTAAAGGGCACTGCGAAATCCTAGGTGATCAGGTAGATTTCATCGTCTGCTTTACGCTGCGATTGGTACGATCGAAACGACTGTCACAATCGTTAATGGGGCTTTTCGCGGGTCGTTTCCGCAGAACGCTTCCTTCCGGGTGCAACCGGCTTATTGTCGGGAACCATGGGTCGCATCCGGCAGAGGGCGACCCACGGTAAAACCACAAAACTCTGTGAAATCTGTCGCTTATGATTGTTTGCGACGAACAATAACCGCAATAACAAACGAAAAGCAAATCAATGCGCAAATAACCGCAAGACTGAACTGCCGAAAACGCCATTGAGGCTGCACATCAACGAGTAAGATCTTTCCGACTGCAGCTTTCGTTAACGTGGGCGAAGACGCGTTAAACGACCGCTTTACAAAGCTCGCAGCCAACCCGTGTCTCTCTGCAAGCTCCTCTGCTTTCTCAGGCCCCAGAACCATAAGTGCGGTGGCCCAACCATCGGCGATCATTGCGTTGCAGTGGAGTACCGAAACGGCCTGCAAGTCGTGTTCAATTGGAGAACCAGTGCGAGGATCGATAATATGCGAGTACTGTTTACCAGCATACTCGCGAGTTTGCCGGTAAATTCCCGAAGTACAAAGAGCTGTGTCGTTTAAACTCGACGTCGCATAGACTCCCGATAGCGAATGCGGATCCTCAATACCGATTTTCCATTCATCACCTTCACTCTTGCGCCCCATGGCCCCGTACTCACCTCCTGTTTCGAACAAGGCATCCGTGCAGCCATTTTGCTTCAAGAAATCAAGAACACGTTCAATGGCCCAGCCTTCTACTAGTGCATTCAAATCGAGCTGGACATGCTTATTCAGTTTTTGAATCGAAGGTGGATTAGACCGAAAAGCGAACTGCGACACGCCAACGCACTGTAACTGACCGTTGATCTCTTCCTGGGTTGGCGGTTTCCATGCACCGCTTAGACGATCACTTTGCCAGAGCTCAACCAGCGGTTGCAGCGTCGGGTCAAACGCACCGTCAGTTTGATTGTAAAGCTCAACCGCATATTGAGCGACCTCGTAAAGATCTTTAGAAACTGGAATCCATATGCCAGGCGGGGCTGCATTCAGCCGGCTGATCTCGGAATCAGAACGATAAAGCGAGAATATGGATTCGATTCGCTCGAGCTCTTTGGAGACAGACGCTGAGATATTCTCTTTCGGTAAAGCAAGTCCACGACTGTCAAACTTGAGCGTGTAAGAAGTGCCCATCGCGCGCCCTGCAACGGTCTCTATTTCGTACGCGCAAACAGGCCGGCCAGTTGAAAAGCTGGCCAACCAAAACAACATATAGAAGCTGTTTGTCCTCATGGAATTTAGCATAGACTTACAGGCAGCGCTGTGAAGCATTTTCCTTAGTTTTTCCGTAGTAAGGATGCTGGTTTCGTGAGAAACCGGAAGCAGTAGAGAGGTCACCGGTGCACCCGGTTTCTCACGAAACCAGCTACATGCGCTCGGCAGAATGCTTCACAGCATTGACTTACAGCGCACCAGCGCGGACTGAAGAATTGCTGTAAAGCATTACCACAATATGATACACGCTCATGCAGGTAACGTTGCCGGTGGTGTGTGACAGTATGTGTGCCAGTATGCCCAAAGAATGAAGACACCCTGCAAAAGAAGCCGTACGAGGTGCGCAGTAGATGAGGCCGGAACAATTTCCTGATGTTGAAACAGATAAATATTGGCCGGGAATACGGCGATTAGCAAAGCAATAATGCCCCAAGCGGCCTGCTGTGACCAGCCGGGCACCCACAGCAGCAATCCAAGAGAAATCTCAATCGCCCCGCTGAGCGCGACCAACTCTGCAGGATACGGGATATACGGCGGAACGATTCTGATGAAGAAGTCGGGATTCACAAAATGCATCGTACCGGCACCGACCATCAGTGTTGTAAGCAGACCCTTGGAAACTATTTTGATCCATTCCATCAATATCAGCTTACTCCGAATCGACTGTGGCGATTACTTTGCGAAACCTGTTCTCAGTCCTTCGGCTGCGAACCTTACCGCTTCTTTGCTTGTGCTGACCACAGCCCCCAAACCGAAAAATTCATGAGTGACACCTTCGAAGTTCTTGTATTGGACGTTTACGCCAGCCTTTTCCAACGCCGCCGCGTACAGCTTTCCATCGTCTCGAAGTGGGTCAATGTCAGCTGTGATAATTGTGGCTGGTGGAAGCTGCGACAGATCTCTTGCTTTAAGCGGAAAGGCTAAGGCAGTACCGGCGTTGGCTTGCAAGTAATGACCAAAGAACCACCTCATCATATTCTTGTTTAGTGGCTTGGCATTCGCATGTTGCTTATAAGATGCTGTCTCGAAGTCGTCATTCGTAACTGGATAGATGAGTAGCTGGTGCACGGGTGGTTGCACATTAGTGTCCCGGGCCCGCAAAGTTGTAATAGCCGCAAGGTTACCTCCCGCGCTCTCTCCGCCCACGGCAATTCGCTTTGGATCGCCGTTCCACGTTTCTGCGGACTGTAGCGTCCATTGATATGCTGCAAACGCGTCATCAACTGCGGCTGGGAATGGATTCTCCGGAGCGTGGCGATACTCGAACGACACGACGATGCACTTGGCCGCATTGGCCAGCGCACGGCATGAGGCGTCATAAGCGTCGATATTAGCGATCACCCATCCACCACCATGAAAGTAAACAAGTACCGGAAAGGGCCCATCGCCCTTAGGTGTATAAATCCGTGCAGGAAGGTTGCCGACAGCAGTCGGGAAAGCAATATCTTTCACTGCACTGACAGTCTCTGGCAGTTCCGTACTCTTTCCGTCCAACGCGAGTATCGCCTTCAATGCCGCGGGCGGACCCGGCTGTTTGCGAGCTTCCTCATGAGTGAGCGTCTCCAGGGGCTCGGGGTCAAGCTTGGCTAATGCATCCAGCACCGCTTGCATTTCTTCGTTAGGCTTTGCCTGCTGAGCCAAGGTCGGCTGGGCTGCAAAAACTACTGCCAGCGCACCGATCAACAATCGAACAGTAAACTCGCACATGAGATATCCTACAGATGTAAAAACAGGTAGATGATCACTTCGCCAAATCGACTTACGAGTTTTTCAATACGGCTTCGACGTATTCATCGAGTGTGCAAATTCCATTCCACTTGCGAGGCAGTTTATCGATTTGGTGGGACTAACTTGGAGCACATGTTTTTCAATGAATAAGTGCCGGAGAAATGAGCGCATGCCAGGAATCCTCCAGCATGCTTGTTCGATTCAAAAACTCGAACTTTGTACCCCCGCGTTGCTAGTTCGTGGGCCACAGTTAACCCGGCTATGCCCGCTGTAAATACGGCAACGGACGGACTATGTGGTGACTGGAGCATGTTAGCATCAGTGAAGTTGGGCTTACACCACCTGCTTCCGTTCGTGAATGGAATGCATACGGGAACCATGCGGCTCCTATCCGCACATGTAGTAAGTTGGATGATTTACGTTAGGTGCTACCTATCGGTATACGTGCGATAGTCTTCGCTGGGAATCAAATATTGTGTTCGTTGGGCGTTCATTAATCGTTCGCGCCATTGAGCATCAATGGGTTCGTGGCGAGCCCCAGTGCCGCGCGTTGCGTTACGCATTTTCTCAAGTGGAAACTTCGGTGTGCGATCAGCGAATAGCAATCCATTCGCCTCTTGGTACGTATCGGCGAACTGCGTGTAGCAGAAGCCGGCTAAAATGGAGCACGAGTGAACGGACTCTAATAGCAGACGGTAAGCCTCGGCTAGATCGTCGGCAGTACTGACTCGCGTGTAACCCCAAGTTCGAGCACTATCGGCCGCGAACGCAATCCCGCCAAACTCAGTCAGCATGAGAGGTTGATCAGAATCATAAGACCCGCCGAGCATCAACATCTTGCCACCCGGTCGTTCTCGCTTGAACAGGCGGGGCAATCGGTCATCAGCACCATAGCGCTGGGCGATACGTTCGGGTCGGTCATCATAATCATGAATGCCTACGATGTCCGTCGCCACACTTTCCCAACCATCATTTCCTATCACAGGACGCGTCGGGTCCAGCGTCTTAGTTAGATGATAGAGCGACTGTACATAGTGTCGCTGCGCGGGACTGTCGGGCAGATCCGGTACCCCCCACGACTCGTTGAACGGCATCCAGGCGATAATGCACGGATGACTTGCATCACGTTTTAAAACCTCCATCCATTCTCGCGTCAATCGCTCAATCGAGGGGCGAGTGAATCGGTAAGCACTGGGCATCTCTTCCCAAACCAATAGCCCCAGTGTGTCTGCCCAGTAAAGATAGCCTGGACATTCAATCTTCTGATGCTTGCGGACTCCGTTAAAACCCATAGCCTTCGCCAGTTCAACGTCACGGCGCAGGGCAGCGTCGTTGGGCGGTGTTAAACCCGTATCGCACCAGTAGCCTTGATCCAGTATTAATCTTAATTGATAAGGACGGCCATTGAGTACGAACCGATCGCCTTGTACGGCCAGGGATCGAAGGGCCGTGTAACTGCGAACCGAATCGATGAGATTGCCTTGCTCGTCGCACAGAGATAGCTCAGCATGAATTAACGTCGGACTTGTGGGACTCCATAACAATTCATTGCGATAGTCGTCGATGCCGGGATCCGACAGCGCTATCCTTCGGTGGATCTCACCGGATATGACAAGGTATGTATCTTCCGCGAGGACACTGTTTCCCACGGTGAGCTTGACGGTGAGCTGCAAGCGTTCGGTTCTTGAGCCGACAATAATGGCTTCCAACCCCAGTTCCCAGTTCTGAACGCTGGGCGTCCATCTTACGGTGCATATAAACGAAGCAGGCACCTTTTCCAGCCACACGGTTTGCCATATGCCGCTCGTTCGGTAGTACCAGATTGAGTGCGGGGACAATTGCCAGTCCTGCTTTCCACGTGGCTTGCTCAGGTCCAGCGGATCGTCCTCGGCGTGAACAATAACGGTCTGGACATCGTCGTCATTAAGCAAGTCGGTTATGTCGGCGGTAAAAGGCGTGTAACCCCCTTCATGAGACACCGCTTTTTTGCCATTGACCCAAACAGTGGCTGTATAGTCCACTGCGCCAAAGTGCAGACGCAGACGTTCACCGGCCTGAAGGGTTGGCGCACGAAATTGGCGTCGATACCAACATCCTTGGAAATAGTCGGTGTATCCAACGCCGCTCGCTTTTGTTTCAGGCGCGAACGGCACACGAATTTTTTTATCCCAGTGGATATCTTCTATACAGCAGGCTTTGCCGTGAACATCCAAGGCAAAATCCCACTCACCGTTCAAAGAGATCCAGCCAGCTCTTTCGAGTTGGGGACGGGGATGTGGATCTGTATTCAAGCCGTTGTTCGACTGCATTAAACTACTCCGGGGCCAGAGCAGAGGCCGCCGTGCATAACGACTCCGCCGCTAAATCAACAGTGGGTTGCCAGTCTTTTTTGATTTCTTCATTCGCACGGAATGGATAAATCAATCGTGATTCACTTTGCCACCAACCAGGTGGGCTAGGCTCGGAATCGGGGGCTTCAATTCCGCCGGCGAGTTGCTTGACATAACTGGCGAGCTGCGTCGGAACCGGCCGACCTGAACTGACGTCAAAGGCGCCCGGTTCATAGTGTCCGTTTTTACACGTGCAAAGAGTGTTCCAGTCATAAGAACCAAACAGGCTCCATACAGTGACTGCCCGAACGTCCACACCTCGACTGCGAAGCTCCTGAGTTCCTCTCCAACAATCGCGGAGCCAAATAATTTGCTCACTTGCAGTCCCACACAAATGGACTTCTGTAACGGCCATCGGAATTCGGTAACGATCCCACGCTTCTTCCAATAGCTTTTCGCGCCCATCGATTCCGTTACGTAATACGCGGACGGCTTCGACATCCGCATATCGCAAACGTCCATTACCTCCGTGAGACCAAGCCGGATAGCTCTTCATGCGTTCATCCAAATGACGTTCGCTGGTCAAATAGTAATTGAATCCCAAGATGTCCGGTGGAGCGGGATCCGAAGCGAGCCGATCTAGTAAGCTAACCAACTGAGGTGATCGGGCTAAGTATTCGTACAAAGCATGCGATCGCGTGACGCGTCCGGTCAGCAAGTCGATCGACAACCAACGTCGATGGTTTTCAAATTCCGCCTGCCGACGCAGACGCGTTGTACTATGTATCTTGCTAAGATCTTCCGTCAACACCAGCTTGGCCGCGGAATTCACATGTCGGATGGACCGCATGGCCTCTACAGTGGCTAGGCACTGAAGCACTAATGCCGTCGCAAACGCTTCGTCCGAACGCGCATGAGGATACCAATGACCATAGAGACAACTAAATCGAGCCGTTGTTAACGGTTCATTGACGGGCGTGTACCACTGGGCCCACGGGTATCTGCGAGCTACTTGTGCTGCGTGCTGTCCAAGTCCTGCGACAAATCCTTCATCCAGCAGGCTTGTAAATTGAGGACCGCTACCGTGATGAATTAGACCTAGAATTGGCTCGACGTTTCTTGCTTTTAATTCAGCCAGCCTTTGATCGGACCAACGCCAATCGGCACAACTCCAGTCCGTGGCATCACGCTGAGAACGCATCACACGTTCCCAGAGGACGGGATACCTGACCGCACTAATACCGAGCTCACAAAGTAGGTTTATATCTTCACTTCGCTCGGCGTGCCCGCTTTCAACCAATTGGTCTCGGTAGTAATCGCCCACACGACTGACCGTACATTCAATGCCTCCCCACAGTTGTAATTTCTCGCTGTCCATCAAAGATTCAATCACGGCAACGCTACTCCTTCTCGTTGATCGGTCTGTGCCTAAAGCTGAAACAACTTTAGGCATACTGCGGGCAAGACATACCTACTTAGGCTTTACATTGCGCTCGAACTTGAGATCCATGTCCGGGCAATCAAACTGCCGAGAAAAGAACAGATAATGACCCGTCCGACCGCCACACACTGGGCAAGCTTTGAAGTATACATACTCCGGTTCCTCTTCAATTGTGGCTGTACGGCTGGCACGCACAGGGATGGCCATGCCGCACGATTCGCAGTCGTGCAGTGGCGCCGCTTCCTCGTCACACATGTAGACGTCAATGATCTCGGGCGGTACGTGTTCGGGCAGTTTGCCCCCGCGCCAAGCGATCGCCGCCACCCAATTCCTTAATCCTGTTCCACCTGAGTGCAAATTGTGGAGCGCCCATTCCACTCGATCCTGAAGATGGGTTGGTACCGAAGCAAGGAACTGCTCGCACGTGTCTCTCCAAGTATTGTCTTCTTGCAGAGTTGGCCGTCTTTGAGGGGAAACCAGGCTAGTTAAATTATCCATAAACTTTCCTTCGCAGAGAAAAGATTGTCGTACGTGAAAAAAAGAACAAAAGGGAACTAAGTCAAATTTCTATCATCAAGGGATGAGCGTCGAAGGCTGTCGCTGGCCAATAAGGGCAGTGGATGAAAATTCGCTGCTCGCATTACCAGTTTGAGTCATGGCGTTGGGTACAAGCTGTTGAACAGCGGTACTCTCCGATCGATCGCGATTTTCTTGAATCATCTCCGCAATCTTCTTGCCTGCGATGAAAGCATGGTCCGAATTAAAATACTCCCACTCGCTGTAGCGACCGGCGAGGTAGATGTCCTGTGACTCTAACCACTGACGAATAGTAGCTACGTTCTGAGGACGAGCATGGTCATAAACTACATAGGCATAAGGCATATCAATCTGATTGGCAGTCCAGATAGGATCGTCATCACCAATCATGCCGACTGAACGACAATCATCGATACAGCGCTGGATGAGCTCTTGACCGTCACACGGCAACGGCTTATGAGGCGAATAAGTAATCTCACATGTCAAACCGAAACCGCCAGGCGGATTGCAATGAGGACTGGCGTTTCCTTGAACAAAGATCCGATGAAAGACTGTCTCTTCTGGATAATAGATCCAGTGCTTTTCAGTCAGTGCTTCGCGACCGATGCCTAAGTTAACACAGCGAACCGAAACATGGCGCAGTCCACCGGCGGCTCGCCGTACAGCCTCTGGAACTTCATTTCCAAGCATCTTGATCAGTACCGGCAGAGGCATCGTGCTTACCAGCTGTTCATAATGCAATATCGTTCCGTCGCTGAGCGTCACCTGGCGAGCGCGAGCTGAAACGGCAGCAACGCGGCGTCCCAACAGCAAGCGGCCGTCTAGATGCGGTAAGAATCCATCCATCAGCGCTTGAAAGCCTCCGCGTAGTGGATATCCAAAACGAGAGTTCGGTCCAAGCGGTTTTGCCAGCGGTTGCAAGGCGCCTTCAATCATTTCTCCCAAGTCCGGCATCGGTACACGTCCACCCAGCCATGAGGTCTCCATCTCTGACAATGGAACCGCCCACAACTTGCGGTTGTAAGGAACCGCAAAATGCTTGGCGATACCCTTCCCCCAGACTTTGTAAATGAACTCTTCAAAATTGGCCGGTCCCGAATGAGCGCTTCCGTTGGACGCCGTAGCTTTGCTGCTGGATGCAGCTTTGCCAAGTTTGGCAGTGCTCTCCATGACGCCATCCCCACAGCAATCTTTTACATCGCCTTCACATACAGCGGACGATTTCAGCGGAGTTGTCGAAGTGGATGCAGTAGTGCCGTTCGGACTTGGGGCAGACGAGGTGTTGCCCTCAGCGATCGAACCATACTTGGCTTCAATTGCTCCAATAATACATTCCTTAATGACTTCTGCCGGCAATCCGTATAGAGCGGCCTGAAACGGATATCGCGTGTAGGCTTGTTTGCTGTAGACCCACGCTTCGCGGTTCTGCCAATGCACATTGTCTCCCAATAGCATCTCGTAGAGTTGATGCACGTAGGGGTCATTCGAAAACATAATGTGACCAGCAAAATCAAAGGTGAAACCATCGCTGGTCAGAGAACGGCACCACCCGCCAACCTTGTCGTTCTGTTCAACAAGGATGGCCGATTCCCCGAGGTGGTAAGCCGCGCTCAGCCCAGTGGGACCGGCTCCTATCACGACTACCGGACGATCTTTGCGTGGGCGCGAAGAAGTCAAGACTCTTTTGGGGCCGTCTATCAAAAGAGCTTCGTCGATTAACGTTGCCATGCGCTCGACGGTTAAATCCCAACTGGTCGACGCCAGGACACGTTGCATACCCGCTGAGCGTGCAGCGGTGGCTTCACTGGATTCGTTCAGCAACTCTCGGCAACTGACTGCGAAAGCTTGCCGATCACTTTGGACCGACACAACATGGCTGTAATGTTGCTTCACGTCCGTAACTGGAGTACTGACAATCTTCTTTTTAGCTGCCATGTACTCAAGCGTTTTAGTAGGGCTGATATACTTGGTCGATTCATTCATCGCAAAAGGTAACAGACATATATCCCAACCAGCTAGATAGCTTGGCAGTTCAGCGTAGGCTTTTTGCCCCAAGTAATGAACGTTGTTGTGCTGGGGCAAACTTTCCTTGGCAATCTTGACTACAGGCCCCACCATGACGATCTGCCAAGAAGGATCGAACTTGGCCAGGACATCAATCAACTCGAGATCAATGCGTTCATCGATCACACCGAAGTAACCCAGCCGCGGATGAGGCAAATCACGTTGATCGCCAGGCTCTTCACCGGAAACAACCGCACTGGCGAAATGCTTGGCATCAACACTGCTCGGGAAGCAATGAACATTGTCATGCCGTCCTTTCAATCGTTGGTAAAGACTCGATCCACCTGTGAATACCAAGTCGGAGATTTCCAGTAATTCCTCTTCACGCTGCTTCAGTAGCTCAGGTGCGTTAAGGAACGCGTCGAGCGCATCCATGCAGTCGTAGACGACCAGACTGTGCGGAACAACCTCGAGCAGTGGTAATGCGAGTGGAGTATAAAACCAACCGACGAACGAATCGACCTGCTTTTGAAAGAAGTCATACAAAAGCTTTTGAAGAATCGGTATTTGATCCTCCGCAAAGCCTGGAGAAGATAGCGGCGTATGCGGCCGGAGCACAAGCAATTGTTCGTTGACCTGAATCTGTTCCAGGTGAGCCTCCCGCTCACTATCTAGAACCGGTTCCTCAATAAAAATCACAGGTCGGTTAATTGCAAATCGTGATAAAAGGTGCTGGGGGCGCTGGAAAACAAAGTCCCAACGCAAGTGACTGAATACAACAAGCCCCGCCTTCGCTACCTGTAACTCTTCCATTTTAACTCCAGCTTTTATAACAAGTGATTGCTATTAACTGTATCCATCGAAGATAGAAAAGGCCGGCTCTCCTTTCGATAATCGGGTCAGTTTGTCAGCGACGCGTATCTGCAAACAATGTGCCAGCCTCTGGAGGAGTTCCGCGATCTTGCCAACGGTCTTGCCCCTTTGTAGAGGACGACGACAACCGACATGGCATTTGGGAGATTAGGAGGTTATTCCGCTCATAAGTAGCAAGTGCGTAAGGAATAAAACCTTCTATTTTGGCAATTTTTCGCACACGTTGAACGCCTCCGGGCCAGTTTTCCGTGAGCCGATACAAGAGTACACCCTCTGGAAGCGTTAGTTTTTTACCGCTTACAAAAACGCTTCGATGTTTTGATCAGAGCGGAACCGCGTTCACCCCACTTTTTGCAAATAATAACCACAGGTGTGCAATGAACGGTTGGGACGATGTCCTATAGTTCTCACTCAAGTTTTTCTATGGTCTCCTGTCTAGCAAGCGTGATTAGCATCACTTCAGGCAGCACCGTGATTTTGGACTGCCTGAGCATGTTGACCACTTGCGCAGTTGTATAGTGAGCATGAGTGCATACGTGGAGCAGGATGTCGGATCGTCGGCTTCCAAAAGTCTTGCACGCAAATGAACTCGAGCTTTTCCGGTAAACGATATCGTCGAGGGACTCAGGATCGAGTGTGCTTAGGTAAGCGTTCCAACGCTCTCTTAGTGTCCTCCATTGTCTAACGAGTTCATCGAGAGCCGTAATCGGGGATTCACCTTCTTGATTTCCTGGGAGTCGATTCGGCCGATCCCCCGGGGCGACCGCGTCAACTTCTCCAAGCAACGCAGCGAGCCACACAAACTCGGCTGCATACATGTGCAGCAGCGAGCGCCAAATCGATCCTTGGCCTATTTCGAATTGCCGAAGCAACTCCTCCATGCTCATAGGCTGACAAGCTGCAAGCAGATTTTCATTCGCCCAAATACGGTGCTGGTGCAACCGCTGTAGCAGAGAAACTGAATTCATGGTTTGTACCTAGGATACAGCAAGGGGATAATCGAACCATTATGGGGCAATCATGAGCAATACCAACTGGATTTAAGCGATATGACATGGGCAAGAGTGTAGAGCTTACGATACACCAGGATTTGTAACGATGGGTACTGACAACGTCACGGGAAGCCACGCATGTTCGTTCTTCGAGCCTTAGTTGTTTGGCTGGTCATTATTGCGGTCGAAACCGTTCACGGCGTTTTGCGGAACTTGCTGCTTGCGCCGATAATGGGCGACTTTCATGCGAGGCAAATTTCAGTCTTCACTGGCTCGCTTTTGATCTTCGGTGTAACGCTTTTCCTGATCAGTTGGATCGGAGCAAGGACGAGATATCAGCTTCTTATTATCGGTTCTATCTGGGTGCTGTTAACTATCCTTTTTGAGATCACATTGGGGCGTTTGGTCCTCAATCTTTCGTGGGATCGAATTACAGAGGACTATAACATCACCCGTGGTGGGTTACTGGGATTCGGGTTGCTGTTCATGGCAGTCTCACCGCTCCTGGCCTACGTTGACGCGAATAGTCCGCCGGTTGCGGTGGCTAACAGCTATGCAATCGGCGAAGATCAACTTTTGACGATATCGGCGCCGGGAATCCTTGGGAATGATACGGATCCCAACAACGACCCGCTGACGGCCCAGGTTCAAACAACCACGACCAATGGTCTCTTGCAGTGGAACGCTAACGGCTCGTTCGACTACAGACCGAACGCAAATTTCGCCGGCACGGACACGTTCACCTATAAAGCGGTGGATGCTAAAGGAGCACTATCAGGCGTTGCAACCGTGACCATTACGGTCACACCGATCAACGACGCCCCAATCGCGAACCCCGACCAATATACGGTTGCTAGCGGTTTGGTATTGAACGTGCCTGCGTCCGGGCTACTTTTGAATGATGTTGATATCGAGAATCAGGCGTTATTGGTCGCTTCATACACACAGACAGCAAATGGAACCTTGACAGTAAATGTTAATGGTTCATTTGTTTATACTCCTGCCCCCGGATTCTCGGGCACCGATACATTTTCGTATCGCGCGACCGATGGATCGGCAACTTCTACGCTTGCTTTAGTAACGATAGTGGTAACGCCCGGACAGATTCCAGCAAAATTCTTTATTCCCGATCAATCAGAACACGAAACATTTATGTACGGCGCCAGTGGCCAATTCGCTGGACGCTTTGATCATTACAGCACTAAGCAGCGCTCGCGTGGGGCAGCGTCCAATGCCGATGGTTCAAAGCTTTGGATCGTGTCCGCCGAACGAGACATTAACGTCTACACTGGGACTGGAGTGTATCTAGGTTCATGGAATTCCAAAGCGGGCAATCAACCCGAAGATATCGCAACCAACGGAACGGATATTTGGATCGTCGATGATGCGCGCGATCAAGTGTTCTTTTTTGCTGGCGGGGCGGCTTGGACCTCTGGCTCGCAATCAAATACGTCAGCTTTCAACCTGCGCCGCGTCAATGGCAATCCCGAAGAGACTAACGGTAACCCATCCGGTATGGTCTTTCGTGACGGCAAGCTGTGGATCACTGATCGACGTGATGGGAATACGTCGCGAGTCTTTGTTTATCAAGTCGACGGAACTTACTTGGGTCGATGGAATCTCGACCCAGCCAACAATGATCCCTCGGGAATCACTCTCAATCCGACCACCGGCAGCGATATGTGGGTAGTGGACCGATTTGATTCAAAGGTCTATGTATACCCGGGCGCCACAACATGGTTGAGCGGTAATCGAACGGCCAGCGGCTCCTGGTCCCTCCATCCAAGCAATCAGTTTGCCGAAGGTATTGCCGATCCGCCAGTGATAGTGACCGGTCAACCCACGACGGGTGCGACGTTGACTCAGGGTGAAATTTATCTTGTGTCCGGTAATGTCTCGTCCAGTTCGAGTGAAGTCACGACCGTGACCGTTGAAGGCCAACCCGCAGCGACGGTCGATGTGGCTGGCAACTTCTTCCAACCCGTTCAAGCCATCACCACAACGTCACCGATCTCGATCTCGGCCACCGATTTAGCTGGAGCCACAACTTCATCCGCGGTTAATGTCACTGTCACCAACCCAACTCGATACAACAACATAGATTTTTCCATTACAACTCCTGCCGCTTCGACAGGACTATTGCCAGAGTATGGTCGCACTTCGTTCAACGAACAGTCGCGGGTGCTGTTTGTTGATCTCACGGTTAACAACCAACGCAACTATTCGCTAAGCGGTCCTATTTTGGTAGGAGTGAAGAATATTTCTGACCCTCGCGTGAGACTCAGAAATGCGGATGGCATTAGTCCCGAAGGCATACCCTACTACGACATTACCACCCTGGTCACTGGAGATTACTTCCCTGCCAAAGCATCCTCTGGTTTATTCACGCTGGAATTTGTAAATCCCGATCAAATGCAATTCGACTACGACTTGGTCGTCTTTGGTGCCACTAATCATGCACCTCGTTTCATCACCGCACCGACAGTTTCGGTCACCGCTGGTCAGGAATATCGCTACGACTCACGCGCTACCGATCCAGACAAAGATGCTCTAACGTATCGGCTGATTTCCGGACCAGGCGACCTGGCAATCGATTCTTCAACAGGAAACGTGCGCTGGACTACGACCCAGGCCGACGTTGGAAATCATACTGTTTGGATCGCAGTTACCGATGGCCGAGGCGGTGTCGATCGCCAAAGCTATATCGTCAGTGTTCTATCGAGTTTGCCGAATCGACCTCCGGTTTGGGTCTCGTCGCCAGTGGTCGATGCGCAAGTAGGAAGTGAATACTTCTACGATGGCAAAGCCACCGATCCCGACAATGACGTATTATCGTACAGCGTTGAGAGCGGCCCAACCGGTCTGACGATTGACGCAAAGGGCGATGTGCGTTGGACCCCGACCGATCAGTACGCTGGACAACTTGTGCCGGTAAGGTTGCTGGTCCAAGACGGACGCGGTGGCAGCGCCTTGCAAAGCTACGAGATCTATGTCCAGCCATCACCGCTGAATCGTCCGCCCGTAATTGTCAGTACGCCTCAACTGACTCATCAGGTTTCCGCCTTTCCCAATCCATCATCCGGCTGCACTCCTGAGTTGGTGGCAGCAACGACTGGCGTGTTTACCAACAACGGTGATTACTTCGGTATGAATCGTCACGGAATTGTGATTACAACTGGCAACGCGAAAGAGTATAGTAGCGGCCCTAATCGTAGTTCCGGCTTCTCACAGGCTTATTCAGGCGCGACAAGTGATCCGACACAGATTGGACTTTTGGCTCCCATCTCCGGCTCGCAATATCCTTATTTCGATGTCACTCAAATCGACATCGACTTTGATCTCGCCGCTGGAAAAGATGCGGTTTCGTTCAACGTGGTTTTTGGTTCCGATGAGTTTCGCGAGTATGTGGGCAGTGAGTTCCTGGATGCTTTTGGGCTCTATGTGAACAATCAGAACATTGCGTTTTCGGCCGGCGATCCGATCAACATCAATCATCAAGACTTTCAGTTCGTCGATGGAACGGAGTCCGACGGCATCCTTGTTCCAAATAGCGGTATTGCCGGTAGCTTACTTCCCAAGACGACCAATTCGGTAATGTCCTTTACCAAGCAACTGACGGCCGGTTCGAGCGGTAATAAGCTGACGTTTATCATTGCGGACACATCGGATGCCATCTACGACACGACCGCGTACATCTCTGGCCTGGGAGCGACAACGTTACAGCCAATCGACGTTCGCTTGGAATCTTCCCCCCTGGGCAAACCTGTTACTGCGACTCCAACCATTAGAACCGGCCTCATGCCGGGCGACACCGCCACATTTAATACGACTATTTCTAGCACTGGCATTGCCCACTCGTTCGACCTGCATTTAGTCAACAACGCCACCAACCAGCTTTTAGGCTCAATACCCGTTAGCATCAACTCCGGTTATTTCTATCTCGTGAAAGCAGTCGACCCGGACGGCGATAACATCACCTATCGATTGACCGAAGCGCCTGACGGCGCGACAATGGACCCGCAAACAGCTCTTATCTCATGGGCTCCGCCTGCCGCCGGCCATTACCGCTTTGGCATCGAAGTCTCCGATGGTCGCGGCGGATTCGATGTCCAAGTCTTTGACCTCGTCGTCAGCCAACTCGGTGCCGGGAATCTGCCTCCGGTGTTAAGCGCTATACCATCAGTAACCACTCAAGTGGCTCGACCTGTGCAAATCCAAGCCACGGCCACCGATCCCGAAGGTGGACTGGTGAAGTATTACCTGACCAGCAGTCCAGCCGGAATGACGATTGATTCCTTTACCGGCCTAATCAATTGGTATCCGCCATTAGGTCAAGAACTCTTGCCACCACAAAACGTGACAGTGAAAGTCTTCGACCGCAACGGAGCCAGCGACACAAAATCATTCACGATCACCACACAGTCGCGAAACGTTATCTACAACACCTCGCCCACAATCGTATCCAAGCCTAAGACTCTCGCCGCCGTCGGGCAGGCTTATGTCTACGATGTTGATGCTACCGATCCCAACAACGACGCGATCACGTATGCCCTCTCCTCTGGCCCCGAAGGCATGGCGATCGACCCAGTTACCGGTCGCATCGGTTGGAAGCCAACACTCAGCCAAGAAGGCGACTATAACGTTTTCGTGACTGCTAATCGACCCTGAGGGCTCCGCCGTTACTTACTCATTAGATGCCGCCAGCCTCGCAAGAGGTGCTCAAATCAATGCCACCGCCGGCTTGATCGAGTGGACTCCTACCGCAATTGGTTCATTTGCTTTTGTGGTATCAGCCACCGATCTCGCAGGCGCCATCGGTACCCAATCATTTAACTTGACGGTTATCGTGGCCAACGCCGCGCCCACCTTCACTTCAGACCCCAAGGGACCAGCTGTCGTAGGACAAGCCTGGCAGTATCAGCTTGCAGCTAGCGATCCTAATGATGCTGCATCTTCGTTAGTTTATTCCCTCATCGCGCCGGTAGGAAATGCCCAAGTCAGCTTGAATCAAACGACCAAGGTCCTAACGTGGACTCCCACAGCCGTTGGTTCGCTCGCATTCACGGTCCGCGTCACCGACCCGCAAGGCGCTTTTGAAGATCAGACCTTTACAATTGGCGCTGTAGCCTCGGTGCCCGCCAATGCAGCCCCCGTCATCCGCTCTCTGCCGGTTAATCCAACGCGTTTAGGCGAGTTGTACCAATACCAGTTCGATGCCTATGATCCCAATGGGGATCAACTCACTTACACCTTGGATGTCAAACCCACCGGAATGAACATCAGTTCCAGCGGACTGATCACCTGGTCGCCGACTACGACTGGCCAGTTCAACGTCACGTTGAAAGTCAGCGACCCACTAGCCGCTTTCCAAACGCAATCGTATGTCTTGACCGTGGATGCCCCTGTCTCAACGAACAAGCCACCGGTAATCACCTCCAGCCCCAGTGGCCCGGCCGCCAAGGATCGCGCATGGACCTATGATGTCGATGCGACCGATCCAAACGGCGACACCATAACCTACTCTTTGGACGTAAAACCGACGGGAGCAACGATTAGTAGCACGACCGGCTTGGTTAGCTGGACCTCCACCGGCGGTGGTTCGTATCGCTTTGTAGCCAAAGCTACCGATTCTCGCGGTGCCTCCACGACCCAAGAGTTTTACTTGCCAGTGGATAGTAACGCGGCGCCAGTGATTACTTCGACGCCCGGTGCGACCAACAACATCAACATGCCCTATTCGTACCAGATGGTGGTCGATGACCCCAACCCAGGTGAAGTGCTGACCTATCGATTCGTATCCCTAACGCCGCTATCAGGCCAGACAGCACAAAGCAATGTACCGACGATAAGCTCCACATCGGGACTGCTTACATGGACACCCAATGTTTTAGGACAATGGAAAATTGTGGTCGCGGTGACCGATCTGGCAGGCGCAGGCGATAGCCAGACCTTCACGGTGGCCGTCCAAGATCCAATGAACAATCATGCGCCTCAGTTCACCGATCCACCGGGCAATCAAGCGACGGTGAATCTGAACTATGTCCAACAACTCAAAGCCACCGACCAGGACTCTGACCCTCTGACCTACACTCTGGTTTCAGGACCAGCGGGCTTGAAAGTCGATGCCAGCGGAGTGGTCCAGTGGAAGCCGACCAGCTCGCAGATCACGACGACCACGCCTCACAGCTTTACTGTCCAAGTCTTAGACGGTCGAGGTGGAATGGACCAGGAGATCTACGCGATCAATGTCTCGGCCAATCCCGACAATCAGCCACCCAAGATCACTTCCACTCCCAAGTTAACTGCTGTTGCCAACCTGCAATATGTCTATAGTCCAACCGCCACCGATCCTAATAGCGATACCCTGACTTGGGCCGTTTATGGCGCCACCGTGGGCTCGGCCGCACCGACGGGCGTGCTCATCAATCCTCAAACCGGCTTGCTAACTTGGAAACCAACCATTGGACAAGTCGGCGAACACCAACTGAATGTGCGAGTCGTCGATACTCAAGGCGCCGCCGATACGCAGAGCTTCTTGCTGACCGTACGCGGCACCAATACCCCTGCCATCATCACCAGCAATCCGCCCGTGCAAGCCTATGTCAACAAGCAATACGTTTATAACGTCGTGGCTAGCGACGCCGATGGCGATCCAATCACATATTCACTGCGACCAAGAACCGAAGTGGATGACATGGCCATCGATCCTGTCACGGGTCGATTGACTTGGACCCCTAGCCAAATCCCAGCCGGTGGCATGCAACGCGTTTACGTGCGGGCCGCTGATGCGTTTGGAGCGGGCGTCGAACAGATCTTCGACGTACAAGTGCTCGCCTCGGAACCCAATGATCCGCCTCGCATCACGACATTGCCGCCACTGCAAGTCGATGGCGGAACGACCTACACTTACGATGTCGATGCCGTCGATCCGGAGAATGGGACCATTGTCTATAGCCTTGAATCGGGGCCAGCCAATAGTTCGATCAATAGTTCGACTGGCATCATTCAATGGGCTGCTCCGACCAATATGATCGGCCAAACGGCAACCTTCAAAGCCGTGGCCACCGATCCAGCCGGTTTGACGCACAGTCAACGCTGGACGATTGACATCAAGCAACCAAACCGTGCGCCTACTTATGGTTCGAGTCCACTTACCAATGTCACCGGCGGCGCGCTCTACCAATACGATGTAGTCGTTAAGGATCTGGACTTCGATCCGCTGACCTACAGTCTGGTCGGCGCTCCCACCGGCATGACCATCGATAACAATGGCCGCGTCCGCTGGCAAACCGCAGCCAGCAACGTCGGTACAGTGAACTTTACAATCCAAGTAACCGATGGACGTGTGACAACACCGGTTTCGCAACCCGTGTCACTGTCGGTGACCGCCGATTTGACCGACCCGACAGTCACACTGACCACCGATGCACGCGATTCCAACGGCAATCCGTTTGGCCGTGTAGGAGACGAAGTAGTACTGAAGGTCTTGGCCATTGACGATGTAGAAGTTGTGACGCGCACGCTGACTTTAGTCCAGGCTAACCGAAACGGCCAAATCACAACTTTCAATCAAGCTTTGACCCTTGATGCTCAAGGACAAGCCAGACTCACCCTCACAGCGGCAATGATCGGCTCGCTATCGTTTACGGCTACCGCTGTCGACTCCTCGAATCGCAGCGGCACTGCGCAGTTAGTGATGCTAGTCCCCAATCCTAGCGACGAGCAGCCACCAGTAGCGCAGTTGATCAATGTGCCGCCCACAGTGACCCAGCCTTTCACCGTGGTAGGCACTGTCAACGACAATTTGCCGACGGGCCTGAACTGGAAACTAGATCTAACCGATACCGAGACAGGCGATGTGGTTAAGTCCTGGACGGGCACTGGCAGTGTTATTGCGTCGAACCTGGCTTACATCGACACCACCATGCTCCGCAACAGCCTCTATAGTTTGCAACTAACGGCGACCGATGAAGGCCTGCACAAGACCTACGACTTTGCAAGCTTCAACGTCGAAGGCTCACTCAAGATGGGTAACTTCACGGTCGGCTTTACCGACCTGCAGGTCCCGCTGGCAGGCATCCCGATCATTATCACCCGCAGTTACGATTCCTTAAATGCCAGCAAGCAAGGTGATTTTGGCTTTGGTTGGTCATTGGATATTGCCACCACCAAGGTCGAAGTGCAAATGGATCCGGGACGCATTCCGGACTTGTCGGGTTACAAACCGTTCCGCGATGGCGATCGAGTGATTATTACTCAAGCCGATGGTTCGAAAGAAGGCTTTACGTTCTATGGCAAACCCGGCACCGTGCTGTTTGGAAACGTGCTCGATTATATTCCGGCCTTCCAGCCTGACTTCGGAGTCAAGAGCAAGCTGATCGTGGATACGCTACCGCTCACGAAAGTCGGCGATGATTATCTCGACTATGGTACCGGCCATCTCTATAACCCAGCCGATCCTGCCTTTGGTGGCAGCTACGAACTCAAGCTCCGCAACGGCACTTCGCTGGTCATGGATGCCAAGACAGGCGAACTCAGTTCGACGATCGACCGCAACGGCAATGTGCTCGAGTTCCGCGACGACGGAATTTTCTCCGACTCGGGCAAGTCAGTCAAATTTGAACGCGATTGGTCAAGACGCATCACAGCAATAGTCGATCCCAAAGGTCATCGCATCGAGTACACCTACGATGACTTGGGCAACTTGACTAAGGTAAAGAACCGCGTAGGCGCTGAAACCAAATTCACCTACTTGAACGCACCCAAGCACTATCTCGATACGATCATTGACCCCTTAGGCCGCACGGCGGTGAAAGCCAATTACAGTGCCGAAGGACGAGTCGATAAGCTCAAGGGCCCGTCCGGCAGCGAAATCGGTTTGAAATTTGACGTCGCCAATCGGACCGAAACGATGACCGATCCGCTTGGCAACACCTTTACGCAAGCCAAAGACACTCGCGGAAATGTCATTCGCGAAGTCAATCCTGCAGGCGTGACCGTCAAGCGGCTGTTCGACGATAAAGACCGCCTGCTGAGCGAGACACAAGTTGTCGGACTGGACGACACAACCAGCGGCCAGACCAACGACTTGACTAACACTAACAAGTACAACACGGCCCGCGACTTGATCGAAGCGGCCGATGTCTACGGCAATAAGACGTTTACCACTTACAATGAATTCGGAGCTCCGACCTCGCAGGCCGATTCGTTGGGCAACACGACGACCAATTTTTTCGATCAATATACCGGAAACTTGACCTACACCTCCGACAGCTACGGCAATTCGACATCGCTTTCCTACGATGCTGATGGCAATGTAAAGTCCACCAATGATCGCAATGGCAACACACAGTTCACCGCAAGTTACAACAGTTTTGGAGAGATCACTGCGGTGACGCCGGGCCAAGGCCGAGCGGCGGAAGTTCGCTACAACGAAAACGGAGATGCGGTAGCCCGTTGGAGTCTGGAAGGAACCGGCGCATCGCAAATGCAAATGTTGTCGATTACTTACTTTGACGACGAACGCAAGGCAACGGGCTCAGTGAGCGCCAGGCTACCTGCAGGCCAGTTCATCACTGCGGGCTTCGAAACGGCGGTTATTCCTGCGCAATACATCATCTTAAAATCGTCCAGCGCCATCGATCCGATCGGACAGCCGATCGCTTCAATTAGTAACGAAGGTTTGCGGTCAGAAACAACTTACGACATCAATGGTCGCGTAATTCAGACGCGAACTCAAACGCGCAAGACGAATGCCAGCGGTGCGGAAGAAGTCGTGTGGTCTATCTCTCGCACCCTTTACGATAATGCCGGTCGGGCTATTGCGCAAACGGATTCTTATATCGAAGGGGCGACCAGCCCCGTTCGTGGTACGCGAACTGTCTATGACGCAGCGGGAAGAGTGGAAAAGACCCTTCAAGTTACGGGCATCGACATCGACCTGGTTGGTCCGAATGCCAATGTTTTGGAAGCGGTCCTGGCCAATCCCGGCACGACCGTGTCCAATTCGTCTTCCAGTACCGTCTACGATACTGCAGGTCGAGCCATCCAAAACACCGACGGCTACGGCCGTGTATCGTCGACGACCTTTAATGCAAAAGGGAGCGTTACCGAATCGCGTCAACAGACCTATGATCAAACGGGTACTCTCAAGTATCTGATATCGCGCACCGCTTATGATTCCACCGGTCGCGCAGTGTTGACCACGGACTCTTATATCGAAGGCGCGGCCACGCCGATTTATGGAACGGAATCGCTCTTCGATAACGCTGGTCGAGTTATCGGTAGCAATCGCCGCGTCAATGTGAACATCAGCTTGACCAGTGGCGAATCGACTATCGTGTCGGCGGGAACGGTCGTCTCGCAAAGTCTCACTGAGTACGATTCGCAAGGCCGGGCCTATAAGCAAACCGCAGCCGACGGACAGGTAACCATCAGCGAGTTCGATTCGCGTGGGCGAACGGTGGCTGTGCTGGGAATGCACGTTCTTGCCGCCAGTGTCGGCTTGACCGCACCAGCCGGTGCAACGCATGCGAGACCGCGCACGGAAACGGTCTACGATAGCCAAGGTCGAGCCTATCAGTCGATCACCGGGATTGTCGAGTATGGTACCGTCGCAGGCGGTGTCTTCACCAAGACGTCGACCAATATCTCGCGGCAGCGCATTACCGAACAAGTCTACGACGAACAGAATCGCGTTGTGAAAGTGATCGCGCCTGACGGTTCATTCACCAGAACTGAGTATGACCCACTCGGTCGAGTGCAGAAAGAGATCGATCAACTGGGTTATGAAAAGGACTTCACGTACAACTCAAGCGGACAGTTAGCTTCAGTCAAGCTGCCCGCTGTCAAAAACCCGCTCAATGGCGACGCTTTGGAACGTCCGACTTACGTTTATCAATACAATGAGTTTGGCCAGATGAGCAAACTGATCGACGCCAAGAATAACACAACAAACTTCGGCTTCAGCTCCACGGGTCAAAGTACCAACCGCACTCTGCCTAACTCACAGGTCGAATCGTTTGCGTATGATACTCGTCAGCGTCAGAACCTGCATGTCTCCTTCGAAGGAGTTTACAAGCAGACCGTTTACGAAGACACATCTGCCGGAGGGGGTCGAATACTTGGTTATAATTTATTTTCCAGCAAAGCCAACTATGATTCGTATATTGCAAATGGTAGCCTAGGCTCGACAGTTAAGTGGGAACGTATTCGTATGACCTACGATGCTTTCGGTCGGGTGCTCACTACAACACACTCCTATGTGACTGGAGCCAGCGGTGGAGCGCCATCCACCACTCAAATAACAGACACTTGGACCAACAGCTACGACGATCAAGGTCGTCTCAAGCAGGAGAGTTCACCAACGGGCGTGGTTGGCTACGAATACGACCCACTGGGCCGCAAGTCGCGCACTTGGGCTGGCGGAGTTGGAGCTTGGATAGCTTGCCCAATAGTGAAAATGAGTACCGCAGAGTCGGAGGTACTTTTGCCGGTTCGGATGAAATCTATGACCTTCATGTGACAGAAGGAAGAATTCAAACGACTAAATCACACCCATTCTACGTCCGAGGTACTGGTTGGGTTTCCGCATGCGATCTTCAGCGTGGGTTCGAGCTTATGCAGGAAGATGGGTCGGTTACTGTCGTCTCGGATTTGCAGCCCACTGGTCGGGTCGAATCGGTTTACAGCTTGAGTATAGATGAGTTCGGCACATACTTTGTTTGCCCAGAAGGTGGGGAACTTGGCGTCTGGGCACATAATGTTTGTAAGCAAAATTCGGCGACAAAGACGACATTCCAACAAAGTCGCGGAGTACTTTCCGCTGTGGATGATGCAATCGTTCAGGAAGGGCTAGCTACGAGCCAAGCGGGTGATGGCGCACTTTCGACCACGCTGATCAAGGGTGCCAATGGACGTACGTTAAGTACGGGTACTGGAGCTGCAGTAGAAGGAAGGACTGGAATTCGAACGGCAAATGGCGCAATTGGAAAGTTGTTCGCGAGAGGTGAAGAATGGTTTAGCGGAGTGTCAAACTACTTTGCAAACCGACAACATGCCGAACCGAAATCATTCGCGAGAGCTGTTGCTGATGTTGACATTACTCAAGCACAAGAAATGGTTTTTGTCGTTCGTCGACACGATACAGGTCTTTGCAATGGTTGTTCGAATTTCGTCTCCAAGCTCGTTGAATCTACCCGAATGCGAGCAACAGTTTTTGAACAGGTAATGGAAGGCGGGACATTAAGTTGGGTCAAATCTGTAATTACACCCTCGTCATAGAATTTATCTCCTGACAAAAGGAATTGGCAATTGACATCCATGAAATCGATTCTGTTGCAGCTTGCATCAGAAATGGAACGGCGGGATCCCCCTGTTTCAATTCAGCTAGACGGCCCCGCCACGATCGACCAAATAGAAGAGAGTGAGTCAAAAACAGGGCTAGAATTCCCTGTTGAACTACGCGAATTTTTTCTTCAAAACAATGGCCAGCGGGCGATCTCGCAAGGAGCTTGGCACTACTACGAGTGCGATCAATTCATTCCTGCTATTTCATTTCGTTCACTAGGATATCGAGAGGCTAATTCAAGCTATCGTACCGCGACTGGTTGGATGCATTCCGTTGGTATCATGGCAAACGACACCAATCTTCTCAAGCAACAGATCAAGGATGACTTAAGCGATGAGAAATTCGAAATCTTCGGGCCTACATCGTTGCACTCAAAGTACATCAGTCTTCTTCAAACCGAGAATGCTAACACGCTGGTTCTTGATTTGGAGCCAGTATCTGGCGGAACACTTGGGCAAGTTGTCTCTCTTGACACTTCCGCTTTTACGCTTTGTGTTATCGCAAACAGTTTGACTGCATTTTTGGAGTTGATTGTTAAAGGGTTTCTTTCAGGCCGATATACACGCGAATCTGAAGATATGATTTGGGTAGAAAAGCAAGAGGAGAGAGCATAAGGTGGCAAAGTAGCGACGTTGCCATTCGGGCGGAATGTGTACGCACCTTGCCACCTTGCGATGCTTGCCCAGTCCATTGCTAGGCAAAATTTTCGGGGGACACACATATTCCTTAAGCCTAGTTGAGGGCGTGCGCCGGGGTCAGGCCCGGGATTCGGGGTTGCAAAGCTTTCGGAGCAAAGGTAGGCTGGTCTTTCCAATCATGGACCAAAGCAGATAGGCGCTGAAAGGGCATAACTAGCGCTGTAGTCAAATTCGGGATTCGGGTTTGCGGTCTATAGTCGGGTCGGAGTAACTGTCGGCCCGATTCGGGTCGAGCTACCCAAAGGGCGCGTCTAACCTGATCGCTCGAAGAGCCAAGCAAATGAAACGGCCTGGCGAAACGCGGGGCTGAATCCCGAATCCCGGAACTGGCCAGGGGGGCTTCGCAGGGGTCAGGCTTGGTTTTCGGTTTTCGACGAGCTAGAATGGTGCAATCGATTTTGCAACCCAACGAGCACATTCATGCCCAGACTTCCACGCCTTGAATACGCCAATGCGATCTACCACGTGATAACGCGCGGCGATGGTGTTACGGGCCGAATTGATGTCGCATTTTTGGCCGAATTGAGACTGTAGAGATTTTCGGTTCTTTAGTGGGGTAGGTGGCCGAATTGTGTGAATTCTGGAGAAGGTCGCGTTGTAACGCTCTTCTTGATCTATTGGATCGCAGCAAGGACGAGACACCAGCTTCTAATCGTCGGTTCTATCTGGGTGCTGTTAACGATCCTTTTTGAGATCACATTGGGGCGTTGGGTCCTCAATCTTTCGTGGGATCGAATTACAGAGGACTAGGACATCACCCGTGGTGGGTTACTGGGATTCGGGCTGCTGTTCATGGCAGTCTCACCACTCCTGGCCTACTCTCGATTCGTCCACACAGAGACTCTCAACCGGCGCTCGTATCGCCGCTAGACCTTACTGCCTTGAGCATTGCGGCTGCTGAGTCCCTGCCAAAGCGTTTCTGCATGCGGCGCACTACAGGGTAGCCCAGTCGTGTCAAAAAGTGGTTCGGCCTGGAAAACGCCAGAATGTCGTAACATACGCTATCGTCGGCATGGTTCCATTCAATCAGGAAACGTTCTTCGCCGCTTTCAACATGTCCGGGTAAGGTTCCGTAAGCGAAACCAAACTTGCTGATCGGTCCTTGCTCATCTACGGCATATACAACTCGGCAGGCGTTGAGCCACCAGAGGCCAATGGCTCGCCCCAGCACTGCCACCACTTCGCCGGTCTTGATCGGCGTATCGGGCGACCAAGCTTCAACCCACCCCAATCGAAACTGCTCCCAATGCTGCAAAGCAGTTTTCGCTAAATGGAATACGGCCTCGCCTTGGCCCAGCTTGATCCGGGTGCGGTCCACAACATAGCCAGCGGGCGGCGTCGTTGCGGTTGCCCCCAATGCCGAGTAGCTGAAGTTTAGCGGTGCCTGCTCCATTATGAAACGTTGCATGGATTCAGCAGATGGTTTTCGTAACGATAACATCCAGTTCCTCGATCTCGTCCTCAGCGAACCCTGTTTTGCAGTTCGATAAACGGTAAAATGCCGCTTCCAAATCGTATCTGTAAAGAACTTGTTTCTCAGCCCGGAGCTAGACCAAACACAATGCCGCCACCAGAGTTGAACAACCCTCAATCGCCAAATGCACCCCTTGTGTTGTTGACCGGCGCATCAGGCTACATCGGCGGTCGGCTAATTCCTCTGCTCGAAAAACAGCCGTTGATTTTGCGGTGCTTGGCTCGGAACCCCGACAAATTACGACCATCGGTGAACGAATCAACGCAGATCGTGCGAGGCGATGTCCTGGACCTTAGCTCGTTGGATGAAGCATTACAAGGCGTCCGCACGGCTTATTACCTAGTTCATCTGATGTCGGGATCCAAGGACTTCGAGAAGCAGGATCGTCTGGCGGCATCGAACTTCGCCCAGGCTGCGAAAAAAGCCGGTGTCAGTCGGATCATATACTTGGGCGGTTTGGGTAACGACGCCGAACCCAAACTCTCGCCACACCTGCGGAGCCGACATGAAGTCGGAGAAATTCTGCAAGACTCAGGTGTGGAAACCATCGAGTTCCGGGCTGGTATGGTTGTCGGTGCGGGCAGCACGTCGTACCAATTGATGAAATCTCTGACCGACCGATTGCCGGTCATGCTTTGCCCCCGCTGGCTGGCCGTAATGACCCAGCCCATCGCCGTGGATGACGCGTTGTCCTACTTGCTGGCAGCGAAAGACTTGCGAACGTGTGAGAGCCGTATCTTCGAGATTGGAGGACCAGATGTGATGACCTACGGGGACTTGATTCAAGAATACGCTCGACAAAGGGGCCTGCGTCGATGGCTGATTTCTGTCCCTATGCTCACCCCCTATCTTTCAGGACTCTGGCTGGCACTCGTCACGCCTGCCACTTACGAAGTCGGTCGGCACTTGATCGAAGGGTTGAAGAATCCCACGGTGGTTCGAGATCAAAAGGCGCTCGATGTCTTCCCGATTCGCCCGATGGGAGTGAAGCAAGCGATTCAAAAAGCCATATCCAACACGACCGAGTGAATCGTCCAGTCACTCTCATCGTAACAATCCATGGCAAGCTGTCCGTCGACAAATACAAAGGGGTCAGCGACAAATACAAAGGGGTCAGACCCGGGATTCGGGATTCCGAAGCTTTCGGAGCAAAGTTAGACCGGTCTTTCCAACCATGGACCAAAGCCGAAAGCCACTGAAAGCATGCCGCGTCCACCACGACTTCAATATTCCGGTGCGATCTATCACCTGGTGACTCGCGGAGACGGTCGTCGGGCACTCTTTCACGACGAAGGACACTACGCCCGGTTTACCCAAGGGTTGAGTGATGAAGTAGTCCGGAGTGGTTGGATCGTCTTGGCTTTCTGCTGGATGCCCAATCACATTCATGCCTTAGTCAAGACGCCCGAACCGAATTTGTGCCGTGGAATGCAGCATTGGCTTTCGGGGTACGCCAATTGGTACGCTAAACGCAATCGGCGAACCGGCCATTTGTATCAAGGCCGCTACAAGGCGTTCCTCGTCGAAGATGAAGGTTACTACTGGAACGTGAGTCGGTACATTCATTTAAATCCCTCTAGCGGTAGAAAGCCACTTACCGATACGCCAGAGTCCTATCCACATAGCAGTCTGGGTGGCTATTATCGCCGGAGTCAACGACTCGAGTGGGTCGCATATGATGAACATCATCAATGGTGGTCCAGTAGAAATCGCGGCAAGGATCCGACGTCCGCATATCGCAGGTTTGTAAACGATGGACTGATCAATCCTGTCGATCCAAGAGTCGATCGACTTCGAGATTGGGTCTATGGAAGCGAGGATTTTCTCAAACGAGTCTTATCGCTAGCCGAAGGCGATGATCCTGCGGCGCACGAGCGCCGAGTCCGGCGTCTAAGTCCTATTTCCGTGGATGACATCCTGTCCGCAACCGCGTCGCAGTTCCAGGTAACTCCCGAAGAATACGCGGGGTTTCGCAGCTCGGCGGCCGGCCGCGAGATGGCAGCTTATCTGTGCCGTCGTTATACCGGAGCGACGTTGCGGGAACTATCTGAACGATTTGGCTTGAGCCATCCGGACAGTGCATCGGACCTTATTCGTCGCGGAGCGAAGCGACTCGAGCAATCAAAAGAAATGGTGATTCAATTGAGAGCTATTGAAGACAATCTCAATGTGAATCCCGAATCGCGAGTCTGACCCCGGCGAAAGCGCACGATGAGTGTTCGCGTATATCTATGTTAGAGAGGTTAGATGTGTATGTTAAGAACTGGAACTGCTGGATATAACGTGGATATAACGTGAAGTTGCTTGGGATGACAACTCAACGCCAACATCGACCGCCACATGCAGCACCGGGCAATGGAAAAGCCGAGCACGCAATAACCTTCTACATTAAAAACTACCGCCTAGCCAAAATCTCCTACCATTCCATTTCAATTTGTTTCAATTTGGTACGGTGCTTCAGCATAATTTTGTTTCCGGAAAATACTAAACAAAAAATTGCTTCATGGGCGTCAGTATGGTACAAATTATCTGCTTCGAGATGGCGAGTTTAGAAATGGTGTTAGGAGACCATTGACGAGAATCTGTACAAGCTGTTCGTCGAAGATAAAACGGTTTTTCATGCCTACTCGTATATCCAGTCAACTAATCAGCATCGTGCAAGCGTGTTTTGCCGAATGCTTTCTGAAGTACTTTCTTTGTTTAGGGGAGACAGTTTCATGACGAAGAAAATTCGAGTCGAGCTGCTTGCGTCTCAAAGAGTTGGCTTCACGCTTGTCGAGCTATTAGTGGTGATTGCCATCATCGGCATTTTGGTAGGATTGCTGTTGCCAGCAGTTCAGGCGGCCCGTGAGGCAGCGAGGCGTATGCAATGCACCAATAACCAGAAGCAACTCATACTTGCGATTCATAACTTCCATGATACTTTTCGAAAGTTCCCTCCGCTTCGAGGAGGTCCAATTGGAGGTGATCAGGGGCGCTGCGGCGATAAGTTCGGCTTGGTTTTTGCACTTCCTTACATCGAGCAAGGCCCAAGATCAAACCAAATTTCTAGTGGGGCCCCTACGGTTGCTTGGGATAATACGTACGCTCCCTATCTGGGAGAGATGTCGGTCCTTCTTTGTCCCTCCTCCCCAATCTCAGCTAACAATCCAGTGACTGCCAATCAACCGCAACGCAGTTACCACTTGTCAATGGGCACAACCGTCGGAACCAATCCCACGTCCGCGGGTACTAGTGCGGCAATCACCGACAATAACTACTTCGGGCGCGTTGATGGCCTGTTCGGCTACGATAAACCGGGCGCCGTTGGGCCGGCTTGTGTGACGCAAGAGAGGATTGTTAGGATGGGGTCGATTACTGATGGCACAAGCAACACAGTCGCCTTGTCTGAGAAAGTCACGGGAAATCGCGGTTCTCGTTCCGTTCTCGGCTTGGCGACTTATCCGATGACGGGTCTCGATACGAATGCCGCCCAGTGTCTCGCCACCGCGACCAATGGTCTTTACAACACCGGACGCCTCCTTTCTGATTGGAATATGGGAGGGATATGGGCTTTCGGTCATCCAAATTGGGCCGGCTTTTCCACAATATTGCCGCCGAATAGCCCTTCATGCTACGAACGCAATAATAACAATCCGAGCAACTCAGTGGGCGTCTTCTCGGTCAGCAGTATGCACACGGGCGGCGTTGTGATCGCGATCGCCGATGGAAGCGTCCGCTTCATCACTCAGTCCATTGACTGCGGCAACTATGGGGTCGCTCCCAATCGCAACTTTGGGGTGTGGGGCGCGCTGGGAACGATCGCCGGTGGTGAAGTGAATTTGCTGAACGAGTAATGGGCGATCGGAAAGAATTGCGACTGAGAGCCCCCTTTGCCAACTTCCTTCGCCTCCACTTCTTCACTTTCTGCTAACCGGAAACATCGTCATGAAATTTCTTTCGAGGCTTGGCTTCATCACCCTGGCTGTGTTAGTTGGGTGCAATTCTGCGAGCATTCCCGGAGTAGTTCCAGCCGGCGGCAAGGTGAGCTATAAGGGCACTCCCATCGAAGGTGCAATAATCACGTTTCTTCCGGACGGGACCGGGCGCACCGCGACAGCTACGTCAGGGGCGGGCGGCGTCTTTAGCTTGACGACTGTCGATGCGTCGGGCGCGATGCCCGGAAAATACAAAGTCACCGTCGATAAAGTTGAATACGCAGCGGCAGGTGCTTCAAGCATGGAAGCGGCATCCACTGGAAACGCCGCCGAAGGGCGGGCGAAGCGGGCGTTGCCCAAGAAATACGCCGACGCTGCTTCGACTCCTCTCACAATTGAGGTGCCCGCGAACGGCAAGAAGGATATCGACTTCGTCCTCGTCGATTGATTCTGGAAAATCTCCAGGTCTTGAATTTTTCTGCTCTCGACTTTCTCCTGTCTACTTTCTATTGGCCTTTGGCCAATGGAGGATGGAGAACACGAATTGAACTTTTTGTGGCGGGACTTGCAGGCCTCGAGTCAGCTTTCCCGATTATCCAATCCATTGATCAAGCCGCTGAGCATGCGTGAGATCTCTTCGAGCTGTTGCTTTAGCTTGGCATGAAGGTCGTCCGAAACGAGCTTTCGTCGACGGGCAAGCTCAAGCTGCGGGACGCATTCTTGGACAGAGCCTCGTGCAATACCAAAGAAGTGCTTGCGGTCAGGCTTGGTGAAACGGCCGTTGCCTTCGGCAATGTTGGATGCGATTGAGAGCGAGGCTCGGTTCACTTGGTCGGCGAGATGGTTGTAACGAGCTGGAAATTGTTCTGTCAGATCGCAGATAGCATCGGCGAAGTCGAATAGCTTTTCAAAGGCGAAGGTCATTGGGTTTCCCCAGAGTGAAAACTCGATGGAGACTCTCAAGAGAAGAAAGTAGTGAGTAGAAAGTAGACCGAGTAGACAAGGAGAAAGTTGAGCGGTGATGAACGATTTCGGGCCCTAGAGGATCTCCAGGTCTCGAATCTTTCTACTCTCTACTTTGTCCTGTCTACTCTCTATTCGCCGAAGGCGAATGGAGGATAACGGACTCCTAGTACACATCGATAAAACCCAGTAAAAACAAGGTTTTTCGAGATTCTGAAAAAGCAAATCCGACACCAAATACGACAAAATCCGACACCAGCTTTCCGAGCAGATTCCGATCAAAAATAGAGGCTACAAAATACTGACTAGAAACTATTCGATCAGCACGAACGGGAGCCAATCCGCATGACCAGAATCTGCCCGTTCTCCCGTAGCCAAGTCCCTGATGGTGAGCTAAAGCAGAAGTTTGGATTTCCGTTGTTGCTTGCACTTTCTTTTGGGTGGTTTCCCAATCAGATTCGCTCTACTAGTTATGAACGCCACGAGCCACCAGAGGTCGCAACCCTGTGCTGCTGGCAATTTCATAAGCAATTAACAACCAGTAACTGGATCTGATCACCCATCGTTACGATACGAGCTTGAAGATTTCCTTTGTGTGCGTTGTCTCCATGAATGTGGCGATAACAGTTCAATGTATAAGGAGCCACCGGTGTACGTACCCGAATCATTCCAAGAGTCCGACGTAGCCGTTCAACAAGAGTTCATTGAACGCAACAGTTTTGGTCTCTTGGTCTCGCACCACTTAGGCTCTCCATTCGCCACGCACTTGCCGGTTGTATTAGATCGTACTCAAGGAAGCCAAGGAACGCTTTTGGGTCACATGGCAAAGGCGAACCCACAATGGAAGCATTTTGCTAACGAGGATTGCTTGGTCGTTTTCTCGGGACCGCACTCGTACATCTCGCCAACTTGGTACGAAGCGGACAACATGGTCCCTACATGGAACTATGTCGCAGTGCATGCATATGGAAAATTTGAGTTGGTAGAAGATCAGGAGAGCGTTTTGTCCATTCTGCGCCGTTCTGTTGATACGTACGAACGTAAGCGCCCAGGGGCACCGTATTAGCAGACGGGCTAGCGATGGCGGGCTATTTCTGTTTGGCGGCGAGTAGGCGGCGGCGGGCGGCGTCTAGTTGTTTGCGGTCAGCTTTGTCGCGTCGCTCTTCGGTTCTGTAGGTGC
>JANODD010000225.1:0-14519 GCA_031412515.1 Planctomycetia bacterium | reverse complement strand
CGCGCGAGTACCTTATCAAGTTCCTCAAAGAGCATGGTATGCCTTTGGGTGATCTTGAAGATGAAGCAATGGCCAAAGTCTTAATCGTTGCTCAAGACCAAGTGTTGATTGAGAACCTCAAGCGGGAACTTCCGCCAGAGCGCTCATTCAAAGTTGGTACAGCGGCAAGCGGCTTTGAGGCGGGCATCCAAGCTGAGAGTTTCCATCCAGATTGCATGATCGTAGACTTCTCGATCGGCAAAGTGGAAGCGCTCCAGATTTGTCAGAACCTGCGAAAGAATAGTGACTTTACCGAGATCATTTTGATTGCTCTGCTGCCAGACGATGGACAGACATTCAGCTTCGATCGCTCGGCCATCAACGAAACCTTTAAGAAGCCGTTTGACGCTCGCCTGTTGGCCGAACGTCTACGAACTCTGATTGGTAGCAAGAAAGAACTGGTCTAAAGCTTTACAGCTTTAGCTCAGTTCTCTGAAGGTCCCGCGATTCGGTAAGTCCCCGAAGTACGGTCAAACAAAGCCCACGTGTCTCCCGCGACGCGTGGGTTTTTTCGTAGGATGGGACCATTTGTCCCGTCCGTCTTGTATTGTGTTTTCGGTACAACAAATTAGTGCTTTGTCCGGATTCGACGGCTGAGTAATGAGTTCAGGCTCGCAAAAATTCCGAGCCTCCGCGAACACCCATCGATGGACGAAACGCCACGCAACTCAACTATCTGATTTTCCCCTTTACAGTTAACTTAGGCGACATTCTTTTGGTTTTCTATCTGCCAGAAGGGCGGTTTCCGCAGTTAATAAGTAAATAGCTTTGCGGTAAACAACTGCCGTGCCACTGAGTTGTGATGATACAGAAGGCGAAAGTACAGGGTTTGTGTATGTTTTCCAAAAACTCAACTACCTCTAATGGCTCAAATACCGGTCTGTCGCACGTCGACGAAACAGGTGCGGCTCGCATGGTCGACGTTGGCGAAAAACCAGTTGCCAGGCGAGTCGCAACAGCAACAGTTGTCTGCCGAATGCTGCCTGAGACGGCAGAGAAAATCAAGCAAAACACCTTGAAGAAAGGTGATGTGCTCAGCGTCGCTCGACTTGCAGCAATCCAAGCTGCCAAGCGAACGGATGAATTGATTCCCCTGTGTCACAGCCTGCCGCTGGACGGAGTAGAGGTCGACTTTCAATGGTTGTCCAGCGAACGGTTGAAGATCTCCGTAACGGTAAGTGTGACGGCGCGGACCGGAGTGGAAATGGAAGCGATGGTAGGTGCCAGCATCGCTGGTTTGACAGTTTACGACATGTGCAAGGCAGTGGATCGTTCTATGAGTCTCGAAGAGGTTTCGCTGGAATCTAAGTCTGGCGGAACACGAGGCGATTACCGACGCGCGGCGTCAACGGAGCAATGATGATTGATCGTATGAAACCTCGCATGACGCGGGTTCAGCCAACCACACAAATTCCTCGGCCAAGCATACAGCAATCCGGTCGATTTTCGAGTGCCGATGTTGCCATCACAAATCCACAAGACATGATGCGTGTCTTGCTTGTCGCCGATCTACAACGCGTCGAAACTACTTTAAGTGAAGTGCTTCGCAGCCAATATGCTGAGGTGAACGAACTGGCCGGTCGCGCGGCAAGCCTCGGTGGCAAACGCTTGCGGCCTTGCTTGGCACTTTTATCAGCCCTCGCAGTGGGACGCTGTGAAGAAGATTCTATTCGAGTCGCAGCAACGGTCGAGTTGGTTCATGCGGCTAGCTTAGTTCACGACGATGTGCTCGACGACGCGGCAATGCGACGACATCAACCGACGATTCATGCTCAAGTCGGCGCGCATAGCAGCATCGTGCTCGGCGATTTCTTATTCACACGGGCTTACGGTCTTGCCGCTCAGTGTCGATCGACCCTCGCCGCTCGTAACATTGCCTCTGCGGCCAGTGAATTGTGTGAAGGTGAGCTGCGACAGCACAAGTCAGTCGGCAATTGGGCCATTACGGAAGCCGAGTACTTTGATATTTTGCGGCAGAAGACCGGTGAACTGTGCGCAGTCAGTTGCCGACTGGGTGCTTGGAGTGGCCGAGGCGATGCGTTGGCAGCTCATTCACTGTCACGTTTTGGTCGCAAGTTAGGTGTTGCATTCCAAGTGGTCGACGATTGGCTGGACCTGTGGGGAACGGAGCAAGTTGGTAAAACACTTGGCACGGATCTACTTCAACGCAAGCCGACGCTGCCGCTGATTCGCTTGCTTGAGACATGCTCCGCTAGTGAACGCACTGCGTTGATTGCAGTGCTCGACGGTGATGCTCAACATGCTGAAGTACGGCAATTGCTGAATGAAAGCGATGCGGCGGCTTATAGTCTTGAACGGGCTGGACGACTTATCAAGAGTGCGGTGAACGATCTGCGTCAGCTTCCGCAAACGCCTGCACGCGATTGTCTTGAAGGCATCGCTCAGCTTTGTATTAGTCGAACTAACTGAGTTGCGCGATTGTCGCCTTTCGCTCCGCGAAAGTAGCGCAGTGATTCGCTACTTTCGCGGAGCGAAAGGCGACAATCAGTCCCAAGCTACTTATCGGCCTCTTTGGACGAGTGGTCGTGAACGATCAGCCACTTGCCGTCGATCTTTTGCCATACCAATGAAAAATTTCCGCCGACGGGTTGGTCGCGAGTTAAGTGCCAGCGGCCGAGCATCAACGCGGCCTGATCGTCGAGCAATTGAACTTCCAGCTCAGTGAATTTCAGCGTGCCCATCGTCTGCTTGTCGGGATAGTTTTTTAAGTATTGATCGCGGGTCGCTTCCCAGCCACGAGTCGTTTTGCCACCGGAGCTGAAAGTTAGTTTTTCGTCGTGCCAATAGGCGTCCATGAACGCGGGTATATCGCCGCAATTCCAACTCGCCGCTTGCTTTTCCAGGTTGCCCTTCAATTCAATAGCCAGAGGTGATTCAGTTTTAGGTTTGGCATCGGCCGCTTGTTTCACGGCGACTGTTTTCACTTGGTAAATATCAAAGCTTGCCGCCTTGGGCATTGCGGGCTTTACTCCAGCTTGTGCCAACACAGCTTCAATGGCAGCCATCGTTTCAGGTGCGGGTTTGAAATTGCCTACACGTGTTCCCGATGCGATCGAGTGCGGAGTCCAGCCGTATTCGTTGCAGCTATTCCAAACTTCAACCCGCGCACCGTGCTCAGCCAAGAAGGTGACAACTTGCGGAAGGCTCTTGTAGGCTGCCCCATGCATGGCTGTTTCGCCATGGACATCCTTGGCATTGATGTCCAGGCCTCGGTCGAGCAGATAGGTTAGGCACTCAAGTACTTCGGCTTCAGTGCCTGCCTCTTCGCCTGGTGCGAGCGAGCCAACACCGGCGGCAGCCATGAGTGGTGTTGCATTCTCTTCATTCGGAATCGATGGATCAGCACCGAGCTCAACCAGTGTTTTCATCAGAGGCAAATCAGCCGTGACAGCAGACATCATGAACGGTGTTGCACCTTGTCGGCTCAATTTTCCACGGCCCGAAGAACCTCGCTCGAGACGTTGGTTGACGTTCGCGCCGCGGGCGACCAACTCGCGAACGAACTGCAAACTATCGAGCTTGCCTGTGGTCATCGGAGCCGGATCACCATCGTCGCCATCACCGCGATTAGGCTTGCGAACCCAGCTAAGTGCATGCAACACGGTGTAGCCTGAGCGTTCATCATTCGGATCCGCGCCTGCGTCGACCAAACGAACAGCTAACTCAAAATGACCGTTCTCGACCGCCAACACCAGCGGGCTTGTACCTTTGCGTGGTGCTTTGCCACCACCGGAAGTTTTTAAGACTTGATTGACGTCAATGCCTTTACCAAGCAACAGCTCGACGACGCTGGACTTGCCTGCGCGAACTGCAAAGAACAAAGGGTTGAACCCAGAGGAAAGTGAATCGTTCGGATCAGCACCAGCAGCGATCAACTCGTTGACAACCGGTGCATGACCTTCGGCGGCGGCCCACATGATGGCTGACTGTCCTTTGCGTTCATGGGCCTTAACGTCAGCACCATTCTTGAGCAGCAATTGAACACAAGCGAGGTTGCCAGTTCGCGACGCGGTCATTAACGCCGATTCACCACCGGGCAATGTTGCGTTAGGGTCAGCGCCCTTCTCAAGCAAAGCTGTCACGATAGCTGGATTTCCATTGGTGCAAGCTAATGCAAGAGGCGTTACTTCGTATCGATTCTTTGCCTTGGGGTCGGCTCCGGCAGCAAGCAGCGATTGGGTTAGTTCTAAATCATCGTGCTCAACGGTCCAGTGGAGGGCGGTCATACCATCAGCTTGCGGAGCATTGACGTTGGCTTTTTCGGCCAACATGCGAAGGACAGTACCGCGCTGCTGCAACTCGGTGGCATCCGCAACGGTGGCTGGTGTTTTCGCTGTTGGCTTGTCAGCCAAAACAACCTGGCAAAAGATGCACACTGTGCAAGCAGTGATGAAAGTGAAAAGAGGGTTCATGTCGTCGGCTCGTAGCATGAGTTCCGGGAACGAGGGTTTATGCGTAGATCCAGTTTACATCAGGCGAAAGAGGTGCGTAGCTGGTTTCGTGAGAAACCGGTCGAAGCTAGGTTTTGCTACCGCGACTTGTTTTGACAGCCACTTCGCCGCTGGAGACTATTGACTTAGTAGCAATACACAAAAGTTCTCAGAAGCTAACCAAAGTGGATGACCGGTTTTTCGGAGCGCGGGCGTCCTCGCCCGCACGGGACTAGGTGACTTGCAAGTGAGTTTGACGAGCTCGCTTTGTAAACGGTAAACGGATTCTTCGCTGTCGCCGCTAGTCACCTAGAGTGGGTTCAGCGGGCGGGGACGCCCAATGTCACTCACTTTCGAATAGCTGTACTCAATGTAAGGATAATTCGCTTGCCGAGGTTAAAGTCTATCAGCCGGAACGCGTTAGCGTCCGGTTAATGGATAAAAACCGGACGCTAACGCGTTCCGGCTGATAAGTCCAACCGTACTGAGGTGTTGCGATATCGCAAAGTCGAGAAAGTGAGTGACATTGGGCGGTGACGCCCGCGGTCCGAAAAACCGGTCAAGTATTTTGCATAACTTATGCGACAAGCAATTGCTATTATGTCAACACTCGATGCTGGCTCAGGGTCAAACGAGCGTCAGTTGTTGGAAGTCTTTGTGTGCAGTGGGTTACTGCTTATCGCCGCAGCGAAGGCCGATAACTGTTGCATGTTATCACAGTGGCTGGTGTACTTCAGTCTTGGACGCAGATTGTCATGCAATGCGCGGCCACCGAGGACAACAACTGTGTGAGCTGGCAATTGACTTTGAAACTCGGAGTAGCCTCTCACAAATGACTCCTCATCGTCTAAATGCGACACACTGAGCCAAAGAAGCCTGGGTTGATAGTTTAAGACGGCGCGAGCAATGGTTTCGAAAGGCAGATTGGGGCCAAGATTAATCGCACGCCAACTACACTCTTGCAAAACTAGCTCGATGATCTGGTTGGGTAACGTATATGGGTCACCAGCAGGCGAGGCTCCAATTGCGGTGGGAGCATTAGCAGGCGTGTCCGGTAGCAATCGACGGAATTCGTGCAGGACTCTGTGACAGACCTCGCAACCGCGTCGTTCTTGATAGATTTCCAAGTTTCCACATTTCCATAGTTCCCCCAAGCGTCGGAAGGTAGCAGCAATAAATTCGTCGGCTATTTCGGCGAAGCTGGCGTTGTGTGAATGATACTGCGTCAACAAAGTTAGGCACTTAAGCTCGTCTCCCTCCAAGACGGCCTTCTCGAACTGCGGAAGAAGCGTTTCTAGAGCGCAGCAGCCTTCAAAGACCGGCGGTTCATGCGAGTTCGGATCTTTGGGCTTTAAAGATGACACCTCACGGTTTGTCTCCTCGAGGAACTTTAGAAACCCATTTAGGGGAATGCGGCGATGGCCTCCCAGAGTGCGGACGGTAGGGATTGCGCCTCGATCGCACCAACGCTTTACCGAGGACTCGGAAACGTTCAGCGCCGCGGCAACTTGCCTTGTTGTTAGTTGATCTTCCACAGTTGTCCCAAGTGATTGCGTTAGAGTCTGCAAACGTCTCGGCCGACTGGTTTGACCGTTTGCTAAGTATAGTAGCCACCTTAGCAAGTAAGCTGGCAAGCTAGTCATAGGAGGGGTTTTTAGTTCGATGATCCTAAGTTTTACCCGTTTTTCCAGAAAAATCGGTTGCATACGAACCCTGCCTGCGGTAGAACGTATTGAACGATTTGAATGTTTTGAGCGTTTGTTATTCAAGGTAACGCACATGATTACAACACTAGTCCGCAGGAAAAATTCGAAGTCAGGTAAATTGAAGCGAACTTTTCAACGAAAAGCGTTGGAAGCTGCTTTTCTAGAGTACTGCCAGCTGAGCATGGAGCCGAGTTTGGCGGAGGTAGATGAGCACCGTCTTGCTGAGGTGAACAAAGAAGCTCAAGACCATATATCCAACGACTTGTTCAAGCTCCGGACAGCTGAGTCTGAGATTTTGGGTGACGACCTTCTGATGACTTCCGAAGTGGCCAGCAAGCGGTCAGCCAAGTTAGCGAGTATGCCCAGCCACCTTGCTGGACTTTGCGAACGAGCGTTATTGACTCCTGATCAAGAGCGGGCCATGTTCCAGCGAATGAACTACCTTCGTTACCGGGCTGCCAACTTGCTGGGGACTGAAGCGAGCAAGAAAGCGGTTTGCCAATGGGACTTGGAGCGGGCTGAAGGCTTGCTGCGTGCTGCCAATTGGCATCGCGATAATATCGTTCAAGCCAACCTGCGACTCGTAATTTCGATCGTGAAAAAGTTCGCGAACAACCACTGCAGTTTTGATGATCTGCTGAGCGATGGGATCATTGCTTTGATGCGAGCGGTTGAGAAGTTTGACTACGATCGCGGATTCCGGTTTAGCACTTACGCCACTCAAGTTGTTCGTCGTAATTGTTACCGCATGGTGATGGATCGGCAGGAAGAGCGACTGAAAGTGACCAACAGCGTCTACGAACCGGGGCTCGATGTTGCCGATGACGTTCGCACTCCGACGATGAGTGAAGGCCGCTGGAGTACTATGCGTCAACATTTGGGCGCGTTGCTGGATCAGCTTGATCGTCGAGAGAAGTTCATCATTCGAGCTCGGTTTTCACTCGGCGGTCACCGGCGAGTGCAGACGCTTCAGTCGCTGGCTGATGCGCTGGGTGTTTCGAAAGAGCGCGTGCGCCAGCTTGAGAAACGAGCGATGGACAAATTGAGGCTATTGGCCGATTCCCAGCCGCTTGAATTTGCCGATGCAGAATAGCAATGATGCAGAGTAGCGCGGATGCAGCGTAGATGTTAACAGTGCGGACGTCCTATACTCGGACCGCGGACGTCCTGTTTCCGCGATGTTCAGCGGAATCGCTTAAGCTGCGCGAAGCCATTGATCGCGAGCATGACGATTGTTGCCAGTCAAACGAGACGCAATGGCGTACGAAAACGCTACGTAATCAATCGAGAGACGATACACATCGAGTTTCTCGCGATCGAAAACTGGTTCGTTCATAACATTCTTTTCGAGCACGAGCACGAGCACGAGCACGAGGAAATACGATTAGGTTTTCAATGCCACAATCTACTAAGTACCAAGCCGTGAAGGCCGACGACGTTCTGACTCGCGAAGTTTCGCTTTGCGGATGCGAATGGACTTCGGAGTGATTTCAACCAACTCGTCATCCTCGATGTACTCAAGAGCGGCTTCCAAGAACAATCCGCGGGGTGGCTTGAGGATGATATTCTCATCGGAGCCGGCGGCACGAACGTTGGTAAGCTTCTTTTCGCGACATGGATTCACGACCATATCGGCATCGCGAACGTTCTCGCCAACGATCATTCCTTCATAGATCTCTTCACCCGGACCTACGAACAACTCGGCACGATCTTGCAGTCCGAATAGGGCAAAACCAACTGCTTTGCCGGTGACCATGGAAACGAGCACTCCGTTGGCACGATGCGGAACATCGCCTTCTTGAAGCCTATATCCTGAGAAACGGTGATTAATAATCGCTGTCCCTTGAGTTGCATTAAGCAACTTAGTTCGCAATCCAATCAACCCACGAGCAGGGATTGAGAATCGTAGCAGCGAATAGCTACCGCGAGGAATCATCTCTTCGATGGTTCCACGACGATAACCGGCCAGCTCCATAACCGGACCTACTTTTTCCGTTGGCACTTCAACGATAAGAGTTTCAAACGGTTCATGAAGTTTTCCATTGATTTCGCGAACCACAACACGCGGCTTTCCGACGGAAAGTTCAAAACCTTCGCGGCGCATCGTTTCAATCAAAATCGCCAAGTGCAAAACGCCGCGGCCACGGACTGCAAAAGCTTCGGAGCCTTCAACCGGAGTGACTCGCAAAGCGACGTTGCGTTCGAGTTCTTTCTCAAGTCGCGTGCGCAGTTGTCGAGTGGTTACATACTTTCCTTCACGACCAGCGAAACCAGATGTATTGACACTGAAAACCATTTCCAAAGTGGGCTCATCGACGGTCAAACGTGGCAGTGGGCGAAGTTCACCTCGAGTACCGATGGTGTCACCGATTTCGACTTCTTCCAGGCCAACCACTGCGGCGATATCGCCTGCGGTGACTTCGTCAACTTCAACACGTCCGAGTTTATCGAAGGTTGACAGTGTCGAGACTTGCGCTTGAACGATGCGGTCGTTTGGCTTGGATAGATCGATTTGTTGGCCGACCTTGAGCTTACCGGCTTGAATTCGTCCAACGGCAATTCGTCCAACGTATTCGGACCAGTCGAGATTGGTGACCAGCATTTGTAGCGGTGCGTCCGGTTCGACTTCTGGGCCGGGGATACTCTCTAAGACCATATCGAGTAGCGGTACCATCGAATCGCCACGGACGTTGGGATCGAGTGTCGCGTAGCCTTCTTTGGAGGAAGAATAGATGTGTAGGAAGTTGTCCATGTAGTGCTCGCCACCGAGATCAACGAGCAACTCAAGGGCTTCGTCGAGCACTTCTGCGGGGCGAGCGTCTGGGCGGTCGATCTTATTGATCACGACGATCGGTTTAACCCCGACTTCGAGGGCTTTTGAAAGCACGAACCGAGTTTGCGGCATCGGTCCTTCAGCAGCATCGATCAACACCAGCGCACCGTCGGCCATGCGGACAACCCGTTCGACTTCGCCACCGAAGTCGGCGTGGCCAGGGGTGTCAATGATGTTGATCTTCACGCCTTTGTAATGCAGCGCGATGTTCTTGCTAAGAATCGTAATGCCCCGCTCACGCTCCAGGTCATTGCTGTCAAGAATCTGGTGGCCCTGCAATTGTGAATCGCGAAATTGACCGCTTTGACGAAGCAGACAGTCAACAAGGGACGTTTTACCGTGGTCAACGTGGGCAATAATAACAATGTTGCGGAGGTCGCTACGACGCATGCCGAGAGCCTGTTCAATAAAATGCCGAGAATTCAGAGCACTTATTCTGTTCTCTACGGTCGAATTACGGGAGGGGTCGCATTTTGTAAGATCTGCGACTTAGTTGAATGAATTGAGGTGCATTTGAGTCAGATTGCTAGCTAAGACCGCCTAACTGTCCAATACGAGCCACCGGTTGTGACCTTCACTAAAGCAGGATTAGACAACCTGAAGGAGTCTTTGAGTTGCTTTGGCGGCCATTGAGGGTACTACTCTATCAAGGTTTAACAGATTTGCACTGGCTTTGGCGGTGGCTATAATCTGGGTTGCTAGACATCCCACCCAAGAATAAAGCCTACCAAAATGCCACAAATTTCCCGCCGTCAACTTATTCAGTCGTCGGCTGTCATCGGCTTAAGCGTCGCGACGATTTCGGAAATAACTACGCCAGGACATGCGCTGATGGCGAGCGAATGGCGCAAGGTCACTGGGATCTAAACTAAACATTATTCATTTGGAGAAAGCGATGAGCCTCAGATGTTTTCAAGCGGCATTCTTCGCTACGTTCTTTTCATTTGCTGTCGCGCATGGATTCGACGACGACAAAGCAAAGCCGTCCACAGCCGAATCTTCAACCGCTTCTAGCTCCAAAACAGAAGCCACTCCGGGACGAGCCTCGGCCGTTTTCGCGGGCGGCTGCTTTTGGTGTGTTGAATCTGATTTTGAAAAAGCTCCTGGCGTGGTCGATATTGTCGCTGGATACAGCGGTGGGCGTTCGAAAAATCCGACCTACAAAAACTATGCCAGTGGCGGTCATCGCGAAGCCGTTTTTGTTGTCTATGATCCCACCAAAATCACTTACGCGGGGCTGGTCGAGTACTTGCTAAAGCACGTGGATCCAACTGATCGAACGGGATCTTTTGTTGATAAGGGGCCGCAGTATACCGCCGCGATTTACTACTCGACGCCAGAAGAAAAAGCTGAGGCGCAGCGAGTCATCAAAGCCATTGATGAAATGAAAGTGCTGCGAGGTCGAGTGATGGTTCCAATTCTTTCGCGTCAAGCCTTCTGGCCAGCGGAAGAATACCACCAAGATTATCACAGTAACAACGCTGACAAGTACGGAACCTATCGCGCGAAATGTGGTCGAGATACCTTTGTGCAGAAAGTCTGGGGAGCCGCTGCAGGTCAGTTAACCATCCCAGGCGCGTTCCCAGATGACGCTCAAATCGCCAAAGTGAAGCAAGACATTGCGGATGCGGACAAACCAAGCTCCACTGCCTCGCCCGCGACTGACGACAAACGCAAAGACAAAGAGCTTGCTGCATGGATGAAGTTCAAGAAACCGTCGGACCGCGAACTGCGAAAGAAACTAACGACGGTTCAGTTCGAAGTGACACAGAAGAGCGGAACAGAAATCGCCTTTCGTAATCCGTTTTGGAACAACCATGATGAAGGGCTTTATGTGGACATCGTATCCGGTGAACCGCTCTTTGCGTCGACCGATAAGTTTGATTCGGGAACGGGATGGCCCTCTTTTGTAAAGCCTGTCGATCAGCGTCTAATCATTGCGAAAGAAGATCACTCAGAAGTGCCAGTTCGGACTGAAGTGCGTTCGCGAATTGCCGATTCGCATTTAGGCCACGTTTTCAATGATGGTCCAGCCGACCGCGGTGGACTTCGATATTGCATCAATTCGGCTTCACTGCGTTTCATACCCAAACGCAAGTTGGAAGCAGAAGGTTATGGCGAGTTCTTATCGCTGTTCGAAGGCGTTGGAAGTGTGAAGTAGCTGGTTTCGTGAGAAACCGGATGAAGTGCAAAGTGACTTCGCGATCAAAATCCAGATTCTCACGAATCCAGCTACTCAGCAAATCCATGCCTAGTTCCGGCTGACTTGGGCGGTTCGGTCACGACTGCGAGCCTGTTCGATGGCGACTTGGAGAACTTTGTCACCCTGAGCGTCCGACATCAAAGCCGCCCCGTCGCCACCAATCACTGGTTTGGCGACCAATCGTTCGCCAGGCACACTCGCCTCAACAGGAATGTTGGGCTGTACGCCCCGCTCGCTAATCGCTGCGCCGGTCGGTGAATAGAACTTGGAAACGGTCAAACGAATTCCGCTTGAGAGTGCCTTGGTATGAAACAAACCTTGCACGCTTCCTTTTCCGTAACTGGTTGAACCTACGAGCAGACCGCGACGATTGTCATTGATCGCCCCAGCCAAAATTTCACTGGCACTAGCGCTCTCATGATCAATTAAAAGGATCAGAGGCACTTGCCACGTTCCGCTGCGATTCGCGGTGTAGTTCTGATTCTCGATCCCGTTCTTACCACGAGTGCTAACAATGCCCCCTTCTTGAATGAAACGGTCAGCGACTGCGACCGCTGCATCCAACCAACCACCAGGGTTACCGCGAAGGTCGATGATCAAGTTTTGCATACCTTGACGATGAAGAGTCCACAGCGCTTCGTCCAGTTCATTTGCGGTGGTCTTTTGAAAGCTGGTGATTTTGAGATAAGCGATGCCCGACGCAGTGTCAATCAAGGTGGCGTTTTCAATGCTAGGAACTTCGACGCGACGACGTGCAACGACGCGTTCGAAAGTTGTTCCATCTTGCCGCGAGATCAGCAGGCGAACGTGGCTTCGCTCTGGTCCACGCAATAAATCAGCCGCTCGCTCGGCACCGACTTCTTCACATCGAGCGGCACCGATTTCAAGGATCGAGTCTCCAGCTTGTAAACCAGCCTCCATAGCGGGTCCGTTTGGAATCACATTTAAAACGTACAGCGGAACTTCATGTGGTTTCAAGGCAATGCCCAAACCGACAAAATTCCCTTCAATCTGCGATTCAACTTCGTTCAGCTCCGTCGTCGACAGGAAAGACGAATAAGGATCAAGCAAACCGACTGCACCAAACACAAACTGCATCACTGTAATCGTTGGATTCAAACCGATCTGTTTTTCAGCAGTAGCAGCGGCGCTGGCAACCACTGAGCGAGCTTCAAAGCGATTGTTGATCGGTCGCGACAAAGTGTGTCGGTGAATATTGGTGCGGAACTGTTCAACGACTTGCGGGTTTTGACCACTCAAAAATGCTTCGACGAATTTCGGCTCGGTCAATGCAACTTCTAGGTAAGCTGTACCGCCTCGAACCAACTGAGTCATCTCTAGCGCATCAACATAGCTCATCTCAAGTCGAGCAAGAACTTCGGAATACAATTCGAGCACATCTTGCAGTGAGGCTTGCTTTAGATTGTCTAACATGGTGACATCTAGACAACGTCGCAGCACATCGTAGTGCAGTCGCGAGATCAGCAAGCGTCGCTTTAATTCGGCGTGATCTGGAAATTTTCGCGTCGCCGTCTCGTAGTGCTGAATGGCTTCCAACCATCGTTGATGTTGTTCATGATCCACACCGATGCGGAGTTGGCTATCGATAACGTCGGAAGCAACTTGCGGGGCAGGTGTGGCGGATTGCTGCGCGGATTGCTGAGCGTGCGCGATCGAACTGAAGCCGACGACGACGCAGCAGCATATTAGGGGGAGACATTCGCGGATGGAGAATCTCATTGGCTACTTCCGAGGAGTTGACATCGTGCACCGTGGAATAGCGAACAAACCAATAGAGTTGAGCGAATACCTTCACTCTGAGACTCAGGGGCATTTTCGCGATCGGGGAACCTCGAAGCACATCAACCGGCTGGAAGGATTTTCTAAACCATCCATGTCGGCTTAAGTAGACGTGCTGCCATCCATGCACGAAGTCGGCCCAACGAAATATAGGTCACAAAACCGCCACGTCAAAAAAATGTCGAATTATTTCCGACTGTCTATCCCTCATTAACGCTATGCAACGCACATCGAATTCAGGTTGTAGCGATTGAGCGTAATTTACCTGCTCGAAATCCGAACAGACGATGGCTGCATTGCATAAAATGAGGAACGGTATTTTTGACACAAGTTCGCGGCGACCCTTGGCCGCCGACTTGCTACGCATCCCGCGCAGAGAAACTCAATTGCACATTCGACGACTCGAAAAGTTCAATCTCGTTCAGGCATCCGGCGAATATTACGCAGCCGAAGGTAGCGAGGCAAGGCTATCCATAAGAGGTTTTTGCGTGCGAGGTTTTGCGTAGCTGGTTTTGTGAGAAACCGGCTTCTTGCATTACCAGTGGTTCATCCGGTTTCTCACGAAACCAGCTACACAATTAGCTCGCAAAGCCCACCGTTTGTTTGCCAGCGTTAGGTTTGCCACTCTTCAACTTGCGGAAGATCCTCAAGCGTACCGAGGCCGATCAGTTGCAAGAGCTTATCAGTTGGGTAGTAATGAAGCTGCCGTTGCTTCTGACCCTCTCTGCGAATCTCGACCAACTGACGACGTACGAGTTGACCGAGAACTAGGCCACTCGGCTGTCCGCGTTGTTCTTCAAGTTGTTCGCGAGAAATCCCTGGCTGATAAGCAATTAGCGCCAAGCAATCAATGGCTGCCTGATTCAATCTTATCTCACGAGTCGGTCCATAGAATCGATCACGAATGAATTGCAAATCGTCTGCTAATTGCAAGCGATATCCGTTTCCAATCGTGGCAATGCGAATCGCACGACCCGTTTCGGCATAGACTTGATTAAGCTCCGCGACATGAATCTCGATTTCAGCGGGTTTGACGCCGCGCATCAAACCAGCAATCTCATCAGCAGAAATGGGGCTATTATCAGGCCTCCCAACAAACAGTACCGATTCAAGAATGGATGTCGGCGTTACCGGGCAACTGTCGGATTCTGCTGGTCCATCATCCAGCGGTTGAAACGAGTCGGTCTCGGATTGGGCTGCAGAATGAACATCGAGATTGGCGGCCGCTTCTTCAGCGACTCCACCTTTATTTAGGAGCTGCGCATAAGTCTGGCTGAGTTCTTCCAGCGACAGACCTGGTTCTTCATCGTCGTCTTCGTACTGAGATGAATCCACTTGAAGGTTCCTAGTGGGGTATGCTTCCAGCTGGTATGGCGAAAAGTCGGTAGCGGAATGCGTCAAGCATTTCGTGCATGCAACTTTGGCCCGCAATATCAACTCCCGAAAGCCTTGACGGCTTCCGCTACTGCGTTTGTTCACGACTTTCC
>JANODD010000224.1:0-21124 GCA_031412515.1 Planctomycetia bacterium | reverse complement strand
CGGCGGACATGACATCATCGAGATGGGCGGCAGGAAATTAAACTCTCGCGCTTATGTATCGAAGTTCAACTTCCGAGGCCCGGATCAAGAGAAGAAGGTTGGCAAGTTGTCCGGTGGTGAACGCAATCGCGTGCATCTGGCCAAACTACTGCGCCGCGGTTCCAATGTCCTGTTACTTGACGAGCCCACCAATGACTTGGACATCGATACGCTGCGAGCCCTCGAAGAAGCGATTTTGAATTATGTCGGATGCGTCGTGGTCATATCCCACGATCGTTGGTTCCTCGACCGTATCGCGACGCACATTCTTGCATTTGAAGGCGACGGTTACGTGCACTGGTGCGAAGGAAACTTTGATACCTATGAGACTCAGCGCAAAGAACGCTTAGGGATGGATGCGAACGAACCGCACAAATTCCGCTATAAGAAACTGAATGCATAAGCCAACACTTCAAGACCCAGAACATTTGGGGACAAATGTTCTGTAATCAGCACGAATACGACTACATCGTGATCGGTGGCGGGGCGGCAGGGTGCTTGTTGGCACGACGATTGGTCCAGTCGAATCGCGGAACGGTTGCTTTGATCGAAGCGGGCGATTCCTCTGATGTCGGAAAGATAGATGTCCGCACGGTCGTTCCAGCCTATTATCCCAAAACATTTGGCAGTCATTTGGATTGGGCGTTTTCAACCGAACCTCAAGCGGGCTTGAACGGCAGACGCATCGCTTGGCCCCGAGGCAAGACCCTCGGTGGCAGCGGCGCGATCAATGCCATGATCTATCTGCAAGCGGCGGCTAGCGACTTCGATCGTTGGGCAAACTCCGGCTGTGCAGGTTGGGATTGGCATTCCGTCGAAGATTCACTGCTAACAAGTACTACTTCGAAGAATCTATGCCCGGTTAGTAACTTGCAACTCAACGAAGTCACCGAGCCCCACCCTTGGTCACAGGCGTTCATCGAGGCTTGTACGAGGTTCGGTCTGCAACGAAAAAAACAGTGGTTGCGTTCCGAGCAAAATTCGTGTGGCTTTCATTCACTCACTCAATGCAATGGTCGCCGACAACACACCGGCCAGCAGCTTGCCGCGATGCTTCCGCGTTCAAGGATCGACTTGTTCCGCGGTGTTACTATACAAGATTTAAAGTTGGTCCATGATTGTGTGAAGACAATTCGCATCGTCGACGGTGCCAGTAAACTGATCGAATTAAATGTAAGTGGTGAAGTGATTTTGTGCGCCGGCGCGATCGGTTCGCCATCGATCTTGCTTCGATCTGGTATTGGCCCATCCGCTTCGCTTCGCAAGCTTGGCATCCGTGTCACGCATGATTTGCCGGGTGTGGGCGAAAATCTGCAAGACCATTTAGTATATCCGCTTGTTTATCGTACGCACACGAGCGACGGAATGCCGGCGCGATTTAGCGTCGCTGACCGGAAGCAATTTAGACAACTAGGATCGGCGGCCTCACATGGCCCGCTTGCCAGTAACATTGCTGAAGCCGGCGCTACGTTTGGGCAACTCGCCGGTCCAGATTTTCAAATCCATTTTACGCCAACACACTACCTCAAATACCCATCACGAGCCGCACCGATGGATTGTTTTTCGTTAGCCGTCAATGATCTCCATCCGCGCAGCCGAGGGCGTTTACAACTGCTTAGTCGCGATCCCAGCGTCGCACCGAGTATCGATGCCGGCTATTTAAATCACGCAGAAGACGCTCCCCGCTTGCTCAACGCCATCGAGACTTGCAGAGAAATAGCGAACCAGGCGAGCCTTAGAAGCCTTGTCGCAGATGAGCTTTTGCCGGGCAGAAAACGAGTTGAGGCATCGGCGATACTGCGTTCGGTTCAATTGTTTGCACAGTCGATCTACCACCCGGTGGGCACATGTCGTATGGGTACCGATCCGCGTGCGGTCGTGGACTCCAAATTGCGAGTCCATGGTATTGCGAATCTGCACGTCGCCGATGCGTCGGTTCTGCCTGACCTGCCGAGTGCTAACACGCAAGCCGTGACATTGTTAGTTGCTGCTCGCAAGTCTCGCTGGCTGTTGCAACGATAGGACCAAACCAATGCAATAACAACTATACCAACAGTTTTGAAGGTCAGTCGACCTCCCAGCCAGTCAACGCTGTGACGCATTTTTCCTACTGAGGTAGCTGGTTTCGTAAGAAACCGGATGCACTAGTAGGGTCACCGGTGCGCCCGGTTTCTCACGAAACCAGCTACATTTGATCGCCAAAATGCTTCACAGCGTTGCCACCCAGGGTGGTGGCGTTCAGTGAGTAGAGCCGCACAACCCGAGTTATTTTGAAGTAAGTACGATAGGTTGAGCGGTTGTCTTCACGCGACACAAATACGAATCCACGGTTAAGTATAGCCAACCGTCGGGACCAAACTCGCAATTGCTGGTCCGCTCGTTGGTAACTAGCCGACCGATCAGTTTTCCTGCTGGATTGAAAACAAAAATGCCGCCGGGTCCACTTCCCCAGAGATTGCCTTTTGCATCGACCGCCAAGCCGTCGGGCAGGCCAGGTTCTTTGTTTTTGACTCGATCGGTTGCGTTGTGAATCTCTTTGCCATCGCCCAATGTTCCATCTGCTTTTACTGGGAACGATGTCCAGTTGGCGTTCTTAGGGTCAGATTGAGCAACATACAAAGTCTTTTCATCAGGTGAGAAACCGATGCCATTCGGACGCTCGATTGTTTTTGTCAGCAAGGTTACTGTTCCGTCCACAGCGACTCGATAGACTCCACAGAAATCCAGTTCACGCATTGGATCTTCGAAACGTTGGGGTAATCCGTAGGGTGGATCTGTAAAGTAGATGTCGCCGTTGCTCTTGAGCACCGCGTCATTGGGACTGTTCAGTCGCTTGCCTTGGTAGCGATCAGCGATCGTCATCTTGCCGCCCCCCTTGGTTAGCACGCTGACTCGTCGATCACCGTGCTCGCACATTACCAAGCGGCCTTGTTTGTCTCGTAACAAACCGTTGCATCCGGGTTCGAGACCATAATAGCTTACTCCGGTGTAGCCCGACGGGGTCATGAACAACTCGACGCCTGACTTCGGTGTCCACTTGAAGATGCTATTGCGTGGGATGTCTGAAAACAGCAAGTGATCGCCCATCCACACAGGGCCTTCTGTCCAAGTAAATCCATCGGCGATAATCTCGATCTTCGAGTCAGCCGGAACAAGCTGGTCAAACTCAGGATCTTTGCGCTCGATCGACCCAAGATACTTTTGAGCCATCGCGAAACTGGCCAGCCCAAAAGATAATGTGATGGCGAGACAGGTTGAGAGAATTGATTTGCGCATTGTGCATTCACTCCAAGGTAATCTTCAAGGATGGGGGAGGTTTGAGGTTGTGCCACTATACCAAATGCGCAGCGACCTTTGTCCCATGGCCAGCGGCGACTGTTGCCTTAACAGCAGCTATACAAGCTCGAGACAAGCTCGCAGGGGGCTTCACCACATTCAATGCTGTTAAGTCAACACACTCTGCTGCCGATGGGGCGAACCATTCAACGTCACGGAGCGCGTTTGCGTAGTTTTCTTTGCAATGATCGGCGGTGGATGCCGAGCCTTCTCGCAGCTTCGGATATGTTTCCGGCACAGTCGGCGAGCACACGGTGAATATGCTCCCATTCAGCTTGAGCTAAAGTTGGAACAGGAATTTCTTCTTCCGCTTCGGGCATGTCGATCTCAGAGCCACCACGAGCGAAAGCATTTAATATGTCATCCGCATCAGCCGGTTTGGGCAAGAAATTGGTCGCGCCCAATCGAATCGCGTCAATGGCGGTCGCGATGGAACCGAAACCTGAAAGGATTAGCACTTTGGTTTCGGGTCGGATCTTTTTTAGTTCAGGCAGTAATGCCAAACCCGGCTTTCCAGGCATTCGCAAATCAAGCACGGCTAAGTCGGTCGGGTTTTGCCGAAACACGGCTAACGCTTCGTCATAGTTACCAGCAACACTAACTCGAAAACCTCGCTCTTGAAACGCCATTGCCAATCGATCGCGGAGCACAAAGCTGTCGTCGACCAACAAAATACTCGCCGCGTTTAATTCCGCCGGATTGGGTTCGGTGCCAAGCGCCTTGGGAACTGCTTCTGTCAGTATCATGATTGCCTCCAGAGTTTCTTCTTTTGCAATATTTTAACTGATCGACCAGTCTCTCTCCAAGCGCGAATTGTCATTGTCGACTAGTTGGCAGCAAAATCTCCGCAGTTGTGCCTTGTCCCGGGCGACTTGTGAACTTGAGCTCGCCGTTTAGACGCCGCAAAACGTTTTGTGTCAGATAAAGCCCCAAACCCATTCCCCGGCCTGGTTCCTTCGTCGTAAAAAACGGCTCGCCAACCCGCTTCAATACCTCAGGAGTCATCCCCTCCCCACGATCGATGACGAGTATACGCCAGCTTGATTCTACTAGGTCCGCGCGGACTTCGATGCTTTCGTCAGCTTGGCTCGCGTCCAAGGCGTTTTGCACCAAGTTGCGGATGGCTTGAGCGGTCGCTTGTAACGGCAGAAGGTTCTTTTTAAGTTTTGCAGCGTCGGCAACGCTCACTTTGACTCGATGCGGTTCCCGCAGGCCAAGTAGTGTTTCGTCTAAAAAGCGATCGACTGTAATCGCATCCAAACGCTCACCAGCCGCTTCACCAGCCGCGCTTGTCATTCGATCCAAAATTTGACGACATCGATCGAGCTCTGAACGAATCAAGCTCACATCTTTTATATCGTTGTCGCGGGCGCCGTTTTTCTCCAGACTCCGACTTAACTCTTTCGCAACCACAGCAATGGTGCTCAGTGGCGAAGCGAGTTCATGTGCGGCTCCGGCGGCTAGAGTAGCCAGCGCTTCGAGTTGCCGGTTGCGCACGCGCGCATCCTCAGCATCCTTGAGAGCTAATTCACGCTGTTTAAGTTCACCGGTCAGAACCGTTACGAAGTAAGTGATCACTCCGCCACAAGTCGCGAACGAAACAATGTAACCCAGCTTTGGCAACGTCCACTCGCCGTCGGCCTGCAAGTTGGAGTTGTTCAGTTCAAGCAGTAGTTGTGAACGCAACAGCAGGGACGTGACACTTAACACTGCAACGAAACAGATCGTCCAAGCCCAAGCGGGTGTAAGGATCGCACCGGCAACGGCTATGTTCACGAAATAAAAAAGTGCAAACGGATTGGTAAGCCCACCGGTAAAATACAGCATACCCGTCAGGACCGCCAAGTCGATCAACATTAAACTCGATACGACTTGATAGGTCGGCAATCGATCAGCCGGTTGCAAACCGCTCTTTCGCAAGTGCTGCAACCAAAATGAATACGCAAGGTTGGTGACGGCCGTTACGCTCATCAGCGCTAACATGCTCCCCTCAGGCAAGTTGATGTTGAGTATCCACTTCACAACCGCCATCGTCAGCAACTGGCCAGCAACCGCAACCCATCTCAATTGCAAGAACCAAACGGCCGATTCCAGTGTTGGATGCGAATGCACGTGAGGGTGCAGTAGCGGTGAGAGAGTCATGATCCCGACACCAACGTTTTAACAAGGTCTTTGCATCCAAGCGGCTTGGCGGTGCAAAAGACTTCGCCTGCATGAAAACCCGCTGTCGCTCCAGCGGCAATCGCTAGCCCGCGGACGCGCTCGATGACTCGCCGTTTCTCAGGCGGGAACTGCGTCTGATAACAAAGGATCGATTCGATTTTCTGGTCTAGTTCTTCGCTGATGTCGACTGTCAAATGAGAGCCAAACTCGGCAGAATTTCGCGATTCAAAGGATAGCTCGAAATACAATTGACTGCAGATTGTGTGAACTGGTAGGCCTTCGAAATGCTCGTCCCACTTCGACAGTCGCGAATAGAAGACTGCCGCATCGGTAATCATCATCGCCTGATGATGATCAGGTGACGCCAATGGAGTCTTGTTGCCAAATCCAATGACAATTTTTGGACGATAGCGACGAAACTCGGTTGCTAGAAGACAACGAGCTTCAAAGCTGTCGAACAAGCGGCGATTGGGAAGAGGAAGTATCTTGCGCATCTGCACGCCGAGGACTTTCGTAGCCGCCATTGCCTCTGCCTCACGGATCGCTGGATCGTCGCAGCGCGGTGTCGGTTCGCCATTGGTCAGATCAATGATACCGCAACGATAGCCCTGTTTCGCAAGGACAGCGAGGGTCCCACCACACGCGATCTCGACATCGTCGGGATGAGCTCCAACGGCAATCACATCAAGTTGCAATTCAGATGGGATCAAAGGAACTCTCAATTATTTAAGGATGATGGAAGGAATAATGCGGGCTTATGTCACTCGTACTCGTGTGGGTATTAGTCAACCACTCCCTTCTCCCCGGTACTCCGGGGAGAAGGGTTGGGGATGAGGGGCCGTCGGCTAGTAAAGTTTTAATCAAAGTTCGTTGCCCCCTCACCCCCGACCCCTCTCCCCGGAGTACCGGGGCGAGGGGAGCCGCAATGGATCAGGGGGCCTCGTCAACCATACGCGTGGGATGACAAGAGCATGGCCACTGTCTCACCAATATGCGAATCCACTGTCTCATTCAATATGCGAATTGTGTAGGAGTAGAAGTACCAGCATCGACGTACTCAGTACGAGTACGAATAAAATTCTACTAGCTTTTGCGGCCGACGACGAGGAACGATGGATTGGCGGATTCGAATCGTAATTCTTCAAACTGTTGTTGGCTGCGCGAAAGGTTGATCATCAGAACTTTGCTGTCGTTCGTCAGTGTTCGCAACAGGTGTTCGACACCTGTCACATTTTCTACACTGGCAACGTTCGCAACTAAGCGGCCACCGGGCCGCAGTCGCAACCATGCTTCTTCCACTAACTTGACAACCGCACGACCCGTTCCACCCACGAAGATCGCGTCCGGATCCGGCAGATCGCTCCACGCTTCGGGGGCTTCACCAAGAATGGGAACCACATTGTTCGTACCAAACTTGCGAGAATTTTCTATCAGTAAATTATAATCCTCGGCCGCCATTTCAATCGCAAAGATTCGTCCCGCGGGTGACAACATCGCCGACTCGATGGCCACGGAACCACTCCCCGCTCCGACGTCCCAAACGACACTTTGGGGCCCGAGATCGAGTTCCGCGAGCGCGACCGCTCGAACTTCGCTGGGTGTCAACAAGCCTCGCTTTGGTCGACTTTGCATGAAGCATTCGTCGGGATTACCGAACAAACGTTTTCCTTGCAAGTTCGCAGGTCGATCAGGCACATTGGGCATGCGAAGCAAAATCATCACATTGAGACTGGAAAAAGTCTGCTTGGAGATCTCTTGCAAAGTCCCTCGCGTTACGCGTTCATCGCGTGACCCGAGGTTTTCGCAAACGTAAGCTGTAAAATAATCGATGCCTTGTTCAAGCAGCGCTTTGGCAATCGCGGCTGGAGATACTTCATCGGTTGTGAACATACCGACTTTCTCGGCCGAACGAATACGCTCGACCGCACGTGAAACCGTTTGTGTCGCCATATTGGTCAAGTAAGCTTCATCCCAGCTCTCCTTCACGCGCGCGAAAGCCAGCTGCATGCTGCTCACGTGAGGTAGAACTTCAAAACGGTCCTTGCCAAGCTTCTCACACAGGTAGCGTGAAGTTCCGTAGAACAACGGATCGCCACTAGCTAGCAGAACCACTGGAAGTTGTTTGGCGCTGTTGATCGCTGCTGCCATTTGATCCAGGTCGGCAATCGTCGCCACGAGTCGTTGTCCCGACCCGTGCGATGAGCTCTGCTCGACTTTGCGCAGCAAGTTGGCGGCGCCGAAGATGGTTCCCGCAGAAGCGATTTGGTCTAGAGCTTGGCGGGTCAGCCCTTCAAGGCCGTCGTCGCCGATACCGATAATGGTTATTTTGTGATTCAAGGGAGTACCTCCATGATCGTGGACAAGGGCTGACACAGCGAGTTCGTAGCTAGTTTCGTGAGTAATTTGTCGTCAACTAGTTTCGCTAGAAATCAAACGTTGTGGTATGGCTTGGGGGGCTGTAACGAACCGGTTTTTTACAAAACCAGCTACAATCGTCGTGTTGCTAGGCTAGAGTTTCGCAAATTCCGCCACAATCCGTAAGCGGCCTTTTCGAAAGTCACCCACTCACTCGCCGGATTTGTTCTGAGGTTTGGCTTGAGGTGGCGTTTCGACGAGAATGGACTGCATCGCCCCAGGTAGTTGGCCCTGATTGCCCTGCGCCTGATTGCCCTGCTCGTTTTCCGGATTAATTAACGGCAGATTGACCGCGGGTACAGTGACGTACGATTGCCGGTTGGTCGCGGGTTCGATGACGCTAGCGGAGAACGACTCAATTACGATATCGCATTGCCCTCGACATTCGGCGAGAACTCGCAGTTCACCATCGCGAACAATAAAGCGATAGAGCTCAACGTCTTTTAACTCGCCGGGTTGCCCGCGGACAAGTTGTCCCATTCCGGGGCCGAGTTGATTGTCGTAAACCAACAAACCGCTTGCCGGATCTTGAGACGCAGCTTGAATCCTAGCTCGCGCATTGATGCGCACTAATTGGCCCTCTTTGACTTGTGCTCCCGCGCTGCGAATTCTCAGTGAAGCCCCTTCATAGCCGCCGGGCAGAGTTGCTTCCCCCTTTTCGTACGCGGCCAAACGCAGGCCTCGCGAACTTTGGCTGGTTGGCGGTATCCACTCGACGCGCATCTCAGCTTGATCCTGTAACCGCTGTTCTTGTGTCCAACCTGATTTCAACATCACGTCGAGACTGGCTAAGTCAGCGCCAGCGATTGGCAATTCGCGCCACTGTGACCGTTCACACGCTTGGGCTAATTTCCAGTGATACTTCAGGGCAGCTGGCTGCAACACAAACGGGCTTGATTGACGCGATACCAAGCTAGACATGGCCACTCGTTCACCGTCTTCGAGAATAATCTGGGATGAGGCCAACGATTGCAGCGCGAATCGACTTGCTGCCGATGCTTGTCCACTACGCAGTGATCGCAATCCATCTTCCAGTTGCCGCCGCGATCGGGTTTGCAATCCAAATTGCGCGCGAGCATCCATTGTCGGTGAGTCAGAAAAGCGAGCGATGAGAAGGTCAGACGCCAAACTAAATTGGTAGGCGGCCAGTTCAAGTTGATCCTCGGCAACATTCACTCGCGTTTCTGCCAAATGGCGATTCACAAATCGAGTTACATTAGGATTTTCGCTAATGACAAAGACTTCGATATCGGCCGGCTGATTGACGGTCCATTGAAGCCCACCGGGCGCGGCGGAGGCGTCAATGCGCTCGTATTCACCCGCTGTAACTCGAAACACTTGGCGACTGTTGGTTGCAACCGAAGTCGCGCAAATGAGTGGCTGTGCGAGGGCTGGGTCGGATATCGAAGTGCCAGTCGGACGTACTTTGTGAGCGATGATTAAATAACTGTTGTGCAACATCCAGGCATTGGTGGTGTAATCAGCGCGATTGGCTGTAGGCGACCGAACTTGTTGACCGGCGACAATCCATGGTCCCCATAAAATTAAATCGTTTATGGTCCAGCGCAGACTTGCCACTTGAGCTCGCCCTGCTTTCGTGTTGATCTCCAGAGTCTGTTGCCACTTGTCGTTGCCGCGTTCATCGGGACCAGGCGACCTAAGAGTCAAACCGGTTGCCCCAGCAGCCAAGCTCTGTACGATTTGCTGTCGAAGCATGCGAGGATCAATAGGCGTTTCGTATTTTTCACCAGCGCCGTTGAGCTGTTCAGGCTCGACCAGTTTTTGTGCCGATCGAAATTGCTTTAGCCATAGAGGGTCGACGCCAATGTTAGTCGCTACCCAACCGTGGCCGTGTCGCGTCGTAGATGCCAACTGAGTCCGCAACCAAGTTTGATGATCCATCGAGTCACCAGGAGACATGCTTTCTGGAATCGGGACTATGACTTCATCGGTAATGCGACTGAATGCCCAGTATTGTTCCAGCGCCTCGCCGAAGATGGGACGTTTGAGTTCGGCTGGCATTTGCGCGAGTCGACTGACTTGCTCTCTTGCCAATGCAGTTTGACTACTATCCAGCGCTGCACCAATCAGCCAGCCGCGGATGGCTGCCGAGGACGAAGCGGTGTACGAAACATTGGATTGCGGTAAAGGGCAGACCACGGTCAGCTTGGCCTCTTGAATGACTCGCAATTGTTCTTCACTTGGAACGCGCCCAACCACCAAGCCGGTGATCCCTAGCGACTTGATCCAGGGAAGCGATTCGCCTTGATACTGCAACCAAACTTCCGGGCGATTCCTTGCATTCCAATAACGACCCTCTGGATTGACGCTCTCTGGACGCCATAACCACGCCTCGCGCCAGTTAGCCGGGATAGCTCGACCGACAGATGGCAGTGCGATATGGCCTTGCAAATTTAAGTCATCGATCAGCAGACGGAAATTGCCTGGGCCAGTAAAAACATTCATCACAATCGAATCAATGAATGCATCTTCGATCACGATGTTAGGCCCGTAACGTTGGCGCAGTGCGACTACTTCCGCTTCAAATTGCTTCTTTAGATTGGTTAGCTTAAGCGATTGCCATTGGCCTGGCTCGGAGTAAACATCGCCCCACACAATCGCAGTCAGCCGACCACCTGTGACGGGATGATGTGAACTTGGAAACACAATCCGCGCACCAATTCTCAAACCAGAACTTGGACATCTTGTCCACAGCCTCGGTTGAAACTCGTCGACCACTACGCACGGCTCGATGGGATAAGCGATGTAAATGAATGTTCCATTGCCGGACGCAACTTGCGTAAGCTCGCTGGTCTGGCCGCTATGTGGTGAAGTAATACTGATCTCTTGGAGTGTCAATTGCGCGCTGGCGTCGCTTTCTGCGAACTTCCAACGCGGCACTCCACCTTCGAAAGAATCTTGCATCTGTGCGAAAGCTGGATCGCAAACAGAAATGCAAAGCAGCGTACAAGTGCAGACGAGCATTGGCCCTATCCGCCGAAGCAGACTCCAAAGGGATCCGGTTAGTTGTCCAGCCATGACAAATTCCAGGTTACAGCGACCGGTTTTCAGGGTGTCGTTGGCGATCACCGAGCAATTTCCATCCAGCCTTTTCGTTTGATGCAAAAATACAACATCGGTTTGCATGCATGATGCAGTTAGCGCAAGTCGTTCTTATACAAGACCTTAAGCGTTCGCTCCAGGCCAGTTTGCGATGCCGCGGTTGATGCGATTCTACTACGCGGGAAAACTTTGCAGATTATCCAGATTATCCTAAGTGCTTGCAATCAAAGTAGTTATGGAATAACATGCTTTTCGTCGCAGGTTTTGGTATCGGGCATGCATTAGAGCTACGACACTTCGCGACAACGCACTCTACTCGGGAGACTTAAAAATGAGTTCTGCATCCGCTCAATCTACTGAAGCTAAGAACGACGAAATCCCAGCAGACCTGCTCGAGTTGACTGCGGCCATTCAGGCTCTTCCAATCGAACACCGCGTTGCTTTGCTCCCTGCACTCCGACGTGTTACTGACAGCTCAGTGCGCCGTCGGCGAATATTAACGCTGGTTCAGGAAGCTCTCGGCCAACTTCGCTTGGACATGAAGTATCTCGTGTTTGATCTCGAAGCCACCCGCCGCGAACGCGATGGATACCTGCAGAAGCTGACCGAAATGGGGCAAAACGAGAACGAATAGACGAGAACGAACAGCAGGCTGCTAAATCGCAGGCTTGCAATACGAAAAACAACTGTACAACGTTAGGCAGGTCATTTCACCTTCGGATTGTTTCGCCACAAGCACCGAATAGAGCCCGAACTTAGGAAACTGAGTCCAGAATCGAAAACTGAAATGGCCCTCTCTCCGAAAAAGGAGTTGCAGCGTAAAACCTGTAACTCCTTTTTTTGTTTTTCCTAGTGATTGTTTGCGTTTTTGCGGGGTCTGGCTTAGTATCAAGCACATAGTTTCTCGCGCTGCCTGCAGCCTTTGAGCGATTTTTTCGTGCACTCATTTTTTCCATAGTCGACGATGTCAGAATTAACGCCAGCACAACTCTCACACCGCATCGTCGAATTGGGCTTGCTCGAGCCGATTGAAATTGAGCAAGCTTGGTCGGAAGTAGGTGGGATTTCCGGAACCTGCGAAGAATTGCTCCGCGTTCTTCAACGCTCTGATCGCCTGACAAACCTGCAGATTGATAAGGTCATGAAGAATGACCGATCAGGTTATTTCTACGGTCACTGGAAAATTTTGTACCTGATTGGGGCTGGTACGTTCGCGCGCGTCTATCGATCTGTGCATCGTGAGACTGGTCGTGTGGCTGCAGTCAAGGTATTGCGACGTCGACATCGCGCCGAAGCGACTCAAGTAGAGCAGTTCATGCGTGAAGCCCGCGTGGGGATCAAACTTCGTCATCCCAATATTGTTGCGATTACGGAAGTCGACCCTGATCCACGCAATCCTTATATGGTGATGGAATTCGTCGAAGGACAAACGCTCCGCGAATTGACTAAGATTCGTCGTAAGATTGATGCAAAAACTTCAGTTCAATTGATGTTGGATGTTGCCAATGGATTAACCTATGCGGCAGGCTTCGGCGTGACGCATCGCGATATGAAGTTGAGCAACGTCTTGGTAACAAGTGTAGGTAAAGCCAAGTTGGTGGACTTTGGTTTGGCGGCGCTAGCCGATACCAGCAATGAAGCAGCGCTTGCGGATTGTCCAAGTGCACGCGCGATCGACTATGCCGCGCTTGAACGCGGGACCGGCGTGCGTAAAGACGATCCTCGTTCCGATATTTATTTTTTTGGAAGCATGCTCTATCACATACTCGTCGGCGAACCGCCACTAACGGAAACTCGCGATCGAATGCAGAGACTGAACGTTTCGCGCTTTCGTGAAGTGCCTCATATTCAAAAGGTTGCACCTGACGTGCCTTCGAACGTCGCCGCCGTTGTTCATAAAGCAATGGAGTTTGATCCGACAAAACGCTATCAAACTGCTTTGCAACTTGCGGATGACCTGCGCGCAACATTGGCACGTCTTGAAGCAGGCGATACAGTGACCACCGCTCGCATTGCAGCAGGCCGTGAAGAACCTACGGATGAAGAAGAGTCTTCGACTGAGGGCGCGAACAAAACCATCATGTTGGTTGAGAGCAAGCTTGAGTTTCAAGACTTGATTCGCGAGAAATTGAAAAAACGCGGTTATCGGGTGCTAGTCATTAGCGATCCGCGACGGGCGATAACTCGCTTTGCTCCCGATGAAGACTTGCCTGCGGACTGCGTACTTTTCAGTGCACCTGAGTTGGGTGCGGCTGCCCTGGAAGCGTTCAATGAATTCGGGTCGAACGCGCACACCGCGAATATTCCCGCGATTCTCTTAGTGGATCGTAAACAACAATTCGTTATTCGCAGCGCCCAATTGGGTCCAAAGCGAATGATGTTGGCGATGCCACTGAAAGTTCGAGACCTGCGCGTCGCACTTTTGCGATTGCTTGGAACTAAATCTGCAACGACTCAGCCAAAAGTAACTTAAGCCCCTAATTCCTCGAAAACGCCCTCACGGTAATGAAAAAAGGCCCAGCTCGCATTGCGCGATCTGGGCCTATGAGAACCGGTGGAAGGCGGTCGAACGGATTATCGATTCAGCGTTAGGCCAAATGTGAACCCTGCCAGCTGAACATCTTGATTATGGTTATCCACTTTTCCAAAGCCTGGGTTTGCCCCACGCCAGATGCCATTTGCAAAGTCGATGAAGTCAACACCGCCACGAAGGCTAATGTACTTAGTCACCTGATAAGCCGCTTCAGCTCTTATTTCGAAGCCCACTACAGACTCGTTGTTGCTTGTTCGTTCGCTATTAATCCCACCACCAACCAAGTAGTCTGTTGCAACAACTGTTCCGCCGGTTCCTACAGCACTATACTCAGTTGTCTCACTTCTCTGTTGGTAACTGCGATTTTGGAAGTTCTGCATTCCAAAGGCTCGGAACTCGCTCGAAAGCGTCCAACGCTTGTAGTAATTGAAGTAGCGGAATCCAAGCTGCCCCCCGAACATTCGGTTCTGAATTTCGGTTTCATTGGATAGTAGCGTCTCAACTACGTTTGTCGCTGCAATCGTCCCAGGGTCAGAAATCAGGAACGGAGATCTATTGTAACTCTGATTCTGCGAATGGTCTGCAAAGTTGGTGTACCGAAGACCCATCATCGGCTCAATGATACCACCGTACCGGTACGGCTCCCGACGCCAAGTCTTGTTGAGTTCAATGTTGGACATTGATGCAACGTTTAGACTGTTCGCAATAATATAGACTCTCGTAAGAAACTGCGGGTCATTTTGATCAATAAACGGACGGGTTGTATTCGGTTGGGCACCCGTGTCAGCTAGGTTAACGCGATTGATACGTTCTTGGTACTGCGTTTCAAACGCGTTGACACCTAGATGTCTTGCACTTACTAACCAACCCGAGCGATCGTCGGTCATGAAACCGAGATCATAACGATTTCCCCAACCGTAATCACTGTTCGCTGCCGACTGTGAAATGTTAGGACGTGAGAGCGACATGTAAGTTCGGTCGTAGGTACCGAACCAACCTGTATTCGCTCGTTTCCGGTTCGGGAGTTCCATGAGCGAGTCGACATCGACAGGCGCAAAGAATTGCCAATCCGGATCGAATTCCAGCGGCTCTGCGAACGGGTGATACACCTGTCCAAAAACCGACGGGCTGAACGCCATTAAGGCGACGATTGCGACTAAGCGCTTTAACAATTTGAGCACCGACATAACTACCTTCCACCGTAGCAAACGGAATTGCCCCCACGGCACCACCCCGACCAAGAGGTGATGTTCCGCGCAAACTTCTGATTGTGCCGGTAGTATCGGATAGTCTTTCAAAAAGAGTTGAGTCAGTATGGGCAAACCTTGTCGAAAAAGAGAGTTGTGCTCTCCAAATTGCCAAGACCACCATGACAAATGTCAGCTTGGTTAGCGTGGGGGCTTTAGGTCGCATGCAAGAGAGTGCATGCATTAGGCTCGAGAGGCCAGAAGGCGTTTTTTTCGAGCTGGCGTTTTGGATAATCCGAGAATTTTGATCCTGGATTTGCCTTCAACTCAAATAGATAGCAGCCACATGTAGTAGTTGTGAGTGTCCAAGTAATCAAAAGGCCGCCCGTAAGAAAGTTGATTGAGCTGCTCGGTGGTCAGCGAACCAATCCGCGTAGAAACGCATGCTTGGGACAAATGGTCCCAAGCTACTTTGCAAAATCTCATTCGCTGCCCGGTATATGGGAGAGACAGCGACGCACCGGGCAAGCCATCTTAAGCATCCGGTTTCTCACGAAACCAGCTACCTTACCTCTCTACCTATGCTTGTGCCGGCACTCCGCTGCCCAGTTGAGCGAGAACCTGGAGGATTCCATTCAGGTGTGCCATCCGCGGACCAAAGCGATCCACGAATTCACTTAACATGAATTCGCCGTCCATGAGCGTTTCTTCATTCTCGATGATTTCAGCCGACAAGTTGTCCAGAAACTCTGCTTGAACCTTAGAAAGTGTCTCAGCGGCTCGTCGACAGGCTTTCGCCAAACGCGGATTAGCATCTTTCCACTGTTGCAGTTCATTCGCACGCTGCTTTTGCACGTTGACCGTATTGTGCACTAATTGCTCAAGCAACTGATTCTGCTTTTCCTGTGAAAGGACAAGTTGTCGAAGCAATGCTACTGTTGCAGGACCTACTTCGTTTGGTAGCGGTGCTGCCGACGCGGCTGGCTCAGCGGAAACGTCGATACGAAAAACCGGCGAGTATTGAGAAGGGTCGTGGGCCACTAGCGTGTCTCCAACAGAGAAATGTGCCATCGAAGTTCTGCGATTTATTATAGTCACCCGGCGCTAGCAGTCGAGCGAATGGCGCGCGACAAGCTAGATAAACTTGGAAAGCGACGGCAGAACTGGCACAAGCAAGAAGGGCGTTAAAGTCGTTGCCTTGTAAATCCCGAAACCAGATAGTGGATGAATCTCGAAAGGCTCGAGATCGCCACTTGACGCTAGCAACTAAGGGACTACGAATCAGTATGGGGAGCAATAGCAAGACGTTGCTGGCTTTGGGCTTTATTACTGTTCGCCATCATGTCGAACATGGCTACTTCGGCGGCTTTCTGATTTTAAATCAGTTGGGAAGGCCGCTTGAATTTCATTGCACCTTGCCGGTCAAACCAAGTCGAGCTCAAGCCCTGCTTTATGGTCACACGCTCGATGATTTCATCTGCGGTGAACAGATCGCTAAAGCTCTCGTTACGAAGGCAAAGTTAAAATCGACTTTACTTCTAACCGATTGCTCGGCAGTCCTGGCGTTCGAACAAGTCGGCGACGAGCCGATGGTGTTAATTGAAGTGAACGAATCGAATGCAAACGAAGCTCATTTAAGACGTCCGCATCAATCGGACTTAAACTTGAAAGGCATTGGGTCATCTGGTATGCGTTGCTGCGTAAGTCCCGCGACTTCAGCCAGCAGCGAGTTGTTGTCGGAGATTGCGCCGAAGCTCGCACCCAATTTTGATCTCACTGAACCGTTCCAGCGAATTGCAGAAGCACTCTTGGAAGCGCACCCAATCGTAAAAGCAGCTTAGATCTTTATGCAAATGCCAATGAGCGACAATACCTGGGCGGGTGTCGAGTTTAACCAAACGTCGATCTCGCTCCTTTCATTTGCTGGGATCGATTTTCTTGCCACGGGTTGGCAAGGTCTGCTCGATCGTGGCCAGTTGATCGAAGTTGATTCGCACGCAATTGAATCCACTCAGATCAACGTCGTTCCAATTCGTTTGCAATCCAAGCTCCCCCAAACGATCGGCTTTTCATTTCCCGAATCGCCTGACTTTGGGCTCGCCGAATCAAAGGCCCCATTCGCTGTCGCGGCAAAAAAACAACCGCTCGAAAACACCGAGCCAGCTCCGACTCAGCTAAGTGAAATAGCAACCCCAGATGCTCACGCGAAACGCACGCGGATCGCACCGCCGAAAGACTTGGTTAAACTCGAAGACCGTTTGTATTTCGTACTGCAACCGCCTTTAGAAAACTTGGTCGCATCCGCTCGGCTTGAGTTCCCGTTCCCGCCTTTCCCATATCAGTTCGAAGGCGTCGCATTTCTATTCCCACGCGAGGCCGCAATCCTGGCCGATGAAATGGGACTTGGAAAGACCATGCAAGCGATCACAACCGTTCGCATGCTGTTGCTTTCAAGTCAACTGCGCAACGTGCTGTTGATCTGCCCCAAACCGCTTGTAACAAACTGGATGCGCGAGTTCCGAACCTGGGCGCCCGAAATTCCAGTCGTCGTTATTGAAGGCGATCAAGCTAAACGCCAGTACATTTGGAATCAACAGGACACGCCGGTTCGCATCGCAAACTACGAATTGCTCATGCGAGACAAAGCGCTTCTTGACATTCCCGACATGCATTTTGATCTCGTCATTCTCGATGAAGCGCAACGAATTAAGAACCGCAACAGCACCACCGCTGAGATCGTTCGAGCATTACCGCGTACTCGATCGTGGGCACTAACCGGCACGCCGATTGAGAACTCCGTCGAGGATTTAGTGAACATTTTTGAGTTTCTTCAGCCCGGCTACTTGCGGACTGATATGACATTGAAAGCCATCGCTCAAGCATCGCGCGACTTTATCATTCGCCGCACCAAAGACAAAGTGCTGACCGAGATGCCGCCCAAGATGTTCCGCGACGAGGAGCTTGAACTCACCTCCGCGCAGCTCGATAGCTACCGATCGGCAGAAGACGAAGGGATCGTACAGCTGAGCGACATGGGTGAAACGCTAACCATTCAACACGTTTTCGAATTGGTCCTGCGACTAAAACAGATTTGCAATTTTGATCCGCTGACAGGCTCCAGCTGTAAACTCGAACGACTCGAAGCCGACATGGAGGAGATTGCAGCCAGTGGTCATAAGGCGATCATCTTCAGTCAATGGGTCGAAACGCTGGATAAAATCGCTGAACCCCTCGCTCGCTTTGGCCCGATGCAGTACCACGGTCGCATACCGTCTAATAAGCGCGACGGCGTGATCGCTCAATTCAAGAGTGATCCATCGAAGCATTTGATTTTGATGAGCTACGGAGCGGGCAGTGTGGGGTTGAATCTTCAATTCTGCCAGTATGTTTTTCTTTTCGATCGCTGGTGGAATCCGGCCGTGGAAGATCAAGCCGTAAATCGCGCTCATCGCATCGGCGTTGCAGGACCAGTCACGGTAACTCGCATGATGGCCGCCAACACGATTGAACAACGCATTAACGACGTGCTCGAAAAGAAACGCGAGCTCTTCAATCAGCTCTTTGCCGACACGGACTCCCCGGCCTCATCTGGCCTAAGCGCCGACGAGATTTTTGGTCTGTTTAATCTCAAGCCAACCAAGACACTTAAGAAGCACGCTGCATAGTTGCTCGCGTGGCGGACGCGTTCCTCGTGAGCCGACGGCGCTAGACAGCCACGGTTTAGTGAGCCGACGGCGCTAGACTGCCACGGTGTAGTGAGCCGACGGCGCTAGACTGCCACGGTGTAGTGAGCCGACGGCGCTAGCCGCGGGTCTCGGAGTTGTGGTCGTGTAACTCCAAACGTCCATCCAATGGCAATTGGATGGGCCGAAATCAATTGCCATTGGATAGTCTTTATCCATATCGAGTCACCTACTTCGAGACCCGCGGCTAGCGCCGTCGGCTCACGAAAACCACGCCGTCGGCTCACGAAAACCACGCCGTCGGCTCACGAAAACCGCGCCGTTGGCTCACGAAAACCGCGCCGCTGGCTAACGAAACCCGAGCCCATAAGCGGACGCTGGCAGCGTCCGCCACGTAAGGAGACTCACTTCTTCAGGTAATCGCTATTCAGTTTGCCACAGGACCACAGCAAGCCACGTGTGACCAAATCCAAGTAGCGAGCATCACCGACGGTATCGTTGTTATGACCAAGTGTAGTGGCAAAGACCTTGGTGTTTTGGCGGTATTGATTGGTCCAAACGACGACGCATTCAGTCGTTTTTTCGCCGCCTTTCTTATCTTTGATTTTCTGTTTGCCCATCGCGATCGGCTTGGCGGTATCGACCAATTTTCCTTCGCTGTTGTTGTATAGCTCCTCGTTAATAGTGACCCAGTTGGGTTGGCCGTCTACAATTGGACTTGATTGTGGGAGCAACTGAATATCGATCGGTGCTTGCGGGCCATGACCGGTGGATTGAAGTCCAGTGAACTCGAACCAAGGTGTGATCGCTTTGGGATAGCCTTCGCTGCGATAGGAATGCATCCCGCAGTGAAGAATCACAGCAGGTAAACCTTGGCGATGCGGTTCGAGAATGCGATCAATGACCGCTACGTCTTTGACGTCTGAAGAGCATTCGTCGTGGATAATACAATCAAAGCCGCTCGCCCAAGTGGCCGATTCGTAGATTGGGTTGAGGTGCTTAGTGGTGGTGTCGGGATCATGTGCGATCGTAATTTCGACATGGGCTCTGGCGGAAATGCCTTTTGAGAGCAATTCTTTTTGGACAGCATAATCGTGGCAGCATCCGCCGAGGACTAGCAGAGCTCGAATCGGTTTAACTTTGGGATCTTCGCCACGGCAAAATGTGATCGGCGCACACGTCGCTGAAAGAAAGCTCGAGCATGCGACCGCGGCCAGCATTGCGATACGAGCAAAAGGAGATCGAGTGGAAAGCATGGATGGCTCCAGTTGTTAAGGTGGGAGAGTGGAGCCACCATTTTAACACGCCTGACCACCGAAGTGTGGCCAGGTTTGAATCATCTGTTACTTGAGTCTCGCGACGGCTCCGGATTCTTACGAATCCAGCTACCCCCAAATTTGAAGCGTTATGCTGCAGCCCGATGTGCTTGCGAAGTGGCTTCTCGTGCGACCATAGTCAATTTTTGACCTGGCTGAGCGCATGCGAGGATGATCGAGTTATCGTGAGCGATTCGATTCAACCACGGTGTAATCAGACTGTTGTGTGGTTGAGCGGGATCGAAGCCGCCATCGATTACGATAATGTCGCTTGCGCCGAACTTATGGGCTACCCGTGGCAATGCTGACTTGATATCGCCTGGGATAAGGGAGGCTTTGAAGCCAACCTGCGAAGCCATCTGGTGAGCCGTTTTGAGAGTCAGATGCGGACCGCCGTCTTGGGCCGCTTCGAACTCATCGACGCCAATATATCGCAAACGTTCAGTATCCGCTGTGAGCGTTACCAACTGGGCGATTCGATGCATCCGTTCGCCAAGGCCGACGCCGATTTCTAGAAGGGAAGAAATGGGTGTGCCAATCAACTGACGAACCAACTCGCGATCTGAAATTGGCTTGCTAAAGCGAGTCCAATAGACCCGTTGGATCCAAGTCAACCGACTCATGATCTTAACCCCTGATTGGCTTCCCTGCCGCGCGCCCGAGAGAACGTCCCTTGTCTCTCTAAAAGGCAACCGACCCATCCAGCATCCTTGCCTGTAGGTCGGTTCTGTTCATTGAACGCATCCTGCGTCCAGCTTTTAATCCCGAATTCTGAATTCCAGTCGGCGAATCCTTCGCACGTCTGCCATCCTTGGTTACTGGATTATGGCTCTCAATCCAAGATTTGCGGTCTAGCGATCTACTGGCCAGTGTATCCATCGACGTTCGTCAATCGAAAATCAATGCATTGGAGATCTATCGCAATAGGTTCACTAACCAGCCTAGCTTGCATAATCGCCACAGTCCGACCCGAGTCGCAATTGATTGCCGAGCCAGCTTCGCTAGCAATTACCACGTCTCTCCGCCCACTCAGCGTGAACTATGTTTCAAAAGCCGAAATCTGACCGCACAGTAGGCGTCATTTCGGATGCATTTCTGGTCGTCGAATTCACAAGGATTTGACGCATCGATTCCTTTGTATCTCCGAGTGTTTTGTGTTCCGCTTACCTCCAAAACGACGTTCTCACTCGACTCCTCGCGAAGTTCATATTCAACTTTGTGAGCGGCGTTTGGTGCTTTCAGCGCAAATGTTGTTCGATGTGCTTGGCGATCACGCCATTGAAATGCATGGCAACCCGGATTCGTTTCTGACTATCCAAAACTCGCTTGGCTCCACAGCGCTCGAAACTCAAGGCTCAGCCGCACATAGCCTCACCGGTTGGACGCAAA
>JANODD010000223.1:0-32334 GCA_031412515.1 Planctomycetia bacterium | reverse complement strand
AAATGAAACCATTGTCTGCGATGTTGACGATGTCATTTTAGGCGAAATGACATGCATGAATCGATCGCGACGCTCGGCAACTATTGTAGCCCGCGAACCGAGCGAAGTACTTGAGATCCGCCGCAACGTGCTGGATATGCTGCTGCGAAATCGAGCGAGCCGCGAAATACTCGATCGTGTTTACCGTCGCCGCGCGGTCAATCAACTGCAGGGTCTTGCAATCTTTTCACATTTGGACGAAGCGGTCCGTAAAGCCGCCGCGAATTGGTTGAAAGACAAAGTCGAACTGGTTCGCGCAGAGCCAGGCCAAGTCATCTTTCAGCAAGGAGATCTGGCCGACGATTTCTACATGGTCGTCTTGGGATTTATCAAAGTAAGTCAGCGGTTTGGCTCGTTCGATCGCGTTGCAACTTACTTAGGCCCTGGCAAGTACTTTGGTGAGATCGGGATCTTGTCGCAATTTGCAAGTTCGTTGCCCTGGAAAGATGAGAACCTGCGAGGATTGCGAACATCGACCTGTTCAGCGCTCGATCACGTCGAGTTGTTTCGCATTCGCGGATCGAACTTTGCAGGTCTGTTGCAACAGTTCCCTGAATTGCAATCAGCATTCATTGACAACGCTCAACGGACGCTCGAAGAAGATCGCCTGGCCGGGGTCAAGCTTACAGAAGGAGTCGACGGAGATTTTCTCGACCAGGGACTTTTTGGTGCTCAGAATTTACTTGTGCTGGATTTGGAACGCTGCACGCGTTGTGATGAATGCACCAAAGCGTGTGCTGATACGCACCAAGGAGTCACGCGATTGATTCGTGAAGGCATGCGATTTGACCGCTATCTTATTGCCAGCAGTTGCCGATCTTGCATGGATCCTTATTGCATGGTCGGATGCCCCGTGGATGCCATACACCGAAACGGCGAATCGCTGCAAATCGAGATCGAAGACTACTGCATCGGCTGCGGTTTGTGTGCCGAAAATTGTCCTTATGGCAACATCAACATGCATGGTTTTCCTAAAACCGAGATCGATCCACGAGACGGGAAAGAACGCAAGCTTTACCAGTTAGTGGACGGTCGTAAATTGCCGGTCATTCAACAAAAGGCTACGACCTGCGATATGTGCATGGAAATCGATGGCCGACCAAGTTGCGTCTACGCTTGCCCACATAACGCAGCTTTCCGAGTTGACAGCGAGGGACTGAAGAAAATGCTCGCCCGTCATTAAGTTTGCCTTCAAATACAGCAAGTCATACGTTTCTGTTGGATGGGCTTATTGTGATCAACCGATTACTGGAGAAGCTCACACATATCGGAAAAAAACATGAGTCACTTGCGATATCTTTTCTTCATTGCTGTCATTCACTTCACGCTGAGTAACTCGCGACCGACCATCGCGCAAGAACTGCCTGCAGAGTCTCAAGGCGAGCAAGACGGATTTCAGAGATTTCCATCACGAGTATCGCATCGAACTGGGACGCCTCAAAAGCCACTCATCGAACGACCTGGCGATCGAAATGTAAGCAGCAATCCGGCTCGACGTTATGCACAATCGGACAATGAACGAGCCGGGTGTCCCCAGTCGATTAGTAAATGGGCCGCTCCGTCAACTAGTGCGCAGTACACTGCAGGGTATGCAGGCGGCAGCACACGTCCGCACTCGCCCCACAGTCGTCCACGGAATTCCCAAGAAGGAACGTGGGGGCTTGATTTTAGTTTATGGGGTCAGCCGAAGCAGGCATGGCTCCGCTGGGGTGATGGAAGCCTACCTGAACGGAACGGTAACTTCGAAACCAATCACTGATGGCTGCTGCACAGACCCACGGGTAATGACAATCGCTTTCCAGAGTGGTACACTCGACTCTGGTAGAGCTTTGTGCAGATTTCATTTTAGGCTAGCGTGTTTCGGTGGCACGCTCTGAGGCTTTGCGAAGGGCGTGGTTTTGCAACAGTTATCCCACGCCCATCGCCTCAGGCTCTGGGACGTGCCACCCTAAAAATAAATCGGGACAAAGCACTAGCACACGATAGTGCCAAGCACACCATGGGTCCTCTAACTCGAGTTAAAAAATGGCGCATTTGGGCGTCAACATTGATCACGTTGCAACGATTCGGCAAGCTCGCAGGACTTATGAGCCCGACCCGGTTCACGCGGCGGCGTTCGCGCTGCTGGGAGGGGCGGATGTCATCACGATTCACTTGCGAGAAGATCGTCGACATATTCAAGATCGCGATGTACGCTTGCTCCGAGAGACTGTTCCGACCGGATTAAATCTGGAATTTTCGTGCGAATTGGAGATTGTTCATATTGCGTGCGGAATCCTGCCGGATCAAGCGACACTGGTTCCTGAGCGTCGTGAAGAAGTAACCACGGAAGGCGGTTTGGACGTTGTCGGCGATCCGGAGCGTGTAGGGCGCGCCGTCGAAACGCTGCATGGACTCCACATTCCGGTCAGTCTGTTTATCGATCCGGATTTAGGACAAGTTGAAAAGTCAGCTGAGCTGGGTGTTGCCGCTGTCGAACTGCACACGGGTTCCTATGCGCTGGCAAAAGGCGACGACCAGCTGCGTGAGCTGAATCGCCTGGTGGCAGCAAGTCGGCGGGCCGTAGAACTGGGAATGAAGCTGCACGCTGGCCATGGGCTGAATTACTTGAATGTGCAACCTATCGCTAGGATTCCTGAAATGCGAGAGCTAAACATTGGACATAGCATCATCGCTCGGGCAGTGTTCGTTGGCTTGAGGGATGCAGTTGCCGAAATGAAGCAGCTGATCGTTCAAGCTTAGTCGATCGAATGAGGACTAGTGGCGGACCGCAGGTTCATGCATGCTGCAGATCCGCTTCGGTTTCAGCAGTGAGCTTCGCGTTAAGTATTTCTTGCCTGCCGATTTTCACGGTTTAGAGCGCCCGCTTTCACCTTGCAAGGAATGAGCCCACTTCGAAATGTCGTCCTCGGTTAAATAGTAGACCCGAATCGTATAACCCACCACCGCCGCCGCCTCGAAGTCTACAAAATAGTAATACGGTCTCGTTGGATGGGTTAATGATTGACTCGGGATAGCATACCACCCGGGCGCAATTCGCTTGATCAGTTCAGCTGCCTCCGAATTGCGTAATTCAGTAGGAGTGAAGTTCGGCGGAGAAAGAACGTTAGAAAAGTCTGTCTGGTAATTCGGCATTAGCCCCCGTGCAACTTGGATGCCTGGATACTTCGCAATTAAATACGTCGCAAGGTGACCACTTTGGCCCCACTCAACGTTGCTACCCGCCAAGTGGCGGTAACCATTTTCGGATCCACCAACGAGGCAATTGAAGTAGGCGTAACTATACGGATAGACGCTTGCACTGGCGATCATTCCACTCAGAAGGAAGCAAACTGCAACCCACCGCATTCTCACTCCCAAGACACTGGGTGACATCAAGCGCCCTGCCCAAACTGCGAGAAACGGAATAGCAGGTAATATATAACGCAAGTGGTGATTGAAGGCTGTTTGCGCCGATACGATGAGAAAGATCAGAATAGGAACCGGGAGTAACACTGAGAACACACGCCAATCTGCCATTCGATGCGCTGTCAGAAATGACACGAAAAGAATCAATAGAAAACCGATTGGTTCTTTGATCAAATATGCATAAACATAATAGTAGTACCATCCTCCGCCAGTCTTCAGTTCCCCTCTTAAAAAGGACACTGAGGTCTTGTCGTCAAAATCAAGCTGCTGGACATCCATTCCCTGGAGAACATCCTTTGGCAAAGGAATCGGAATCGCACCCATCCACGTGTTGAAAAATCGATTTCGCCCTACCGAATTAACGTCTTCCAAATTGGCACCTCGAAACGTATCGCTGACGAACTTGTAGTCGCCGAGTTTGGTAAATGTTCCGTCAAAATTGTATCCCGCATTGATCACCAGTAGGGCCATGCAGAATAGAAACAAAATTTGAAGGGACTGTCGCTTCCAGTGGATCAATGTACGCTGCTCAAGAATACTCCATAGAAGCCATATTAAAACCCAAAGCGGAAAAAGGATAATCAAAGTGAACTTAGTTAGCTCCGCAGCACCGAGACCCAGCCCCGTAAGAAACGCACCCGCAAAAGTGGGCTTTTTAAGCCAATGGTAGAAGCTATAAGCGGCGAGAAGTCCTAGGCTTGCGGCGGCAACATCTGGGAGTATTAATTGCGAGTTTGCCAAGATCAGCGGAGAAAAACACCACAAGGCGACCGAGAACAGACCAGCGGCGTCTCCGTTCAATTCACGGCTCCATCGAAAGATAACGAGTGTGCCGATCAGTGGCCAAACGATTGCAGTGAGCCTTGCCAGTCCCAAAAAGTACATAGCTCGTTTCGGATCTGCCTCGAAATGGCTAAACCCCAAATGGATTTCTTTACGGTCAAGCGTTACAGTTCTCTGCGATCGGTAGTCGACGCGGGCTCCCAATAGATACGGAATCGCCGTCATGACCATGCGAGGCATCGGCGGATTGACTCGGTAGAGTTCTGTCGTCCCACACTGCCAATGAGTGACCCCAGCCACGAAATGTCCCGGCTCGTCATAGACTGGCGTAAGCCGAAAAGCCGTATAGGCAAGCATCGCGGCTTGAATCGCCATCAGCACTGCAATCGTTAAAACTACTCGCTTATTGATCATACGGCGGTTGGCGATTTTGTTGAAATCTGGAGTTTGTGAATCGTGGAAAGCAGTGTGAAGAACGATCCAATTGCGATCACACAAAACAACATCCTAATGGGAAACAGTGCGGCGGTGTATCGATGATAAAAGCTGACCAAAACGTAGGGCAATAAACTGAAGACATAAATTGTCTGAGACGCAGCAAGAACCGTTGGGTTGATCGAAGGACGCACGACAAATGAAAGAAGGAAGCCAGCGAAGGCGGTTGGATAAACCCACTTCTGAACCCGATAGAACCATCCGTTTCCATAAATGGGCCAGCAAACGTAGTACGAAACACTCGCGGCAGAGAGACGGTTGATGCAACGGCGTACATACTCGGTCAAGCCATCCATAGTCCCGAATGCGGACTCTACGAACGCGGCTCGTTTTCGTTCTAAGTACACCGTTTCACCTAGTTCACGATACTGGTCGCCCTCGATTGTTCCGTTTCTGGATGGATGAGACATTTCGGAGCCGAGAGTTACCAGACCATGCGGCGTCCCCAACTGCCCTTGCCATGCTTCGAATGCAGCGTTGCCTTTGATAGGAATCATCTTGCCGAATACAAGGTAGTTACGCACGGTCCATGGCGCGACTACGATCGTGGTTGCTAGACCAGTCAAGATTAACACTCTCCATTGCTTACTCCAACACACGGCTACACTGGCCGCCCATCCTAATCCAAGAATTGGGCTTGCCAGTGCCGTTAACCCACCGAAACTGCCCCACGCAATCGCGGTCTTTGCCGATGCACTGGGCGTCCCGTTCTGCCGGTTGTAGAACTCCAGAACCACACTCACAAACATCGACAAGAAGACCGAATCGTGCGTGTATTGAAAGAGCCACTGAAAGTCAGTGATCATCACCGTCGCGAACGCAGTAAGCCATATCGGCCATGAGGCGAACCCCCGAACTTGTCGCTGCACAACGGTACAAGCGAAAGCAATCATCAAGATCTGCATACTTACGAAGGCCACTGTTGTTAATGGCCTTGAACCACCCGATAATTCAAGCATCACCGCCAAACAGAACGGCATGACAGGTGCAAGCCAAGTAGTAGGACCCGTTAAATCTGCAAACGGATCGGCAAACGTGCCGTGGTTTGCAAGCGACTTAGCAATGTTGACGTGTTCGAAGCCAAGATGTGTTGGCTGTGCTGGATCAAGTACGCTCAAGAAAGGTGGCACGTATCCATTGAGCGAACTATCTTTCAACCACCACGGTAATTGACCATAGAAGGTTAGCGCAGCAATAACGATGCTCCAAGCAAAGAAATGTCTTTGGAAACCTTTCACCCTTACTTCTCCTCGTCTTTTGCTCGGCAAAAGTTCGTCCTTTTGCCGAGCAAAAGGCGACAACAGCGCCAACTATTTTTGTATCGACGCTAAGGCAGTTCAACCGGTTCACCATCCGCAGGTAGAATCAGCCGAACCATGACGTCGCGATCAATTGCATAAGATAGTGGGTTAACACTTCCGTCGCAGAACACGAAATTCGCCGCTCCTGAGTGTGACGAGCCCCAATTGTTACGATAAGACGCTCCGACCTGATCGGGTATAATTCCCACACCAAGTCGCGCCGTGCCTGCGGATCCGCCTAGCCAAATCGGTTCATCCCAGTGCCAGGACGTTGCCGTCTGGACGCTCGGATCACGAGCTTTCTCGCCAATCACGATCGTCTGGCTAAGTCCATCCGTGATGCTTGAAAACGATAGTGTTCGAGGTAAATCCAAGCTCACCCGATGGTTGGCGGCGTAGTCCGTTTTACCCATAGCGTGACCACCACTTTCATACTCACCATAACTATCTGGAACCGGAACCGCAGGTGCAACCCGCGAACGGGAAGGACACAGGAACAACGGAATTGCCTGTCCATAGGGAAGCGAGCGAAACTCCGCATCCCTTTCGATAAACGGCATTACGGAGTAGCACCACGGTCCGGTTTGCAGTCTTATTGGTCGCTTTGGGTCCGCAACCCCCCAGTACCGGGTGATACGCAGTGGCAACTCACGTGTGAATGGTTGGACAAAGACACCGCTTGTCGAAATAAGTTTTGAATCGTCCGTTGCCCCGCCGTTACCGGGTACAAATCTATGCGCGGCGTGAAAATTGTGTATTGACAGACCGAGTTGTTTAATCTGATTGATGCACTGTGTTCGACGGGCCGATTCTCGGGCGTACTGCACCGCAGGCAACAATAGAGCGATCAATCCCGAGATGATGGCAATAGTCACCAGCAATTCGACCAGAGTAAATGCTCTTCGATCGACAAAGTCCTTCGAAACGGAATCTGCCTGCGTCGACTTTCGCTCTGTGAAAGCAGCGGTCGCTTGCGAAGCACAGGACGACATCGGAGTCCATTTTTTGTAACGCCAAACCGAGCCAAAGATGCGTAATCCATCAGCGATAGTCAGTTTCTTTCCTTGAGAAGCCGATCGAGGATGATAGCTAATGGGGATCCGTCTGATTTTGTGATGGAGGCGATGCAATTTCGATGTCATTTCAAGACAGCCTTCGAAACCAGTCGATTCAAGGTTCATGATTTCCAGATCGCTTCGCAATATCAGTTTGTAACAGGTCGCATGATCGCGAACCCAACGCCAGTACGTCATCCAAAGCGCCACGTCGATCAGAAGTACACCGCTTGCTAAGAACCAGCGACTAGGACGTTGCCACATGCTTGGCCGCTGACCGTATACGGCGCAATTTTCTTCAATTCCTTCAGCAGCTTGTAGCAAGCGATGAATATCCATTGGGTCATACTCCAGGTCCGCATCTTGGAAGATGACCCAACGACCGGTCGCCACTGCCAAACCAGTTCGGACCGCTTCTGCCTTACCACAATTGGTTCGGTGCGACAGAAGATGTGCGCTACTGGGTAGACATGCTTCCAACTCGGTAGCGGTTGTATCGGTTGACCCATCGTCGACAACAATCAGTTGCATGTCCTCTAGTCTTGCGTTCAGCAGTCGCTCGATACATGTTCGAATCGTCGAAGCCTCGTTGAACACCGGAACGATTACGGAAAGTTGGAACTCAATCGGCAACATCTCGGCACGCGATGGTACTATCCATTCCTTTTGCGCATCCATAAATAGCCTCCGAAACTGCACACACCCAGGAGAATACAGGTTGCGTACAGCCACGTGTACGATGGACTCTTCGTCGCAAACTCGACATCTTCAACACCGTAATGCGACAACTCAAAAACCTCATCCGGCGGCGGATCGTAGGTGATGCTTTGAATGTTGCACCTAGCCCCCCCCGTTTTCACTCCTGATTTATCAAAATATGTCACTACTTCTCTCTCCGGAAAGTAGTGTGGGAGTGCCTTTTCGTAGTAAAATTGAGACACACCACTTCCTGTTTGGTCACTAGCCTCTGAGCTGACGACGCGGAATTTATTGGCGGGGTCGACAACAATTTTATACTCCATCCCAGGATTTAGTCTGTGTTCCGAATCATTTTCTCGTACAACCACATGAAATCGGGCAAGCTGTTTGCCGTTAGTATCCAAGAAAACTTCCCAATTGCTGAACTCTGTTTCTGAGCTTTTCGCCATATGAGCTAAGTTGCTGCTGGACACCTTTATTGGAATAGCAAACAACATTTCTGTCGCTACCAGTTGCAAAAGCCCATCTCCCTTTTCACTACCGAGCGGTTCCGCAAAACTCAACAACCAAGTCTTGTCATTGGTTTTTTTCGAAAGCCCAAATGTACCCTTTTTATTTCTTATAATGATCATCTCATTGTCTTTCGCCGAAGAAGCGCCAGTAATGGAAACAACGTTTTGTCCATTCCTCAGTAACAAGCTCTTCACATTCTTAGCGATGACTTTTTCCTTGCGATAGTTTGTGTGAGTCGTAACAACTTGCCCCACCGAAACCTTTTCGTGAAATTCCTGCCATGCGTCGAAGGCTTCTTGCGGCACATCCGCTGCGGTCACGAATGAAATGCAGTGGCCTAGCAAGAGCCCTGCATAAATCGAAACAGTTTTTAATCGTTTCACCAGGAATACCTCCGTTTTGAAAGACAGACGGGGTGGGATCCGCCCATCCCGTCTTAATCATGCGTATTGGAATTATGAATCGCACCGACACGCATTAAGTAACACACCGTAGGTTTGACAGCTACAGCCTTCGCACCCGTAATTGTCGTCCCTACAGACGCCATTTCCGCATTGCCCAGAAGCCGAGGGTGTCGTCCTGTTGCAGATTGTGTCGCCACAATAGAATAAGCAGGAAGCGTGCAACGGTGGTGCCGCGAAACACAGAATAGCGGCAATTGCAAAGGCCCTTTGAACATGAACAAACATCTCAATCTCTCCTTAACGATAGTAACAAACACGAATCGGGAAACGATCCCAATCCTACACGAATCATCGATTTTGCAGACTGTCAACTACATCATTGTTTAGCCTTCAGGTCCAACTGAAAACGGATTGAAACCGGAGGTGACTTTATGTCGAGCAACAATGGAATCTCACCCTTAAACAAGCGGGCCGACCTTTCGGAGGTATCGAATATCATTACGATTTCCTTCGATGTACCACTTGGGATACTCATCGGAATCGGTGAAATGTCAATGCAGCCACATGGCACTTTGGCTCCAACAATACGGACATCTTTGCCCGCTATCGCAGTCAGAATGGCTTTCAGTTCGACAACATCTCCAATGGTAGCTGCAACCTCTGGCGGCGACTCCACAGATAGCGAGTAACCGGATAGTTGTTGCCCAAAGCGCGTGCTACCCGCAATTTTGGAAATCATGACCAGCAGTAAAACGATCGCAGCCAAGATGGAGAAAATCAACGTCCATGTCCAAAGCGACGTTAACTTTCGAAGACGATTTTTGTCTCCAACCGATATCGAATCAAACATCGATTACCTCTGATTTAGGGGCGCTGGTTCACGTTTTGCGTAGAACTCAGCATTTCTATTGGGACTACTGTGGTGTGAAGAAACCGCAACTCGATGTTGAGTTGCGGCGACGCTTTCAAATAAACGACTATTTTCACGGCAAGGTCAACAGCAGGAAGATCAGCGTGTATTGTTGACGAATCAGCAAGAACCTCGAAACACATCGCCTCCTGCCATTTCCCATCGCGATGCAAGAAGCGGTTAAACGTCACCTGGACGCAATCGCACGATACCTCAATTGACGCTACCGAGTCGGTGTTTTCAATCCCGACGCGCCCGACGGGGACACAAATTCGATGATTAGACCGGGCATCGACAATCCCAAAATCGATGGTGGAGAGAGTGCTTTCGCTCGTCGAAATATTGCTCGTGTTTGCAGAGTGGCACCTCTCCAACCCAGAGTCCATGCGCGAGCAGCACGTCATCAAGGTAAGTCCAAGGCTATATAGAAGTGCACTTCGCTTGTGAGCTTGTGAGCTTGTGAGCTTGTGAGCTTGTGAGCTTGTGAGCCATCGCGCACCTACCACAAACGATAAACGTGCTATTGCGATCAGATTCGGACGTTAGTACCAATATCACGAATCGATTTGGCAATTGCAATACTTAGGAAGAAAGTTTTTTGGATCTTTTTTTTGGATTTTTTAAGGGAGTAACCAAATTCGCGACCCTAATTTCTTCTGCTTCTTTAGTGAGTGAAGTCCGAATTTGACAGAAAAAGCATAGATAGAAAAACGATAACAACGGCCGTCCGAGCATTTCGATGCACAAATTGCTATCCGCGTCTTTGCAGAATGGTCTCATCTTCGCCACTTGTGAATAGTCCAACGACGACAATCAAATCACCATCAATACGAAAATAAAGTACAGCAGTAAAACGCTTTAGTCGGCATGCTCGGTAGCCGGTTTGATTTGCTGCGAAAAGGTCTGGATCCTGTTTAATACGCGCAAGTGAATTGAAAAATTCAGATTCTAATTGGTCGCCCAGGCCAAGGGAAATCTTGTCGAACCATTCGATCGCGCGCAAGAGATCCGCTTCAGTTTCGGCAGTGAGCTTCGCGTTCATCGACCACGTGAAACCCGAATGCGTTCTCTAAATTCGTCCTCAGTCAATGCGGAAGAGGGATCCGCTTTATATTCGGCCCATCGACGGTCGAGTTCCGCTCGCTGCGCTGCAGAAATCTCCGTTCCAACGTCCTTGGGAAGCCTATCCCAGATAGCCTGTACTACTCGAAGTTGGTCGCCCAGCGGCATCGCGGAAATATCATCTATTACCTGTTCTACGGTCATGGTTTCTCCTCCACGATGCAAGTATACCAGACGCAACGTCCGCCGCAAAATGCCACGAAATGCACGTTTGCTATCGCTGGGGTCAACGTTTGCTATCGCTGAGGTCAAATCCGAACGTTTGCTATCGCTGGGGTCAAATCCGGGATTCGGGATTCAGTCTAAGCTTTTCGTCGCCCTCGCTCGGGTAACTGGTGGTTTCTCTGTATGTCTTAAATGCTTGGCGGGGACGTTCAAGGGTTGCTATCCCAATCACGAGCCTGACCCCAGCGGAGCCCGAGCCTGGCACCTATCCCCCCTATCCCGAATGCCGAGTTTGACCCCAGCGCAGCCCCCAAAATGAACTTACTTGGTCGGATAGTACTAAGTGTAACGAGTTCCAAAATTGATCGTCTGATTTTGGCATAGTGTTTGAGCCATCGACCCTTTCAGCCAATTGACCTGAGAGCAAAACTGCGCCAATGCGTTTTCGTCAGGGTGGCTTATAATCACGCGAATCCGTCGACTTGAACCTGTGAGAAAAGTCATTCGAAGTGCTGGTTCGTCATTGCGAAACTGGAGCAGTGATCCCTGTTCCAAATTCTCGATCGAATCCAATCGGCCTGCGCATGTCCACATCCCCTTCTTGGCTTCAACTGCAACTCCTAGTATCCGCAATGAGAGATCAAGATCAGAAATGAATGAGAACAAGTTTTTCGTCTCAGAATCGAGGATAAAGGCCGATGGTACACGGTATACGTTCTGAGTTGCTCGGCGTCCGGACATCAAACGATCCATGAATCTCGCGAGCCTTGTTTTATCCCCCTCCCAAAGAGTCATTCGACCAGAAAACAGGAGTTCGGTGGAGTGAGCCTCAAAGTGCTCCGACGGTACAATTTCTTCCGAAATGCGACTGCGGAAAATTGCGTTACTGAACCAGGCCGCGACGATACTGAAAGCCACAACGATTGAAACACAAATAAACGCAAACCACAACATCGCAGAGTTTTTAGCTACTGCAACGGCGAGTAATAACATGCAAACAACTGGCCCAATTGTTTGCAGTAGTCTATCAAAAGTAATCAAATTGTATGACCAAGTCTGAAGATAGCGGTTGAGTGCCGCAAACGTAGCGATAATTCGGAGCATACAAGTCGGCATCGTTGAGGCTCGGCTGAGTAACTCCCAGGCAGGATGCCTAGGCTACGAAGACATCATTTCAACGATCACCATATTGCCGCGAACCTCGACAACGCGCACTGGTGCGCCTTCGTCGATCATGCGGCCCGAGCCCACAACGGCTACGATGTCGCGACCGAATTGCGCTTTGCCAGATGGATTCAATCGAGTCGTTGTGATCCCCTCCTGCCCAAGCAGGTGCTCCCAATGCACCAATGCTTCGCGGGCGTCGAGTTCATCCAAGTCGATCGCGCCGGCAGGCTGCAACGTCACCCAACGCAACATGGGCAAACGCTCTAGTTGCTTGTGCATCACAAGCAGGCCGATCATGCCCCCAAGCGCCAGACATGCAACCCAAAATAGATTGATCGAAAACTCTTCGAGCTGTGCTGAAGTGGATGGCCATACAAACGTCTGGCTAGCGAGCACAATCGAGACGAGAAGCATAAGCAGTCCGCCGATTCCGAACAGGCCAAAACCGGGCAAAATAAACAGCTCAATGCCTAGCGATATCAGCCCCGCGACGAACAGAATGACTTCCAACCACTCGACGTTACCGTTTAGGCCTTCGATCCAGAAGAATCCAAGAAAACATAAAGCGGCGGTAAATCCACCGATACCAACGCCGGGCGAACCAAGCTCGGCCATCAAAGCGAAAAAGCCGATCATCAGCAGCATCCGCGGCAGCCAACCTTGAGCCAAAACGCGTTGAATGCCTGCATCCAACCAAGGCATTTTTAGCTCGCCGGGGACATTTTCCAATCCAAGCCGGTTCAGTGCTAGCGCGGCGTTTTCAGCGGTCGAGTCGATTAATCCGTACTTGAGTGCTACAGGCTGTGGGATCACTTCGCCGCCAGCGACGGTTTCTTTAGCAAGCCATTTGTCAGCATTCGGCAATCCAGGTAACTGCCAATCTGCGTACGCAGCCCGACGACCCGTATCTTGCTCGATGTATTCCTTCACAAGCACATCGCGATCAAGCAATGCAGACAAAAGGGACGCGGGCCGATTCGATTCGGACTCGAGATTGGCAAGGACCAACTGAACCGTTCGCGATGACATGGATGTAGCCAAACCACTTCGATCGTCAGGGGCAAGCGAAGCTCCAGAGAGCAACACAGCTTCATCACAAGATAAAGGGACAAGTGCCGCAGGACCGACTAATTCACTGGCGATCAAACCGACTGTAAAAAGTTTGGAGCTATCAAGGTCTGCAATGAAGCTTGCCAACCGTGACGCTTCTTGAAAGCTCGCTTCGCTGGTTTCCATTCGCAATACAAGCATGTTGACTTTGTCGCTTCGCGTGTACTCACTAATGCTTCGAATGATCTGATTCACGCGCGAGCTGGTCAAGCGACTGGATATTGTCAGCTGCACGGGCCGCCATTCGTCCGGCATCTGCCTTGCTTTGCGGAGCGTACTGGAGCTGCCAATCGCGGCTTGCAACTCGCTGTCATCACTAACTGTCCGAGTTATCCATCCCTGCTCTCGCATTGTTTGACCCGAGTAACTTGCCAGCGAGCCGCCGGGCCAAAGCGTGAGCTCATTCAATACCTTGCCGCTCTTCTGCAAATCAGCCAGTTCTTTTTGGTCGACAAATAGTGCTTCGTTGTCGACAGTATTGACTTTGTAAACGGCCAATTCAGGGTTGAGCATCGACATAACGATCGCAGTGGGAAGGGTTCGTCGTTGGTTCACTTTTTCTAAATAAAACCCTTTGTCTCCCTCACCAATTTTGACCTCGTCGATAGCCGCTCTTCCTAATTCGGCAGAAGGGGCACAAATGATCTCTTCGCAAGCGAGGACTGGCAAAACTGCATGGCCCTCAACGGAGTTTGGAAGGTACGCCACCAATCGGACTCTCGACGCGGACTCACTTGTTAGCGCTCGCGCCAGTTCTAAACATCGGCCAAACTCACTGCCACGCGTTTGCAATCCGGCCATGGATTCGATCGGCGACTGCGTGTCGGTGGTCGATGTGGCTCGGAAAGCCAAGACGACGATGGGTCGCTCGGGTGACTTGGCTGATGTCTGTGCAATTTGGCTGATCTGCCGTCGAACGCTTGCGTCGCGATCACCGACGATTGGCAGTGGAACTTCGACTAAGTAAGCCAAACGCTGCGGCGCAGCGGGCTGGCCGTTGGCCGACTCGCAAGCTACGAACGCGACCAGTAAACAACTGCTAACAAGCAATATTGTCGAAAAGGACCTTCCAAGGCGGAATGTAGGCGGCTGACTTGGAATAGCTTCATTCATGATGGGTTAGTCGAAGAGTTTCGGCATAAACGACGCATTGGGTTGCTTTATCTTAGCATTATATAAGCTGGCACAATTTGAGCCGAAACTGGTCACTGGATTTTAGCTGGCCCTTCAATATGGCGGACTTTGATGCAACTGCCGTGCCTCAACCCTCATAATACATTTACTTCAGTGGCACGTTGCCAGAGAAATTATCAGGTTCTAATCGATCTCGCCTGCAAAACTCGTTAAACTATAGGGAGCTTAACCACCCTCCAGCCTCCTCGAAGCTCGCTATGGCCACCCCAAATCGCATTCAAATTGCCTTGTGGTTTGTCGGAATGTGTTGCTGCGCGCCGCTGGGCGCCTTCCAAACAGAGCAAGCAAACAGTTCTGACAAACCTGAGTCCGATCGACTCGATTTCTTTGAATCACAGATTAGGCCTTTGCTTCTCGAACACTGTTTAGAGTGCCATGCGAACGACACCGAGGCGAGTGGCGGGCTGCTTCTGGATTCGCGACCAAATTGGGAGCGAGGTGGCGATTCGGGCGACGCGATTGTACCCAAAGATCCGGCCGCTAGCCTGCTAATGCGTGCCGTGCTATATGACGACCCGGATTTGCAAATGCCTCCGGATGGTAAGTTGCCGGCAGCTTCAATCGCGGCTCTGAAGACCTGGATTGAGCAAGGAGCTGCCGATCCTCGCAGCGAAGTAAGTGTCAGGTCATCGAACTCGAAAGCTCTTTCAGTTGACAACGCCCAGGAACATTGGGCTTATCGTCCAGTTGCCAGACCGCAACTTCCTGCTGGAGTGTCAAGTCAGATGGCCATTGATCGGTTTATCGACGAGAAGTTGATGGCTGCTGGCGCACAAGCCACGCCGACCGTACCCCGTGATCAATGGTTACGACGATTAACCTTCGACTTGCACGGCCTCCCACCCGATCCAAAGTTGTTAGAAACGTTTGCATCCGACAATCGCCCCGAGGCAGAAGCACGCATGGTCGATCAATTGTTGGAGTCACCGCGTTTTGGGGAGACGTTTGCAAGGCACTGGATGGATGTGGCACGGTACGCGGAGTCAGTGACATTGCGCGGGTTTGTGCTACCCGAAGCTTGGCGTTATCGCGATTACTTGATTGAAGCGTTTAATGATGATCGGCCCTTCGATCAAATGATAGTAGAACAGGTCGCTGGTGATTTGCTGGAGTCCAAAGATCGGCAGGAGCGAACTCGGCAAATGGTTGCGACCAGCTTTCTGACTTTCGGGAACACAAATCTCGAAGAACAGGATAAGACCCAGTTAGAGATGGATTACATCGACGAACAATTAGAAGTGCTCGGTCGGGCATTCTTGGCTCAGACGATCGGATGCGCGCGATGCCACGATCATAAGTTCGATCCCATACCAACTCGCGATTATTACGCACTCGCCGGAATCTTCCGCAATACAGTGGCAATGGAACATGAAAACGTCTCAAAGTGGGTTGAACAGCCGCTTCCAGTCGAACCGCAGCAAGAAGCCATGTTCGAAAAACTTTCAGCCGACGTAAAGCAGTTGACTCAAAAGATTGCAGCACTGAAAAAGAAGACTGGAGGCGAGGTTGATTCTAAAAAGACGGTTGATATCGGGACGCTTGAAGGTATCGTGATCGACGACGTGGATACGAAGCTGGTTGGTGATTGGGTCGATGGGACAACGGTCAGCGGATTTGTCAGCGGTCGCTATTTGCATGACCGTAACAAGGGAAAGGGTGAGAAATCTGCGACCTTCGAGCCCAAGAATTTGCCGCCGGGACAATATCGCGTTCGCATGTCGTACACACCCGGTCCAAACCGAGCGTCAAATGTCAAAGTGGTTGTCTTTAGCGCTGATGGTGAGAAGACGCAACATGTCAATCAACAACAGACGCCCGAAGATGGCATTTGGATCACGCTTGGAACTTATCGTTTCGAGAAAGACGGGCAATCTTTTGTGATCGTGTCGAACAGTGATTCAGACGGCCACGTGATCGTGGATGCGATTCAGTTTCTACCCATCGGAAATGAGAACGTGGTAAAGCTCGCATCAGACAAGCCTAAAGAGCCGCAGCCCCAGACTCCGGCAAATGAGAATGAAATAAAGAGCTTGGAGAAGGACTTAGCAAAGCTAAAGGGGACACTGGACACGCGACCGCGTTTCATGACCGTCCGCGAACAGACTCCCGCGAAAGACATTCCGATACACATCCGCGGTAATGTTCATAGCCTGGGCGCAGTTGTCCCGCGCGGTTTCTTAACGGCATTGGATCTCGGAAACAATTCGCGAGTGAAATTTGATGAGCACTCAAGCGGTAGGTTGCCCTTGGCACGTTGGCTGAGCGATAATCGCAATCCGCTAACAGCTCGCGTGTATGCAAATCGAGTCTGGTCATGGCTGATTGGTCAAGGCTTGGTAACGACGACTAATAATTTTGGAACGACCGGCGGTGAACCATCGCATCCAGAGCTGCTGGATTGGTTAGCGGATGAATTGATGCGCAACGGTTGGTCGACAAAGCATCTCGTTCGTTGCATTGTGTTGTCAAATGTTTATCGACGCTCCATGGCCGATGCCACTTCAGATGCCCAGCGCGCTGATCCAAATAATATGCTGCTTTGGCGTGGCAACTTGCGGCGAGTTTCGGTTGAGGCTCTCCGCGATGCCATGCTGAGCGCTAGCGGTGAACTGGATGAAACAGTCGGCGGTTCGATGATCAAACCGGGTGTCAAAGAGGATTACAACTATCCCCATCAATCGACGCGCCGAAGTCTCTATCATCCAGTATTACGCAATGCCCTGCCCGAGCTGTTTGAAGCGTTTGACTTTGCTGATACCAGCGTATCGATTGGCGAACGAGCTCGAAGTACAGTAGCTCCGCAAGCTTTGATCATGATGAATCATCCTTGGGTTGTCGCGCGAGCCCAAGCGACTGCGAAGTGGATCGAGCGGGAATTTTCATCGCCGGAGTTGGCGGTTGAACATTTGCATCGCGTTTGTTTCGGTCGTTCGGCGACTAAAGAAGAGATGGCGACTTGCGTTGCGTATTTGAAAGATAGTCAGGGTAAGTTGGATTCGAAGCGGGTCGCGGCTCTGGTGCAATCGCTGTTTGCGTCGTTGGATTTTCGGTATTTGGAATAGTTCTGGGTGGTTGGTTCTTGGTTCTTGGTTCTTGGTTCTTGGTTCTTGGTGCTAGGTTCTTGGTGCTAGGTGCTAGGTGCTAGGTGCTAGGTTTTTGGCGCTTGAGTGGAGTTCTAGTTCCCCCTCGCCCCGTACTCGGGGAGAGGGGGCTAGGGGGTGAGGGGGAAGTGCCTGTTTCGCGAACATCAATATGAGGCCGAAAGTAGCAGATCTAAGAACTTGGTAGGAGGTAATTCGATGCTAAACTTGATTTCTCGACGTGAAGCCTTGCAGTTAACGGGATGCGGATTCGGTGCATTGGCAGCTCAGGCAATGGCGCGTAACCCGGCTGCGGCAAGTGAGCTGGTTTCGCATATTGCGCCGCGTGCCAAACGTATCATCTTTCTGTTTATGCAAGGTGGAGTCAGTCAAGTCGATTCGTTCGACTATAAGCCTGCGTTAGCCAAAGCGGATGGGAACAAGCAAGCGTTCGACGATGCGCGCCAGTTGGCAAAAACCGGCAGGCGTGGAACGGAACATCGAGTCATGAAGTCTCCTTGGGGCTTTCAACAGTATGGCGAATCGGGGCGTTGGGTATCAGAGCTGTTTCCAGAAACGGCTCAATATGTCGATAAGCTTTGCTTTTTGCATGGTATGCATACCGAAGGCGTCGCGCATGGACCATCGACACTTTTTTTACACTGTGGTTCGACAAACTTTATACGTCCTTCCTTCGGATCTTGGGTCTTGTATGGCCTTGGAACTGAAAATGCGAACTTGCCAGGTTTCATTTCGATCGCGCCGTCAGTCGGTAACGGCGGACCACGAAACTATGGTAGCGCTTTTTTGCCTGCCAAATTTCAGGGAACGCGTATCGGCGGTACTGGCAAAGAGAAACTGCAAATTGAGAGTTTGAATCGCGACGGTGTCAGTGTCGCTGAACAACAAGAACAGTTACGTTTGCTACAGCAATTAAACGAGAAACAAATCGCGCGACGCGGCGTGCGTGATTCCGAATTCGATGCACTGGTTGATTCATACGATCTGGCTTGGCGAATGCAAAGCATTGCGCCGGAGATTATGAACATCGAAGACGAATCTGAGGCAACGCTCAACCTGTATGGCATCGATCGAGTGGAGACGAAATCCTATGGTCAAAAATGCTTACTCGCTCGGCGCCTTTGTGAAGCCGGCGTGAGGTTCATTCAGGTTAACTACGGCGACAACTCTGCCAATCCAGCTTGGGATCAACACTCCAACCTTCCCAAACATGCCGAACACGCTGCGGCCGTGGATCGCCCCATCGCGGGCTTGTTGGCTGACCTGCAGCAACGCGGTTTACTGGAAGATACGATCGTGTGGTGGGGCGGTGAGTTCGGTCGCACACCCTATGCTCAAGAGAACGGCACCGGACGTGATCATAATCCCGGTGGCTTTACGGTCTGGTTAGCAGGTGGCGGTGTAAAGGCTGGCTACGCGCACGGAGAAACCGACGAGTTCGGTTTCCGAGCCATACAAGGCAAGGTTCACATGCATGATTTGCATGCCAGTTTATTGTATGCAATGGGTCTGGATCATGAACGGCTAACGTTCGAACATGCAGGTCGCAATTTCAGACTGACGGACGTTTATGGTCGCATTGTAAAAGACATCTTTGCTTGAGTAGGTTCAGTGGGTAGCATGCCACTGGCTTTGCCAGTGAACCGGAGTAAGTTTATATACGTGACGTTACTCATGCCAATTCCAACACACTCGTCGTGAAATTAGCCGAAGTGTGAAACTAAGTGAACTGTTCAAACTCACACACTTCGATGCACTGGCAAACCAGTGGCACACCCAAACCGAAATCCGACATGAGCAACTCTGAGTTTCTCCAACAACATCTGAAGTTAACTCGTCGGTATTTTCTGCAGGCTGGCGTTGCTGGATTGTCAGTCTTGCATGCGAGTACATCGATCCTCGAGGCGAAAGTCTTAGATGACGAAAAGCGGAACGTTAAGCCAGACAAACGAAAAGCAGACAAAGCTGGCGCACAACCCAACCCTTATTTCACTGCGTCAAACGAGTTTCGCGATGTGTCACGGGGGAAGCCGTTACCCCATTCGCTCTCAGAGGAAAAACGGGCAGAAGTTGGATTGACTCGCGAGACATGGAGCTTAGATGTTATTTTGGATCCTGAGCATCCTGCGAAACTAGGAAAAGAATTTACGAAGGCAAATGGAACTGCGCTGGACTTCGCTACGCTCATCAGACTGACAGAAAAGAACCGCGTACGGTTTGCAAAAGTGATGACTTGCTTGAACCTTGGCTGTCCACTTGGAATGGGATTGTGGGAGGGAGTGCCGCTGAGCGATATCGTCTGGATGACTCAGCCGACCGCGGATTTGCGACGAGTCTTTTACTACGGTTATCACAACGATGACCCCAAGCAAATTTTTCGAAGTTCGCTAGCCATCGGTCGAGTGTTTGAGTCTCCTGACAATATACCGCCGGTAATCTTATGTACCAAGCTGAACGGCGATTGGCTTGATCCAGAACGCGGTGGGCCAGTAAGAGTCGTTGTGCCTGAAGCATATGGATTCAAATCGATCAAATGGTTAAGTCATCTCGTGCTGACAAACTTACCCACTGCTAACGATACTTATGCAGATCAAAACAATGATGTCGATAGTCCGATGAAAACGTTTGCTGCGACGCTTTCGCTTCCGCTGGAAGCGAAATCAAGTGAAGCGATTCCGGTCTCGGGCTACGCACAAGTCGGAATCTCCGGACTTCGAAAGGTCCAGGTGTCGATCGAACCTGAAGATGTAGAGCATAAGGATGACCCCTATTTTCAAAGTGCTCCCTGGCTAGATGCCGAAATACTGCCTGCTCCGACCGACTGGGGTTCACTCAGCGACGGCAAGATTCCCCAGGGAACACACGGCTTTACCGACGATGGCCTACCGAAATCGTGGCCGATGCGACTCACAAATGCGCACTGGGCAGTCGTCTTACCCAAGATCAAGGCCGGTAAGTACATCTTTCGCTGCCGTACCATCGATGAAAACGGGCAAGCTCAACCCATGCCACGTCCATTCCGGAAATCAGGGCATGCGGCCATCGAATCCACGGCGATTCAAGTTATGACTTAAACTATCCGTTTGTCCAACTCACCATTTAAGCCACCAATTGCCGTCTCCATGCGACCAACATAGCTAGCTTTGGCATGGCGCTTGCTCGTTGTATTGCTTTTTTTGAGTCTTCTCACTGTGCGTTTTGCACTTCTAAGGCGATATTGAATAGTAGTAGTTAAAATGTCGTTTTAGAAGTACGAATCGCAGTTCAGTCTCTTGATTGCAGCATGGTGGCAGACTGAAGGCAAAAGGCAGTGCAGGGAAGATGCGACAACCAGGCGAAATAGCGATGGACGGCGAACGATCAAGCTTTGATAGACCCCACGTACCGCTAGCAATCGTAGGCATTGGTTGCCGCCTGCCAGGAGGCGTCGAAAACTGGCAGGACTTTTGGCGTCTGCTCGAAGAAGGGCGCGACGCTATCGAAGAGACGCCGGCCGATCGTTGGAGCACTCAAAAATTCTATTCCCCTGAGCCCGCACCAGGAAAAACACAAAGTCGCTGGGGTGGCTTTGTTCGAGGAATCGATCAGTTTGATCCGCAGTTGTTTGGTATCGCGCCGCGTGAAGCCGCAGCAATGGACCCGCAACAACGCATGCTGCTGGAAGTCGCGTGGCGGGCGATCGAGGACGGCGGGCAAGCGGTTGAAAAGATCGCTGGTGAAAACGTTTCAGTGTTTGTTGGTATCTCAAGTTTTGATTATGCAGTCGCTGGCCTCAGTTCGGAAGATCGCGGCGTCATTGGGGCTTACAGCAATACCGGCGGCTCGTCGAGTATCGCTGCCAATCGCATCTCCTACTGCTTCGATTTGCGTGGCCCAAGTGTGGCTGTTGATACCGCTTGTTCTTCGTCGCTGGTCGCAGTTCACATGGCTTGCGAGAGTATTTGGAATGGCGATTCGAAGATGGCGCTCGCCGGCGGGGTGAATGCACTGATTCTGCCAGATTTTTATGTCGCCTTCAGTCAACTTGGCGTGCTCGCACCCGATGGTCGTTGTAAAACGTTTGATGCTCGAGCCAACGGTTATGTCCGCAGTGAAGGGGCTGGTATGGTCCTGCTCAAGCCACTAGCGGATGCCATGCGTGATGGCGATTGTATTTACGCCGTGATTCGCTCTACGGCGCTCAACCAGGATGGACGAACGCCTGGGTTGACCGTGCCGAGTGAAGCGGCTCAGGCTTCGCTTGTTCGAATCGCCTGTGCACGAGCCGGGATCTCGCCTGCAGAGATCCAGTATGTTGAGGCCCATGGAACTGGAACAGCTGTGGGCGACCCGATTGAAGCCAATGCGCTGGCCAGTGTACTTTCTCAGGGCCGTGCAAAGAATCAACCGTGCTGGGTCGGGTCAGTAAAGACGAACATCGGACACCTTGAAGCCGGGGCCGGCGTGGCTAGCCTGATAAAAGTTGCGTTGGCTCTGCACCATCAACGCATTCCGGCTCAACTTCATTTTGAAAATCCAAACCCTGTTATCGATTTTGAAAAACTCGGATTGCGAGTGCCAACCTCGCTGCAGCCTTGGCATCGTCAGCCAAATCGTACTCGACTCGCAGGCATCAACGGTTTTGGTTACGGTGGCGCGAACGCTCACATCATCGTTGAAGAATCTCCCATTGGACATAAACAATCAGTTGCACCAGAGAATCTGCGACTAGGATTTAAGGAAACATCAGCCTCCGTTAAATTACCAACATATAAAGCATCAGGTACAAGCTCAAACAGTGCATTTGAATTGCCAGTCATTTTGCCGCTATCGGCGCGCAGCCAAGCTGCTCTGCAGAAGTTGGCGAGCGATTGGGCGGATTGGTTCGAGTCCGCCGGAAGTGAACTTCACATTGCCGAAGCCGCCTCGTTCACCGCTCACCGTCGCAGTCATCTTGACTATCGCACGACGGTTTGCGGAACAACGCACGATGAACTGATTGAAAAGCTGCGAAGCATTGAACTACCTCGTAATGTTAGCCACACTCGTTCCGGCGAGCCGCTCAAAATCGCGTTTGTTTGCTCTGGGCAAGGACCGCAATGGTGGGCGATGGGCCGCAATTTGCTTTCTTACTGCCCCGCGTTTCGCGAAGTCATCGATAGCTGCGGGTGTGAGTTCTCGCGTTACGGCAAGTGGTCGCTGATCGAAGAGCTTTCTCGCAGCGAAGAAACTTCGCAGATGCAGCAGACGCACATCGCTCAGCCGAGTCTGTTTGCGATTCAAGTTGGATTGGCGGCCGTCTGGAAGAGCTGGGGCATTGAGCCATCTGTGGTGGTTGGCCATAGCGTGGGCGAGATTGCAGCGGCCTATATTTGCGGCGCGTTGACTTTTGGTGACGCATGCGCGGTGGCCTTTCATCGAGGGCGCACCATGGATCTCGCATCGTCTCGCGGGGCGATGCTGGCGGTGGGGCTGTCAGCGGAAGAGATTCGCCCAATGTTGTTCGATGTCCAAGACGAAGTTGCCATCGCTGCGGTAAATGGCCCTTCGTCAATCACTCTCTCCGGGGCTGCGTCGGCGATCGAAAAACTGTTCAACAAACTGAATGCTTCGAATGTCTTCGTTCGGCGATTAAAAGTCGAGTATGCCTTTCATAGTTCGCATATGGATCCTGTCCGCGACGAATTACTTCGATCATTGCATTCGATTCGGCCAAAGAAGAACCACACTGAACTCATTTCCACGGTGACTGGCCAGCCAATAGATGGCGGCGAGTTGAATGCAGAATACTGGTGGCAAAATGTTCGGCATGGGGTCTTATTCGCTGATGCGATGCAAGAACTGGTAGAACGCAATTGTGAAGTTGCCGTCGAATTAGGACCTCATCCAGTTCTGGCGTACTCAATCGCAGAATGCTTTCAGGCCCATGGCAAGACGGTTCAATCTTTGCCATCGCTAAACCGAGACGACCACGATTTGCAATGTTTAGCGCGGTCGCTGGGTGAGCTCTACAGCCTTGGCGCCAACGTTCGCTGGAGCGGCTACTACACTTCGCCCTCGCGCAAGCTGCTTATCCCGAACTATCCGTTTCAACACATCCGATGTTGGTCCGAATCGCGGCAAACGCGACTTGCCCGTACAAGTAAATCGTCACATCCGCTTCTTGGCGAATCTCAGAATGGACCGAAGCACAGTTGGGGCTCGCGAATCGATCTTCGACTTCATACCTATTTGGCAGATCACTTTGTACGTGGCGTTTGCGTTTATCCGGCTGCAGCGATTCTCGAAAGCGCATGTGCTGCGGTCCGTCAATTGACGTCGGCGACCTCCGTTCAGCTCGATCGCCTTCGATTCCTGAACCCTTGCACGCTAACCGATGGCCGCGCTCAGTGGATCGAAACTAATTATCGCGATGATCGTCGAACTTTGGAAATGCAGTTTCGTAACACAGACGATGATGAATGGATGCCTCTCTTCAGTGCTGAAGTAAGTTCCCTAACCGATGTTTCACAGCTATCTAAGAAGTCATTTAAGCAACATTATCCGGAAACTTTCGAAGCAGCTCGATTGTATGCGTACTGCAAGCTTCTAGGTCTTGAGTACGGGCCCATCTTTCGTGGTGTCCAGCACGGATCGCGACAAAACGGCGCCGCCTGGATGGATGTTCTATTGCCCACAACATCATCTGCTGATGGTCACGGAATTCATCCTGCGCTTTTAGATGCATGCTTCCACGGTATGATCGTGGCTGACGTTGATTTCGATCACACGCTGGGAGGTCTCTACTTGCCCGCCGAGATTAAACGCGTGAGGTTCATTCGCGCGGTGGGCCGGCAAGTGCGTTGTCATGTGCGGATTATTAGCAAGACTCCACAGCGAATGATCGCTGATATCGACATTTTTGATAGCAAAGGGCAATTACTCGTTGCCATCGAAGGCTTTGAAAGCCAACGTTTTCAAGGTGGAGGCAAGCCGCTGGAAACAGTCTCTGATCTCGTTTACAAATATAATTGGGTGCAGCAGGATCTTGCAGTCAGTCAGAAATCCGTAAACCTAGAAACACAGCGATGGTTAGTGTTCCAAGACGACAGTGGTTGCGGCTCGCGTCTAGTTTCGCAGTTCAAGCAACTGGGGTTCGAGGTTTCGCAGGTTCGCATCGGAAAAGCTTTTAGCGTTGATCGCAAATCGCAATTTACAGTTAATCCAGAATCGCGCGACGATTTTGGGCGTCTGCTTACTGAGCTCTCGACCAGGGAACCAAGTGTATCGAACATCGTTTACTTGTGGGGATTAGATGCACCAAGCGATGAGGACCTGACCACTGATAAGCTTGACCGAAGCACGCATTTAACGACGCTTGCACCTCTTTATCTCATTCAAGCTTGGGAAGGATTGCACAATCCTGCTCAAACGAACTTGGCAATTGTGACGCAGGCTGCACAGGCGGTTAACAATAAAACGGAAGCGATTGCAATTGCGCAGACTCCTTTAATTGGTTTCGGCAGAGTGATCATCAGCGAATGCGGTCAACTGCGCGGAAAATTGATCGATCTGCCTGCTAATTTAGCCGCGGAGTTACAGCAATACGGATTGCTAAACGAGCTGCTGGCGATGGATTCCGGGGCAGATGGCGGCGAAGACGAGGTGGCTTGGCGAGCCAGTACGCGTTGGGTGCATCGATTTGTTCAGGCAAAAGCACTGCCGCTCGCAGTAACGAATGCCGACTCGAATTTGCCGAGCCATCTGCAAATGGGTGCAAGCGCCGGCGTCGAGGAGCTATGTTACCGAACGACATTCATGCAGCCACTTTCCGCCAACGAAGTCGAGATGGAAGTGCTGGCTACGGGGCTAAACTTCAGCGACGTGATGAAGGCGCTTGATCTTTATCCAGGGTTGCCCGATGGTCCTGTTGCGCTGGGTGCCGAATGCTGTGGACGAATCACTCGCATTGGCACCGATGTGACGCAATGGACTGTAGGCGACGAAGTTATTGCTATCGCTCCTGGTGCTTTTGGAACTCACGTAAGAGTCGCATGTGATCTCATCGCGCGGAAGCCGAGCAATCTAAGCCATTCCCAAGCCGCCGCGATTCCCATCGCATTCCTGACCGCCGAATACGCGCTCAATCAATGCGCTAGAATTCGAGCTGGGGAATCGATCTTGATTCACTCAGCCAGTGGCGGCGTTGGTTTGGCGGCAATGCAGTTAGCAAAATTGGCTGGCGCGGACGTGTATGCCACCGCAGGCAATGAAGAGAAACGAGCCTATGTGCGTCAACTGGGCGCGAAAATGGCGATGGATTCTCGGAACGTTGGGTTCGCTGACTTGATCTTGGAAGCAACCATTGCAGAAGCCAATCCCGGTGTCGATGTGATATTGAATTCCTTGCCGGGTGAAGCCATCAGCAAAGGGATGGGAATACTGAAAACGGGCGGCCGGTTCTTAGAAATTGGTAAGCGCGATATCTACAATGATGCAAGCCTCGGTTTGTTTGCGATGCGGAAAAACCTCGCATTTTTCGCTATCGACCTCGATCAGTTGTTTAAGCAACAGCCTGCAAGAATGGGGACGATGCTTCGCGCGTTGGCCGCCCGCTTTGAAACAGGTGAGCTGCAGACAGTGCTTACCAAGAGTTTTTCTGCGGACGACACCCAGGCCGCGTTTCGTTTTATGCAGCAGGGCAAGCATATTGGGAAAGTGACGGTCAGTTACGATCCTGGACCAACAGATATTTTTCCTGGCGACTATGCACCGATAAAGTTTGACAAAGACGCAACGTATTGGATTGCTGGCGGACTTGGCGGATTTGGTCATCAGGTCGCGCGATGGATGGCCAGCCGCGGTGCGGGCAGTTTAGTGTTATCCAATCGCAGGCAACTATCTTCGGAGCAAGCCAAAGCTCTCGCTTCCGAATTTGCTCCTTTTGGAACGCAAGTTAGCATACTTCCGACTGACATTACGAATGCAGATTCGGTGTCGGCGACTTTGCAGATCATCGATCACGCGTTTCCTCCGCTGCGTGGCGTGTTCCATACAGCTATGATTCTCGAAGATCGAATGCTCGTGGACCTTGATCGCGCAACTTTGGAGCGAGTACTACGACCGAAAGTGCTTGGCGGTTGGAACCTACATCAACAGACGCTGGGGCGGACGCTGGATCATTTTGTTTTGTTCTCATCGCTGTCAAGTGTTTTTGGTCACGCGGGGCAAGCCAACTACTCAGCGGCCAATGCATTGCTCGATGGATTAGCCCACTATCGTCGCTCACTGGGGCTTCCGGGGCTGGCGATGAACTGGGGGCATCTTGGCGAAGTCGGATATCTCGCTGAACGAGAGCAACTCGGCCAACGACTTGCACGACAAGGTGTACTTAGCTTTACGGTAAAGCAAGCTCTCGAGTGCCTCGAGTATGCGATGCAGTTGAACGAGCGTCAGTTAAGCGTGCTGCGCATTGACTGGACGGTCTGGCGCGGGCTGGGACTCACTTCACGCGTTTCGCCAAGGTTTGCGCATTTGTTGCGGAACAGGAGCATTGACGATAGCGGCGAGCAGACACAGTTAGCAAACGCAGAGCAGCTGCGCTCGGCTGATTTATTGCAACGCGCGTCGATGGTCGAGCGTTTACTTCGGCACAAGGTCGGATCGCTGCTTGGGATGGCCAGCGAACATATTGAGCGCGAACGGTCCTTGATTGAAATGGGCTTGGATTCTTTGATGGCTGTCGAGATGCGCAATTGGGTTGAAGCGAAGTTGGAAATCGGGCTGCCCATCGCTACTTTGATGCGAAGTGCGAGCCTGAATGAGTTGGTTGAAAAAGTTTGCGAGATAGTTGGCAGCAGTGTTCTCCCTACGAGTGTGGAAGATCCAGTCGCGATGAAGTCGTTCGCTTTTTCACCGACTTCAGGGTCGATGACTGGAGCAATGACTGGGAAACAGGCCAGCGATCTTTTGGAGCAATTGCCAGCGCTTGGTGACGGTGAAGTTTCGCAACTACTTGAGCAGCTGTTGCGCGGACAGGGGAATTGATCGGCCAAATCGTTATGTGCCACTGGCTTTGCCAGTGCGAACGAAGTGTTTCACCTCGCATCCTGACCACATTCCAACGCAATAACCTAATCAGGTAAAGTTGCCGGAGTGTGAATCAACCTTCAAATGGACGACTCCCCTGTTTGCCTGCTGTCTTGTAACATCATAGTGACCATACCAATCGCAAGTGCTTTACTCTGATCGTACTGGGCAAGGTTTATAGTATTCGGGAGACTATCGGGCACCAGCAGTCACTTACTTCGATTCACTGGCACAGCCAGTGGCACACGGAATGTCTAATTGAGAACATTCGAAATCCGATTGACACAATTCAACGATTGAAATTGCTAAGTCATGAATTCGCCAAATGCCGATTCTAAAAATTCGTTGATCGCCAATCTCTCACCGGATCAACAGCGAGCGTTGCTTGAAAAACTTCTGCGTGAACGGGCGGCGAAGAACGAGAAGGCCGAGAAGAACACGTTCTCAATGTCTGTTGGGCAACAGGGTTTGTGGTACGCGTTTTGTCGTGACCCTCACGCGACTCCTTTCAACGTGTTCTTGCCAACTCGCGTGCGTTCGCACCTCGATCTTACGGCTCTCCAAAAGTCGATCGAGTTATTGACTGAGCGGCACGCTTGTTTGCGCACAACGTTCACAGGTGATGGCGGCGATTTGCGTCAGATAGTTCACCAGAAACTGAATCCTGAATTCAAAGTCATTGATGCGACTCACTTGTCTGACGACGAACTGCAGTTGCAGGCGATGGTTGTCGCCGAGTCGCAGCGAGGATTTAATTTGAAACAAGGTCCGCTGTTGAGATTGGCTGTCTTCAAGTTAAATGCGATGGACTACGTGGTGTTGGCAACGACGCACCATATCGTTGTCGACTTTTGGTCACTCGTCTTGATTCTCGCTGAGCTGCGTCAGCTGTATCCAGAGTTCTCGGCAGGTCGAGCACCAGACTTGCCTCGAGCGTCCAACAACTATGCTGAATTTGTCGCGGATCAAAGAGCGCTCTTGGATGGTCCGGCGAGCGAGCGAATGCGACGATTTTGGACTGAGCAGTTGCGTGATGCGCCACCAACACTAGAACTTTTATGCGATTACGAACGACCCCAAGCATTCACCGGTCGAGCTGGCATCCAGTCACTGATGTTGCCGTCTGAGTTAAGTGAACGCGTCTTCAAATTGGCCGCTACCGCGCGGACAACTCCGTTCACAATCGTGCAATCCGCCATTCAAGTCATGCTGTGTCAGTACACAGGCCAAGACGATTTCTTAATTGGTAGCCCATTTTCAGGTCGAAGTCATCGAAAATACGAATCAACCGTTGGCTTTTTTGTGAATATGTTGCCGCTTCGAGCGGATTTACGGGGTTTGCCGAGCTTTGCCGAAGTCATTGAGCGCACAAACCAGACCTTGCTAAATGCACTCGAGTTTGAAGCCTATCCGTTTTCGGCAATTGTCCGCGAGATCAATCCACCGCGCGATGCAAGCCGCAGTCCACTGTTCCAAGTCTCTTGCACTTTCGAAAAGGCTCACCTACGTTCCGAATTGGGACGAGCCGGTTCGCTGTTCCCAGGTGAAAGCGAAGTCGCAACGCTCGGCGAACTCGAACAAGAGAGTTTCTATGTACCGCATCAAACATGTCACTACGATCTGGAGTTTATCTTTGAACAGTCGGAACGAAGCCTGCGCGGCATGATTTGCTATTGCCGCGATCTGTTTTCTTCACAGACGATGGAATCCATGGCGGAGAACTACGTCCAGTTGCTCGATTCACTGGTGAACAATCCGCAACGTGGCGTTTTCGAAAGGGTCGGATCGACACGGCGAAATCACGCTACTGTTTCAGATCAGCAGACAACCGTACCGCCGACCACTGTATGCGAGATGATCGAGCGGGCTGCTGCTGCAAACCAGGACTGCAGAGCACTACGATCAGGTAATACGCGGATCACTTACAAAGAGATGAAGGAGGTGATTTTTGAACAGGCATCCAAGCTTGTTCAAACCTCAACTTCGAACAACTCAGTACTACCTCCAGTCATTCCTGTAGCGGACCGAAACACGCCTGAAACGACAATGCAAATCTTGGGTGTCATGTTTAGCGGAGCGGCCGCGATTCCAATCGACAGTGAGCAACCGGCCGTATCGCATGCCGAGGTGCTTCAGGACATCAACGCTTTTTCATCGCCGGACGATGCGTTCGAGAATCGCTTAGATAAGAAGGTCGCGAGTGGGCCGTCAGCCAGCGATTTAGCTTATGTGATCTACACATCAGGTTCAACCGGGCGGCCGAAAGGTGTGATGATTGAGCATCAAGCGATCTGCAATACGCTGCGTTGGCGACATGAGGCTGTGCCGCTGCAAGCCGGTGATCGTGTGTTGATGTTACTGTCGCATCAATTTGACGCCGGTTTAGGAATTACACTAGCCACTTTGACGCAAGGTGCCGAACTGGTTTGGGCTGATCCTGAGGCGCGCCATGACTTGCACGCGTTAGTTGAGCAACTTATCCGTGACCAAATCACAGTCTTGCCTGCGATCCCAAGTCTATTGCGATTGGTAGTAGAACATCCAAGGTTTAGCGAGTGTAAGCACCTCCGAATGTTATGGACAGGCGGCGAGGCGATGCCGCGCGAGTTACCGGGGCTTGTCAAGAAGCGGACTCATGCGGAGTTATGGAATTTCTATGGTCCAACAGAGACTGCTGTCGAGGCCATCGCGGCTCTTGTTGATTCTCACGATGAACGCTGCTCGGTGCCACTGGGTGAGCCAATTTCTGGAGTCCAAGTCTACATCGTCGATGACGGCCTGCGCGTCCTGCCTGATACTGTGCCGGGTCAACTGGCCATCTGCGGAAGAGGGTTAGCGCGAGGGTATCTCAATCTTCCGGCGCTGACGGCGGAGCGATTTGTTCAACTGGATGTCGGCAACGGCCAACTAGTTCGGGCTTACCTGACCGGTGATCGTGGACGCAAACTGAGAAATGGGCAGTTCGAATTCCTTGGTCGCAAGGATCATCAAGTCAAAGTGCGCGGTTATCGTATTGAGTTACAGGAAATTGAGCAGCACCTGGTCGCACATCCGCTGGTGAAACAGGCCGTCGTGATCGTGAGCGATTCTGATTCACCTTCGGCTCAATTGGTCGGTTATGTATGTTTACGTGAGCCATCTAATGAGCAAGCTTTAGTGATGGCTCAGATTCGACGGGATCTAGCGACACGATTGCCCGCTTACAAAGTTCCGGTGCACTTGGTTGTTCTTGAAGCATTGCCGATGACATCAAGCGGCAAGGTTGATCGAAAAAGGTTGCCGCAAGTTGTAGTCGAGGCAGCTCAGCGTACGATAGTTGCTCCTACAACTCCGCTGGAAGAATACTTAGCCGCGGCATGGCGGGAATCTTTAAAGCTTGAAACGGTGAGTATCGATCAGAACTTTTTTGATTTGGGCGGCAGTTCATTGCAAGCGGCTATCTTGACCGCCAAATTGACTGAGGGACTAGGAGTACACGTCCCCACTTCGCTGTTGTTTGATCTAGCGGATATTTCACACATCGCTCAACGTCTGGTTCAATTGTATGAAGTGAACATTGCGGAACGCTTCGGCATGGGTGCCGTCACCGCTTATACGGTCCGCCGCGACGCGAGTTCATCGCAACCGGGCATTAGCAACACTGGATCGATGCATCCGTTGGTAGCTCCGTTGAAGACGACGGGCAATCGGCGGCCGATTTTTATGATCCATCCGCCTGGTGGAATCGTCATGTGTTATCGCGAGCTCGCAACGCGAGTGGATCCGCAGCAGCCTCTATATGCCATTCGTTCGCGAGGTTTACATGGCCGCGAAGAACTTCCGCAAAGTATAGAAGAAGCAGCTCGAGACTACATCGTTGCAATACAGTCTGTTGACCCCTCCGGACCTTATCGCTTGGGTGGCTGGTCGCTCGGCGGCTTGTTTGCGCTCGAGATGGCGACGCAGTTGTTAACGGATGGCGTGGAAGTCGAGCAATTGCTGCTGCTAGATACTGCAATTCCAGATGGCGCAGAGCAGTTAGTTCCCATTCAGGAATTGGTCAGCGCGGGGCGAGAATATGGCGTTAACCTAACGCTGAGCGAACTGAATTTGTTACATCCGGATGAGCAACTACCGCTGTTGTGGCAACATGCCAAGAGTCTTGGAGTGCTCCACGAGGAGACGCCGCCGGAAGTTGTGACTCAAGTACTCAACGATCTAAAATCGCTGTTTCATCATCACATGGAGCTGGCGACCCGTTACCAAGTTCGGGCTTACCCAGGTGAGATCACGTTGGTTCGCCCAACTGAGGTTCCTTTCGATCAAGGACTCTCCGCGGATCGCGGTTGGCGATTTATTGCTAAGAATGTAGATGTCCGTTACGTAAGTGGCCATCATCACAGTATGGTGAAGATGCCGCACGTTATTGAGCTGGCCGCAGCGATCGAAGTGTAACCTTGCTCCATTCTTCGCATAATTCCCATTACTCAAATTCTTCACACCAAATCCTGAAAGCATAGAATCGCAAGAAAGATCAGAATCGCGAGAAGGCACAGAATCGCAAGCTGGAAGCATACGCCACTAATGCTGTCATTGGCTAATGCACTTGGCGCTTGAGGGTCGCATGGGATACAAGATGCTGCTATTGTTTCCCTCGCGAAATGGAATTAGCAGTGTCGTATCTTACGCGAGCCATGTTCTTACTGTGACCAACGGATTTAATTGAGCCAAAACCAACGGTTTGGCATCAGCCACCTTCTCCGTTCTTCTTCGGACTCATTCCTTAGTGTTTCTTCGTAATCGAGAATTTCTCGAACGTGATACTTCTTAGTTTTCTTCAAT
>JANODD010000222.1:0-12120 GCA_031412515.1 Planctomycetia bacterium | reverse complement strand
CCATTAGCTCCAGTGGCACTTTCGCCATTCTTTGGATTGGCGACTCTGTCTGGCATCGCAACTTATGGGCCCGATTGGCTGCAACAGCGAAGTGCACTATTCGGCGAAAACAGTGCGCTCAACAGCCATGCATTGTTTTGGACTTTGGCATCACTGGCAATCCTGACAAGCCTGCCGCGACTGTCTAAAGTCAGTAAGCCGATTGCGCTCGCAGCGGAAAAGCTGGAAACGTACTCAGCCGTTATCATTCTATTTGTTGTGCGAATGCTGGGAAGCTCTGCGGGTGCATTGACTAGCGGCCCCGATGAGCACTCGATGCTGTCAGCCGGAATCGCAACCATGCCACTCGATGTGTTGATGTCGTTCGTGGCAGGACTGAATATCATCGTGATCAACGCGGTGAAAGTGTTCTGCGAGTTTCTAGTTTGGTTGATACCGATTCCGTTTGTTGACGCTGCTATTGAAATCGGAAACAAAACGGTTTGCGCAGGGCTCATAAGTTTGTATTGCTACAACCCATCGCTGGCAGCAGGCGTTGATCTCGTATTGCTAATTATGTGTGCCATGGTGTTCGGCTGGGTCTATCGTCGCGTTCGATTTTATCGCGAAGTAACCGCTGGACCGCTGCTGGCGTGGCTTGCCCCGAACTGGTTTGCTCAACGCGGCAAATCATTCACCGCTTTTGTCGACGAAGCGTCGGCTGGTTTGCCACGCTGCGCGATGGTGACCGTTCATGAACTGTCAGCGGATGAATTCGAAGTCGTCGGACAGCGATGGTGGCGCCGGCATTCACGACGACTGAGTTCCTGCAAAGTGACTCGCAATGACGGCTTGGTCATCCAGCGGATAGTGTTGGACAGCGCGACAGGTGAAACACTTCGGCTATCGCACCGCCGCTGGGTGGCCGGTGACGCAAGGTATCTGCCGGTTGATGCAAGAACCATCACGGCTGGTTAGTCAAGCAAAACTAGGGTAGGAAAATTAGTGGTAAAAAATTAGGTCACGATATAGAGCTTACAAGAATTTTCTTACCAACAATTTTCTTACCTCAATGCATTTGTCGGCGCTGTCAGGTGATTTTATAACCAAACCAAATTAAGGTTGGGATAAGTGGCAGGCGGTCGCACAATCACATTACTGGCCCGACTAGCCATGGAACAAATTCTTCATCGCCGATGCCAAGCTGTTCGCTGCACGTTTTTTCACCGCTGGCCGTGGCAAGCAAACGCAAAAACATCTCGTGGCCGACCTCTTGAATACTCTTGCCCTCGAGCACTTCGCCAGCGTTAAAATCCATGTCCTCGCGCATTCGATGAAACAAGTTAGAGTTCGATGCGATCTTAAAACTTGGAACCGGCTTGAATCCAAAACAACTGCCGCGACCGGTAGTGAAGGCAACCAGATTGGCACCGCTGGCTGCAAGGCCTGTCACGCTGGCTGGATCGTAGCCAGGACTGTCCATAACGACAAAGCCTGGGCGATCAATCGGTTCAGCGTATTCAAAGACCGCTTCCAGCGCAGTCGTGCCGCCTTTCGCGACCGCTCCTAGCGATTTTTCAGCGATTGTCGTCAAGCCACCTGCTTTGTTGCCGACCGAAGGATTGCTGTCCATCTCTTCGCCATAGTTGCCGCAATAACGCTTCCACCATTCAATGCGTTCGAGAAGTTTTTCAGCAACGGCCCGCGTTCGAGCTCGACGCGTGAGTAAGTGCTCGGCACCATAGATCTCAGGCGTCTCGGACAAGATCGCAGTGCCGCCGCAAGCGACCAAGCGGTCGGCAGCAGCACCGAGCGCAGGGTTCGCCGTGATACCGGAATATCCATCAGAGCCACCGCACTCGAGACCTAGCACGAGTTGACTAGCGGGCGCCGAACTCCGCCTGGCCGCGTTTACTTGAGGTAACATCTTGGCAACAATTTCGACTCCGCGTTCGACTGTTTTTCGCGTCCCGCCAATTGACTGAATCGAAAGCACAGGCAGTTCGTTGGCATCAGCTGAGTCCGAACCAGGCAAATGCAGTTGATGTAGTTTTTGTGACTTGACCAAGTGATCGAGCGTTCCTTGTTCGCATCCAAGCCCAACCAGCAAATAGCCGCCGATGTTTGGATGCCGCGCGATACCACCGAGTACTTGCGAAAGCATCCGATGTCGAATGCCATCGAATGCCATCGCACATCCCGCTTCGTGTCGGAACGAAATCACTCCGTCGACATTCGGAAACGCAGCCAATGTCTGTTCATCAAATCGTTTAGCGATCATCCTCGCGACCGAGGCAGAGCAATTCACGTTGCTAATGACGGCCAAGTAGTTGCGAGTTCCCACTTTGCCCGAAGGCCGGCGAAAACCCTGAAACGTAAAGTCGCCAATCGGTTCTGGATCATCGGGAATTTCCGTCGAGATAGCTTCGAGGTCGATCGTGTGGTTATCGCGAAGGTTGTGGGTGTGAACATGCTGCCCGGGATCTATTTTTGCGGTCGCAGTGCCAATGGCCCACCCGAACTTTATGACTGGCTGGTCGATGGCAACTTCGCGAATAGCGATCTTATGACCGGCCGGGACCGCATCGCGAAGAGTAATCACTCGACCGGACACGTTGATCTGTTGTCCCGCAGCGAAATTCTTTAAGGCGATGACCACTGAATCGCGAATGTGGAGATGAACGAATTCTGTAGCTCGGGTTGCTTGCAAGGTAATTTCCTAAGTGCCACGTTTCGTCGCGGCTGGGAAGTTGTGTACCTGTGTAGCTGGTTTCGTGAGAAACCGGCTGCGGCGAAAGTGGTTATACGTTCGTCCGGTTTCTGACGAAACCAGCTACAACATCGGGTTGCATCAATATAGCGATTGAATGGGGCAGGTGGAGGATACAGGTTGTAACGCTTTGCTCGTCTCTAAAATATTTGCCAAAAGCGTTTTGAATTTTTCGCGGTACAAACTCCACAACCTACATTTCTACTTGGAAGTCCAGAATCCCAAGAGAACTCGGCGGCCCACGAGCGCTTTTGCGGAAAGATGCGTACTGTTTGGAACTCGAACGACGTGAATTGAGCAAGCAAAAATGAGTGAAAAAGCGGCCCCGGCGGCAGAACATGCTAGCAAACCATCAATGTTACCGAAGCTAATCATCGCCGGCTTTGTAAGCTTTGTGGTAATTGCAGAAACGCTCATTTTCTTTTTTATGGTACCTAGTGGCGACGAAGTAGCTGTTCTGGCTGAAACTCGTCTGATCAGAAAACTCGAAGCCAACATGCACGACAAGGGCGAAGCCGTTGTCGAAGAAGACGAAGACAAAATCATCGAATTCCGGCTTGGGGAGTATGGAGTTTCATTCGTACCGCCAGGAGCCGATCGTACTTATCGGGTTGAATTCCGATTGTTTGGTACCGTGAAAGCCAAAGAAAAGGAACACGTGGAGAAGCTCTACAACGAACGCATGGGTCGCTTTCGTCATCGCATGATTCTAGAGGTTCGCAATGCTACCTTAAGCGAACTGACCGAAAACGAATTGGGCTTGATCCAAAGACGCATTTTTGTGACAAGTAACGAAATCTTGGAAGAGCCGATCTTGTTGGGCGTTGGATTTCAGGATTATCAAGTCACCGAAGAGTAACGAAGCAATAAATACACGCAAAGTTCCAAACCACTTTGCGTCGCAGGGACGCGCTAAATGACACCTGAGGAAATTGAAGAACTTCTGCAAGCCAGTAAAGGTGGTTCCGCGGCTCCTGCCAAACCAGCGCCGCCCAAAGCTGCGCAGGAACCTAAAGCTGAAGTTGAGCCCACTCCTGTACCACCGCGTCGAGCTGAGCGAACGGAATCCAAAGCCGCGAAGTTGTTAGAAGAGGCCGAATCCGCACTTAATCAAATCGATGCACCCGCAGCCCGGCGATTTGAATTAGAAGAGTTGATCGGCAGTGGCAGTCCGCCAGAAAAAGCCTCGATCGACTTGCTTCGCGACGTAGACCTGGATCTCAAGATTGAGCTCGGTCGCACTCACATGATCCTCGAAGATGTCCTCAAGCTCCGTAAGGGTTCGGTCGTTACGCTCGATAAACTCGCCGGCGATCCGGTCGACCTCTACGTGAACGGTCGCATCGTCGCCCGCGGCGAAGTACTCGTCCTCAATGATAATTTTTGCGTTCGTATCGCTGAGTTGGTAGGTTCAGACACGATCTTCCGAGATACGTAACTGAGCTAAGCCAAGACACACATAAAAGAGTCGACCTGATGCGACTTGAGTCCCGCAACTCAACAGCAGCAGGTTCCGTTTGAAAAGGGGTCTGACCCTTTAGAAAACGCCCACTATCAATGAAAACCTGGTCGCTAGAAGAGGGTCAGACCCCTTTTCAAGCGGAACCTAGATTAGCCCGTTCGGTTTTGAACGCGACCGAATGCCGATCGACAAGGAAGTCGACATGAGACCCATTGGCAGGTTTATCTGTTGCTGTATCGCATTGAGCGCGTGCATTGCAACAGCCCAAAACAACGAACTTGGCTATCCTCTCCCCGCCATCCACAACAGTGGTCAAAGTGCGACGGCTGTCCCATTGCCGCCGCTCCCCAGCTCCAATGCGCCTGCGCAGGGTCATCGATCTAACGCCGCATGGGTTGATAGACCATCGGCACCATCAAGTGTCGGCCAAACTAATGTCGTGCGGGCAAACGCTGCAAATACAAGCGTTGGACAAACAAACGCTGTAAATACAAACGTAGCGCAGGCCAGCTACGCGGCTCCGGTTGCGAATAATCCAACCCAAACCGATTCGACTGTAAAGAAACGGACACCGCTCAACTCGAACAAAATAGACTCACTCGCTACAAGCAAATCGTCTGGCAGCAACACACTGCAAATGCTCTTCTCGGTCGGCTCAAGTCTGCTGATCGTGCTCGGACTCTTTTTAGGTGTGGCATGGTGTTATCGAAAGACGCTCAACACATCGCTAGGTGGCATTCCAAAACAAGTGGTTAGTGTTCTTGGTCGAACCGCCATCGCACCACGACAGCAACTCATACTTGTTCGCTTTGGTTCGAAGTTAGTCCTAGTTAGCATGAATCAAGGCGAGACGCGGACGATCAGCGAGATTACCGATCCGATCGAAGTGGACCAGTTGGCTGGCAGTTGTGAAAGTCACCAACCGCATAGCTTGACGAATTCATTCCGCTCGATTTTGAATCAAAGCGGAGGTGCGGCGTGATTGCCCTCAATCGCATCAAGTCCATTACCGTATTGGCGATCATCGTTCTTGCACTCGTGAATACGAACACCAGTGCTACTGCTCAGTCGGGATTGCGTGCACAGAGTCTAAAATACGACGATCAAGCCACAAACAACACAACTGAAAAATCGCCCAGCACCGATATCGGAACAAAACTCCTCGAACGGATAACGCAGGCTGGTCAGGGAGAAGACAAGGAATCCGCTTCGTCATTTCTGCTTAGCGGCCCCGAGCAGTGGACGAGTCGCAAGGGACTTTCGAGCAGTCTGCAGATTCTTATCCTGCTGACTGTATTGAGTCTCGCGCCAGCCGTTCTTCTGATGACTACTTGTTATGTACGGATCATTGTTGTGTTGGGACTGTTGCGTCAGGCGCTAGGCACTGGCCAGTTACCACCGAGCCAAGTCATCACGTCGATCGCCTTGTTCATGACACTCTTTATTATGACGCCGGTTTGGAACGAAGTTTACACTGAAGCCATCGCTCCCTATACGGCTGACGGTTCGACCATGACCATGGAAGAAGCGTGGAAGGCTGGCGTTGACCCGATGCATCGTTTCATGAGCCGTCAGATCGACATGGCAGGCAACGATGAAGATGTTTTGCTGTTCTTCCGATACTACAGCCCCGACGCGTCAGAACCCACTAGCTTTGAAGAAGTGCCGCTGCGCGTTCTGCTTCCGGCTTACATGCTCAGCGAACTTAAAACTGCATTTCTAATGGGCTTTCAGATTTTCTTGCCGTTCCTACTCATCGATCTCGTCGTGGCAGCGGTCACGATCTCGATGGGTATGATGATGCTACCACCCGCCATGATTTCGTTGCCGTTCAAGTTGCTTTTATTTGTTCTAATCGACGGCTGGCACTTGGTAATCGGCATGCTCCTGGAAAGTTTTGGAACACAAGCTTGACGTGCGTCGCTGCGCTAAAGGTATTTTATATGCAAACTGTTAACGCTGTTGAGTTGGTCCGAGAAGCCGTTTTTACGGCCATGTTAATCGGCGCACCGCTATTGGTTGTAGGCATGGTTATTGGCTTGGTCGTCAGTCTCCTCCAAGCGCTCACACAGATCCAAGATCAAACGTTGAACGCCGTTCCAAAGATCGTAGGGATGGTTCTTGCACTCGTTTTTTGTTTGCCGTGGATCGCTGATCGCATGATCGAATACACGAAGCGAACCTACACGCGTATTCCGGAAGTTGTCAGCCGATGAACGATGGGTTGGTAACATTACTGAGCCAGCCGCTTTGGGTTTTCCTGGCGGTGTTAGCCCGCGTTAGTCCGCCGCTGATGCTAGCGCCACCGACGCGGTCCTCCGCGGTTCCAATGCGGGTGCGAGCCGGAATTGCCATTGGTTTGTCTGCATTGATCGCTCCAATCGCTTACAACAATGCGTCACCTATCCCTAAAGATCTGATCAATATCGCCCTTGGAATGACCGGCGAGATCATCTTAGGCTTGATGCTCGGCAGCATTATTCTGCTTGCAATAACGAGTCTTCAAATCTCCGGACAGATGATCGGGAACTTGGCTGGGATGGATCTTGCGACGAGCACGGACCCAAACAGCGATGAAGAGATGCCTGTCATTGCCAATATGCTCGGTTGGTTAGCCACAGCGATCTTCGTTGTACTCGGCGGACATCGTCAGTTGCTTGACTGCTGCATGGAGAGTTTTTCCAGTTATCCCGTCGGTGTAGTGCAGTTTCAAACCAGTTGGCTGGACGAATTAGATGCGATCATACGACATACTTTTTTGATTGGCATTCGCGCCGCTGCACCGCTGGCCGTTGCATTGTTGCTTTCCAACTTAGTCACAGGTCTGCTTGCTCGAACGCTACCTCAGTTAAACGTGCTCGCCATTGGTTTTAATATCAACGCGATCGCATTATTGACTTTGCTGTTTCTTTCCGTTGGCGGCATGGCATGGATCTTTCAAACGGAGCTGTCCGTTTGGCTTGATACTTGTCATCGCATCGCCGCCGGTGGAAGCAGCTAACGTAGCCTAGTGCTTTGTCCAGATCAGATTTTGGGATTAGAAGTTCGCGACCATTTAAATGTGAGTGTCAACTTAAAAACGCCAAGCTCAAAACCTCACTTTACTAGGAACCAAAATTGTCTGAGAGTGCGGGTGACAAAAAACATGATGCAACGCCCTATCGGCGCCAAAAGGCGCGCGAGCAAGGGCAGATTGCGCGCAGCCAAGACCTCGGTTCCGCGCTCGTGTTGCTTTGCGCCGCAATGATTCTCGGATGGTGGGGACCAACTGTATTGCGGACGCTGGCTGACATCATGGTAGCCAGCATGACGACTACCAATTACTGGACAATCAGTTCGCAGTCCGCGTCAGCCTTGATCAACACCAGCTTCCTGCAATGCCTCTATTCCGTGTTGCCGATCATGCTTAGCGTCTGCGCCGTAGTGCTAGTTAACAACTGGTTGCAAGTCGGCTTTTTGTTCCTGCCCGAGAAGCTCAACTTAGACTGGAGTCGAGTCAATCCGCTCGCTGGTTTGAAACGACTTTTTGCATTGCCCAACGTTGCCCGAATTGGATTTGGTCTGTTGAAAATCGCCTTGGTGGTCGCGGTGATTTCCATTGGGATCTGGGGCAAATGGGACGTCATTCTGGGATCACATAAACTCACTGCTGGTGAAGTAGGCGGCCTGATATGGAGCACGACGCTTGACATGTGCATGCGAACGGCGGGCGTGCTATTGATCTTAGCGATCTTTGACTATGGATTTCAGTGTTGGAAGATCGAACAAGATCTGAAGATGACCGACGATGAAATGCGCGACGAAATGAAGATGATGAACGGCGACCCGCAGATGGCCGCTCGCCGTCGCGCGTTCCAGCGGCAACTGATGATGAATCGCATTCAAACGACGGTTCCTAAAGCAGACGTGGTGATCACGAACCCAACTGAACTGGCGATTGCGATTCAGTTCGATCCAAAGACGATGCCAGCACCGATCGTGTTAGCCAAAGGTGCGGGTGAAGTGGCCGCAAGAATTCGTAAGATCGCTTTGGAGCATGGTGTGCCGGTCGTTGAACGCAAACCGCTCGCCCAAGCTCTCTACAAGACGGTCGACATCGGCCAGATCGTTCCCGTGGATCAGTACAAAGCGGTCGCGGAAGTTCTTCGCTATGTTTATCAACTGCAAGGCAAGAAGATACCGGGCCTTGATCGTTAGGGTGCGCTGATGCCGAGAACGCAATTCTGTAGTGCAATTCCAAGGAAAAGCGGAGCGTGAGCCGTCGGCGCTAGCCGCGGGTCTCGAAGTCGGGCGCTCAAATTGCTCACCGTCTAACCAATGACGATGTCTTTTTTCCGACATCCACACTTAAAAAGGACTGATTGTCATGATCGACTACCACTTCGACACCCGCCGCTAGTGCCGACGGCTCACTGATTCAGAGCGGTGGTTTCAGCCTCGACCTACTAGCGTTGCTGACTCTTCGATAGCATCTGCCCAGCCTGCGTCGACGGTATCGATCACTTCATCGTCGACAACAATCAACACTCGCTTAGAGCCTAGCAAACCTTGCGGATTCAAACTGTAGTAGCGATCTAAATAATTAGGATGCTGATAACAGGTTGCAAGTAATTGTTCGACGCACTCGTTTGTAATCGACATGGGATCCGCACTCGGCTCGAGTACGATTTGCATCGTCGTGTGCGGGCAATCTTCCAGGACGGTTTGGATAACTTGTTGCATCGATTCTAGATGGTCTGGTAATTCGTTAGCCTTGAACCACAGTGTTAAAGCTTGAGCAAGTTTGGCAGCAGGCGGCAACTCGCAACGATCGCTATCAAAATCAATGCGAACACATTCAACCCACTCGCTCGACGGATCAAATTGCAACTTTGGTTCTGGAAATGGATCCCATTCTGTTTCAAAGACTTCTTGCGCATCCGCCATCAACTCGTACAAGTCATTGGTCTTGAGCGTTGGAGTTTCAAGGACATAGTAGGGCGGTCGCGGTTGGAACTGTAGACCCAACTGTTCTGCTTCGGATCGAAAGGCGGTGCCAGGTAAGATTGCTAAATTAAAAACTTGTGTCGAAGTAAACATCTTACTTGAAGCCAGATAATCGAAGCCGCGGCGGACGGAAGCCGTGGTATCGCCTGGTAAGCCAATGATTAAGTCCACTTTCACGCGAATTCCCGCGTCGAGCAGAGCTGACACGCCGCGCTCAAAGGCTTTCATGTTATTACGACGGTCCATCAAATCTTGAGTCGCAGGATCTACTGACTGCAAACCGATTTCCACCTCCGTGAAGTTCGCAGCTCGCAACAGTTTTGCAGTCTCTGGTTTTATGCCTTCAGATCGCAGCTCGCCGAAATAGGTGAACCGTTGGTCCGGATTCTCCCGTGCCAAGAGTCTGAGGAATTCATCGAAATCACGACGTTGATTCAGCGTTGGATCAAGGAGGATGACCTCGGTGACGTCCGCTTCACGTGCATGCTTCAAGTTCGCCTTGATCTTTTCTTCGGAGACAAAATAGAGCGAATCATAACTCTTCGGATAGTAGCAGAACTTGCACTTGAAGACGCATCCGCGAATCGTCTCCAGTAAGAGCATGCGTTCATCAGCGGCGTTCAATATCCCGCACAAATATGGAGATGAGACATCGTCCAGATTCGCAATCGGTTTTCGGAATAGCGGTATGCGTGGCTCGGTCTGCCGCCAAAGGCCCGGAATTAGCCGGCGGCCTTCTTCGCCCGCCAACATCGCTTCCAACAATTCGCTGAATGTTTGCTCGCCTTCGCCGACGACTGCGTAATCCACGACTCCCGATGCGAACACCCATGCATTGTCGTTGGTAATTTCTGGACCGCCTAGGACGACAATGATCTCAGGACGCAGCTTTTTAAGCTGGGCAGCAATCCATAGGTTCCGATCAATATTCCACAAGTAGCATGAAAAACCAACGATGCCTGGTTCGCGCTCGATGATCGATTGCACAATGCCCAAGTCGGAGCTGTAGTTGCAGATCTTCGGAGGCAGAATCTCGAACTGAAAATGCTGGTCGAGGCCACGCGTGCGAGCATGCAGGATGAGATATCCAGCAGCGAGCGGTACATTGCCGACAATCGGTGAAGGTCCCGCAGGCGGGATTGGCAGTTGTACAAATAGGACCGACCTAGCTAGGTTGCGTTGGCGAGTATTCAAGAATCGCTCTGTACTTTAGTAGTGATCTGTGCAGTTAAAGTCACTTTGAAGCGAACCGAACCATCAAAATTGTAGCTTGGTTTCGTGAGAAACTGGTTGCGTGCGCTCCAATTTCTCACGAAACCAGCTACAAACGCACCCTAGTCAACAACGGGCGGTCGTCCGAGATCTCTATTAAACATCAAGCGAATCAGTTACGCGATAGCTCCATTCACTCACTAAAGTCGGCGTAGAGCAAAAACAGCCCAAGCATTATTTGGAACAGTGCTACAGCCCCTGCCACAAAACCAACTCTACGAAAGCCGCAGTGGGCGAGCATCTCGATAATCGCCAAGACCAGGACGTTGCCAGCAAATTTCGCGGTGATAAATGCTGCCGCATGCTGCAACTTACATTCCGGACCATTGTCGACGCCGAGCAGCCATCGGCCAACCGGATTCAGTTCCAACTGTGGCATGGACTCGACGTATTTGACCGTCAGATAAATATCCACCGCAGAAACCGTCAAGATGATGCACTTGCAAACAAGCAATCCCCATACGCTACCAAGGGCTGCGTTGGTGACACTTAACATATAACTGGCTGAGCGACGGCAGGTTTCAAGACATTTTACTTCCGTGCGAGCGGCCGAAAACCGGTCCGAGCTGAGTGCCGATATTGAAGACATTTCTAACTTCTCCCACCAAGATTCCTATCACAGCTAAACTGTGTCTACCTCAACGCAAATGGCGTTCCAATATCCATTAACATTCCCAGGGAGCATTTAAAGTTGCAGAGCAGCGCATTAAGGGTTCGGGAGGGCCGAAGGTCTTCTCCACCGAAAAAAGTCGAAAATCGATTAGCAAAGGTAAGCGGCAAGAGTGCGGAAATTAGTGGCACCTTGTGTCAAGAAGTAAGGGAATGGTTGGTAAGAACATTTCTTGGCCTGAATTTTCATACCACTAATTTTCTTACCTAGTTTTTCTAACCGGTTGCCATAGTAGATGAAGGGTCAAACGAAAACCTCCATCGTTTGATCCATAGCCAGCGGAGACAGGAACGGTTTGCAGTTCGCAGTGCGAGCGGATCTTCACGCTACAAATGGTCCCATGCAGTTATGACCAGCGCGACACGCTCCTCACAACGCGGAATTGTTGCGGTTGTGGTTCAGAGCGGGTGCGGATTGCTTCGGTAAACTTGCTTACCAGACGGATGCTTAGTGATGCGGGCGCTAAGCCAACCTACGCCGCTGGAGACTGTTGAGTTAATAGCAACCGTTTATGTGTCGCATAAGTTATGCTAAATAGTTGACCGGTTTTTCGGAGCGCGGGCGTCCCCGCCCGCTGAACCCGCTAGGTGACTAGCGGCGACAGCAAAGAACCCATTTACCTTCTACAAAGCGAGTTCGTCAAACTCACCTGCATGTCACCTAGTCCCGAGCGGGCGGGGACGCCCGCGCTCCGAAAAACCGGTCATCCACTTTCGCGGGCTTCTGAGAACGTTTGAGTACTGCTATTAAGTCAATACTCTCCGCTTAAGCATTTGGTAACGCTTCCAGCGTCTTAGCCTTTAACGTGCAAATTTCTTGCGACCAGTCACAAGAAGATTCGGCCGACCTACCTGAACTCAATCGTATTGGTGAATAGGGGCGGGCCGACCGAAATGATAACCTTGGGCCGATGTAAAACCCATTGAGCGACATGCGTCCGCTTCGCCTGGAGTTTCGACCCCTTCGGCAAGTGGACGTATG
>JANODD010000221.1:0-2674 GCA_031412515.1 Planctomycetia bacterium | reverse complement strand
CGATGTCAGACCGGCTATACTTCAATCCATATAGCCTGGATGCGGAAAAACCTGGGAACAAAACGATGGACCAAAGTCCTCAATAGACTCGATTTTCAATGGATGGCCAATCCCTTCGGACTTGGTCATCGTCAGCGTTCTGGCATTGAAGACAAAACCGTAATCCTTCTTCCTCCTGCTCGTGCTCAGCGCAGCGGTGCTCGTGCTCGTGCTCGTGCTCGAAAGGACTGTGATGAACGAACCAATTTTCGATCACGAGAAACTCGATGTGTATCGACTATCGATTGACTACGTCGCGTTTTCGTACGCCATCGCGTCTCGCTTAACCGGCAACAGTCGTCATGCACGCGATCAATGGCTACGCGCAGCTCAATCGATTCCGCTGAACATCGCGGAAGGAAATGGCAAGCATAGCCTGAAGGATCGTAGCCGTTTCTTCGATATCGCTCGCGGCTCCGCCTTGGAATGCGCTGCCATTCATGACATACTGACTGTGTGCCACGCGATTGATCCGGATGACAACTTGACCGGCAAATCGCAACTGCGGCGCGTCGTGGCAATGCTCACAAAGCTGGTGGCGCGGAACGAATCGGTTTCCGAGAATCCCACGGTGTATCAAACCGCATTGGAGCACGAGCACGAGCACGAAGAAATGCCAGAACAAAGCGATGCAACCGAGTTCTCGGTCATGTCGCGCTTACTAAACAATTAACTCCTCGAACCGGCTGATCGCAGACGTTCTGCCAAATACTGACACATTGTGAGCTCCAGAATGAGATTTCTTAGCTACGCACTGCTGGTGACGCTCTACACGCTCACGCCCTTTGTCACTCAACTACCCGCGCAGGATGCAACGCCGGAGTCAATCGCGCGGCGACAATTCAATCAGGTGTTCGTCAAAGTAATCATGCCGGTCACCGCGCCCACTCCAAAGCAAGAAGGCCCCGTCATCGAAGCCTGGGTCGCAGAGCAACTCAAACAATTAGCCGAGTCCGAGTGTATTGCTGTCACAAACTGGGTGCCTGTTTGTGACGGACTGCTTTCGGACGATGACGTCGACAATTGCGTATGGGGTGGTAGTCTTGGCAAGGCCTCATTCTGCCCTGTCGGCGGAGACCTTCCTGAACGCAAAGATGGACGTGTGTTGGTGAGTGTTGTTGGTTGGTCACCAGCCCCTGTTGAGGCGAGAGTGTCGCTGGCGGATGAACCTGGCACTCGAGCCGTTGAGCCAGCGCTGGGTTATTCTCCAAGTGGAGTGAAAAGGCAGGTTCAGGGCGAGAAGCCGATGGCTTACGTGGGGCTTACGTGGCCATCCTGATTGGACCGCCTCCTCAGCAGGGTCAAACAGCGCTGCCGAATAGGCAGAACAAAGCGGTGAACGGGAGCCGCCGTTGACGCGAGCTTTTAAATCATAGGTTTTTGGCGGTGGCCCCGTTACCGCTGCCGTTCGTCAAATCGAGGCCTGTCGCTAGCAATTCATGTATTTTCAACGTCGTACATTCAGCATCCGCAGCTTGCTTACGGCAATGCTCAGCGTCGCTATGATACTATTGTGGCTTACGCCACGGATCGATGATCAGCGTGCTGAAAATCGCTTGCGCGGAAGTTGGGAGGTGCGACTCGAAGAAGTACTCACCCCAATGACCGAAACACGAATCGTCGAATTTCGGACTGCGGAGCAATATGGGCTATACAACAAGTTCGATAGTTCGCAGTTCTGGCGAGTTCGCGGTGGCGTGCTTCTCAGTAGGGTTTGTAATGCAGTGAACGCTAAAGAGAGGTACGATGTTTATTTAAAAATCGAATGGAAGAACGACGATGAATTCGCGGCGACCATTGAAGGCACACCCCATAAAGTTTACTACCGTCGATTACCGTCCGAGCCAAGATGACGAACCAAAAAGTGGACCGAAGTTGCGAGTACGGTCATTTTTTCGTTGCGGCTCAATCCCTCGCAACATCGGTCATTAAACGTTCGACTTGATATGATGTGACTATGGATACACTTTACATCGAGCATCAATCGTAAGCTACGCGACAGCATGGCCCAGTAAGAACGTGCAGATCGCCGCGATTCAAGAACAAGCACGTAACTGGTGGACCACGGAACGACCAAAGTTCGAGCTCGTTACCTCGCAGTTGACGCTTGACGAAGCGGCTGCGGGCGATCCGATAGCTGCAGCGGAACGGCTGAGTCTATTGGACGGCCTCCCCATCATGCCGATCTCACATGATGCTGAATTGCTTGCGGACCGAATTCTTGCTGGCCACATGATGCCCCAAAAAGCCGCAGCCGACGCTTTGCATGTTGCACTCGCAGCATTGGCGAGAGTAGACTATTTATTGACGTTGAATTGCAAACATATAGCGAATGCTCATGAACTGCCTCGGGTCTATCGCTTGCTTGCTAGCGAGGGTTTAGGCGGTTTACTGATTTGTACACCTGCCGAGTTCCTTGGAGGACTTGTACTATGAATGATCAAATTCTTGACGATTTGCATGCGACTCGGGAGCGACTATTGGCTGAATCTGGTGGCACTCTCGCAGGCTTGGTTTCTCGACTGCAAAAAGAGCAGTCCGAATCCGGACGAGAGATTTGGGTTCCAAGACGAACAAAGGATTGCACCGAAGCCGACGGTCGGCCTGCATCTGATGGAAACCCAATCCCGTCGGC
>JANODD010000220.1:0-19779 GCA_031412515.1 Planctomycetia bacterium | reverse complement strand
GTGTCACACTTTCAACAATGAGATTGGATAAGCATGAACCGAACGATTTTTGTCATTCTGAGTCTAATCATGTCGACATCCTGCGTTTACGCGAACGATTTTGAGATTCACAAGCGAACTGTAGGCGAAGATGCGAACGGTAGGCTGATTCATAAGATTGCGGCTTCTGAGAAGTGGAAAGCTGAACGGACGGCAGTCATTCTGTGTGATGTGTGGGACTATCACCACTCGATCAACGCTGTCCGGCGGCTGGAAGAAATGTTGCCTCGAATGAACGAGCTGCTAAAGGCAGCACGTGGGCGCGGGGCGGTTATTATTCACGCGCCTAGTGACTGTATGCCTGCGTACGAAAAGAATCCGGCGAGGCTGCGGGCAATGGGTACTCCGCAACAGAATCTGCCAAAGGACATTTCCTCATGGTGCTCTCGCGTTTCTGCTGAAGAATCCAGTCTCACCGGGCAATATCCGATCGATCAGTCCGACGGCGGCGACGATGACGATCCAGAAGAGCATCGGCAGTGGGCTGCAAAGCTCGAGTCACTCGGTCGCAATCCAGGCATGCCTTGGAAGGCTCAATCGCCGGGAATTGAAATTGATATTGAGAAAGATTACATCAGTGACCGCGGTGATGAAGTGTGGAGCGTATTGCAGGATCGCAAAATTGAGCACGTCCTCTTGCTGGGAGTGCATACGAACATGTGTGTCTTGGGGCGCCCGTTCGGTTTGCGGCAGATGGCGGCGCAAAAAATGGACGTGGTCTTGGTACGCGATTTAACTGACTGCATGTACAACCCCAAACGTTGGCCTTATGTCGATCATTTTACAGGGAACGACTTGGTGGTCTCTTATGTCGAGCGTTTTGTGTGTCCGTCAATCACTAGCGATCAGATACTTAGCGGCCAGCCTCAGCGTTTTTTGGGAGATAAGCGAGCGACTTGGGATGTTATTGCAGTGCCAGTGAGCAAGCCCAACGAGTGGATGATTTACAATCTCGATCAAGACTTGTCGGTAAGTTCGCTCGGAGATGTGCCTAAGGTTTTCATTCGATGTGCCATTCGATTTCCCGCTGGTGCATTGGATGAATCTGCCACACTGTCCGTTCAAGAACAAGTCACAGGTGCATGGATGAATGGTAAGCAGCTTGCTGCGCAAACGTCGGAAGGGAAAGCAAAGCAATTTCAGATCACTAAGGACTTTACGTTTGGAAACGACGATGCGAACTTACTTGTGTTGCAGCTCGATTTTTCTGAAGGCGCGAGCAAGTTGTTAACGTCGCCGACGATTAAAACTAAGTTGGGAAGTAAGACGCTAAATGGCAATTGGGAAGTGAGGCCAGGTTCTGACGAATCGTTCCAAAACATTCCGTTGCCAGCCAAGTTTGGGATGAGCCCGGATGTTTTTCGTACGCTTCCTTAGTTTAGAGCCCCAGCTTTTTTCTTCGTTTGCCCCTGAGCCAGCGGAGCGTGTTAAATTAAAAGCAATACGCAAACTCCCTCACAAACTAGCCAAAGTAGATGACGGGTTTTTCGGAGCGCGGGCGTCCCCGCCCAGTGTCACTCACTTTCTAATAAGAGCTGAGTTCGCAGCGTAGGCTCCGGTGCCTGCTAACGTTGCACAAAAGTAGACCGGTTTTCAGGAGCGCGGTCGTCCCCGCCCGCTGGACCCGCACGTTGACTCGGGCGACACTAATAAATTGGGGTGGAGGTAAGAAGATTGGGACCAAGAATCTCAAACTCTTACCTTCTCGGTGCATTTATCCGTGGACTGCGATTCATTGGCGGCACCATCTCCATCAGCCCAATTAGTACTACAGCGCACTATGGAGCTTTCGATGCCAATGACAGATCTCTCGCTACTTTTGCGGAGCAAAAGGCGACAATGCTGCGCTGTAGTATTAGTTGATCTCTTTCTTCAACCGATCACGGACCAAGTTGAGAATGTCGTCGGTCTTAGATGCAAGCTGCGATCTGGCGGTTTCCAGCAACCAGTTCTCAACACTGTTATTTCTCGCCACATGTAGTGCGCGAAGTTTCTGTTGAACTTCGAGCAGTTCGCGAATCGTTTCATCGTACCTGCCCACGTTGAAATGGAAGCTAGCGATAAACAGTAAATCACACACTTCACTTTGACCCTTGGACGCAAGGGTTTTAAGTATAACTTCGGACATTGCATCTTTACTATAGTTGCGTATACGTGCCCAAAGGGACATGCGCCGTCGCGCTGCATCGGGAAGAGACGCTGATTCACTTAAAAAACGTGCTCGATCATCTGAGCTGGCAAGCAACATCCAACGTGCGGCCAAAAGATCATAAACAATATCGAACTCCCCCCACTTACAATCGACCAAAAGTTGTCGAGCCAATTCCATGGACTCTTCATCATGCTTTCGGATTAGGGCTTCGATTTTTACCAGAGTCAAAAGTGGCTGAAGCTCCCTGCCACCGGTTTTTTCCAGAGCATTTAGATTTTCGAGCGCTTCATTCCATAGTGACTTTTCCATCAATCCGAGCGCGGGTCCAAATTCCGCTCGCGCCGTTTCGATGGCGACTGGCTCGATGGCGACTGGCTCGATGGCGACCGGCTCACTGGCGACCGGCTCGACTGGACGTGACTTTACAGAAGGTGACTTAACGGTGGCTGAAGGAACAGCGTCAACAGAATCCGCATTGGCTGGGTCGGCAGAAGCCGATTGGGCAATGGTGTCCGGCGCAACTTCTGTAGTTACGGTCGGTTCCGTTGTTGTCGTCGATTCTGAATCAGTCAGTAGTTCGTTCTGTTCGAGTGGTGCATCTGATGGTTGCGACGACGCGTTTCTTGGAGTCTTATCGACCGGTTCAATCACCATCGACTTGAATGTTGCTTTTTTCTGTCGCTCGGTTGAAAGATTGCTCTGCCATGCACCGATTGCGACTGCCACGGTGATCAAGATGCAGAACAGGAATGCCAACATATGCATGTTGATCAGGCCGAAAGAAATCCGCTGAACGCACTCTTCGACTCCATAGTAAAGCGCCCAGATGTCAATCAACCATCCGCGGCTACCGATTAATTCATCAGTCGGCTCGAACTGTGGTTCATATGTCACTTCATTGGGTTCAACTTCACCGGTTCCAGGCATTGCGTTTTTTTCAGACTTATGGACTGGAGTGATGAGTGACGAGCCATTCCGACTCGGGGTTAGGGATATGGCAGGATCGGGTGCTTCGAAAGAAATGACGTCGACAACAGTGGGCACTGCCCCGGGAGGATTTTGAAGGTACAGCGCGACAGCGCTCCGGAGCTCTTCCGCCGACTGGTCGAGTCTGTACCAGGCCAAGACGAGGTCAATTAGCTCACGGTCCGTCAACTTTTTGCCAGTTGTATCCATGGAACATCAATCTCAATCAAGTACCGCCATCGAATCGTCTCAAACCGTTTACACTTCAAATTGTGTAGCTGCTCGTGTGAATTTGCTGTGAGCATCTGACATCGGTTCGATTTCTGTTTGGACGCAACAAGGTAACGATCGAATGTCGAAGCGAACGGGGCATGCTGGGCCGCTATTGAATTAAGCGGCAACTGAAACGCAGGCCCCCCTTCGGATTACGGGCGATCGAGCTCTTGGGTGGCTATCCAAAGACCTCTTGGGTGGAATTTTGCACGCAACCTCCGTTTTTTCAAGCTTGATGCGGTTTTCATTGTAGTCGATAACTAGGTTTTTTACGCAAGATTCATTGGGAAGTTTGAAGCAAACCCTGGCTAATTCAAAAAATTAAACCTGTCAGACACTAAGCATAAAAGCTCGCCTTCCCGGACCAATCCTCACCCTATCTCAACTAGCAATTTAAAGCTAGCGTTTCCAGTTGAGACGTCGATCTTGGAAGTCGATAGCTCATTCACCGCATCGTGGAATACCCAATTGGTGTGAAAAGGGGTCGGTTTATGTTTGCTGACGAGTACTTTGTAGATGTGGCCGCAAGTTGCGGCACTGGCGATTTTTCTAACGAAAGTCCGGTGGCGTCGCCGCAGAAAAATGGCGAGGATGGAAAAATCCGCGTTCTTGTGCTCGAGGATGACCTGCTACAACTGGAGCTTTTGATTGATCATCTGCAGTCCGTTGGGCTTGCAACGGTTGGGGTAACAACTGTCGCGGACGCGCGTAAGCAGTTGAACGATGCCAAGTTCAATTTGGCGATACTAGATGTTCAATTGCCCGATGGCTCAGGTCTAGACCTCTGCAATTCTATCGCCGATGACTCACGGTTTTGCAGTATGCCAACAATTGTGGTGAGCAGCATGAATCAGGCGAACATGGTGCGTCAAACCCGAGCTGCAGGCGCAAGTTACTTTATTGGCAAGCCCTATGACCCAAATGTACTACTGACCATCATCGAGCGGGCGCTCGGCACGGAACTTCAGTAGCGACAACACAGTAGCAGTTGGTGACGGGACTCCGCGATTGCATGTGAGTCTGAATCCATTACTTGTGATCGTTAGCGGGCGGCCAAGAGTGGCTCTGCAGGAGCGTCGTTCGTCCGGGAACAGGGGGCGGCAATATCTATGAAGACCTTGGACGCCGTAGCAGTAGGCGTCGACTTGGTTACAATAAGATTTAGACTTGCAGACGTTTATCCCTATAATTTTGACTGATTTGGCTAAGAAACTCTTGCCTACATGAACCAATCCATTTGGCCGGATGGCGACCAAACTTCTGAACTGCTCAGCGGGGCACGTGATGGTGATGAACAAGCGGTAGACGAGTTGCTTGACAGGCATCGCGATTCACTACGGCGGATGATCAATTTGAGGCTCGATCAACGGATCAAGCGTCGCATTGATGTCAGCGACGTTGTTCAAGATGTTTTGGTAGAAGCGAGCCGTCGTCTAAAAGACTATTTATCGAACCCCTCGATGGCGTTCCATTTGTGGATTCGTCAAATTGCCAAAGACCGAATCATTGACGCTCATCGCCGCCATCGGGTTTCAGCCAAACGAAGTGTTGATCGCGAGCAGCCACTCGCGGCGGCTGGTGCCGTGGATCAGTCGACGATGGACCTTGCAGGGCAATTGTGCGATCACGAATTAACGCCTGCTGCTGCTGCAACGCAGCGGGAACTCGCGGTTCATGTGCAAGGTGCCATTGAGCAGTTGGATGACAAGGACCGCGATATTATTCTGATGCGTCACTACGAACAGCTCAGTAATCAGGAGATTGCGGTTGCCCTCGGACTTACAGAGCCTGCTGCGAGCATGCGTTACCTGCGAGCCTTGAAAAGGTTGCGCATCGTTTTGGATGGTGGCAACGGGGCAAATTCAGACGACAACGATTAAATTGCGGCTGAGGGGGCGAGTAGTGTTTAGCTCGCCAAACTTATTCGCCTGCGAGACAAGCTCGCAGGGGTCTGCAGCAGATTCAACTCTGTTAAGCCAACACTCACCGCTGGCATTGGTCTAACGAGAAATTCGTCAATAAAAAACGAGCTCCTTGCGAAGCCCGTTTGAATGAATTTTCTTTACGCGAGTTTTGGACTAACTCTTGTTCGGCTCAGCTGAAGTCGAGTTGCTTTCAGCACTAGTGCTGGTTGAATATCCAGGCGACGCTTTTTCTGCTGACTTACGCATTTGTTCTTCTTGGTTGATCATACCTGTCAGATAAAATGCAGTTTGCAGTTCGGCTGCGTCAAAGAATTTGATGTTACCGATGTACTGGGATTCAATGCGGTTCTTATGAGCCAGTTCGTCCCAGGACATATGATTGGCGATGTGCCACGCGGCCGCTTGAGCTGTGTTCTGTCGTACTTTACCTTGTCCAAGAACGGCGCAGAGATCACGGACACGAGGATCAGCGTTCACTTCTTCGAGCGGAACGATCTTGTACTTCATGCGTGGGTTTGGATCCTGTTTGCCATGTTCTAGGCAGACGCAAGGGACTTTGAGTTTTCCTGGACGATCAGGATTGACGCGGAACATGCCGCCCATTCCACCACCGCCCATACCACCCATGCCACCGCCGCCCATTCCACCCATACCGCCGCCGCCCATACCACCCATACCGCCGCCCATTCCCCCCATACCACCGCCCATACCGCCACCCATACCTTGGCCGCCACCGCCCATACCACCACCGCCCATACCTCCCATGCCGCCGCCCATGCCGCCCATACCACCACCCATGCCTCCCATGCCGCCGCCCATTCCGCCCATTCCGCCCATGCCCATTTGGCCGAGAACAGAAACTGCGCCGAAGGTAGCCGGAAGTTTAATGTTAAGTGGTTTGTCACCCTTATTGTGAATTACGACGGATGCCTGAGTTGCATCTTTGGGGATCAACTGAACCTCGATTTTTCCATCCTTGATGGCTTCGAACAATTCAACAGCTTCGACTGGTTCGGCATTCTTGTCTTTCTTACCAGTTTCATTGGCATGCACTGGAGAGACCAGCGTGCAAGCCAACATGGCGAGAAAACTCAGCGATAGTAAGAAGTAATTTTTCATGACATTCCTCTACAAATTTTTCTCAACCTCTGTCCCGAAATAATCAACGCCCAGCCTTCAAAATCATCGCAAAAATGGGTGCGCAAGCCTCTAAATTACGAACCCTACATCCAAGAAGGATGCACGCGAATCAATTTCGTCGGCGATAACTTTTTTATGGTAGTCGATTTTCGGGCCATTTCCAAGCGATTTTTTCAGTTTCGGAGCTAGCAATTGAGAATTTGCACTACGGGCCGCGAAGCGCAGAGCGATCCGGGGAAGCTTGCGGTCCCAGAAAATGGCTTCGCCAACCAACAACATCTCCATAATTCAGAGATCGCAATCCACAAATTGTCCGTACAATCCGAACTTCCGCTGTGGAAGGCAACCGAACCGTCAATTGATGAACGGTTATAAATTCCGAGCCCACTGACCGCTTGCAAAGCCTGTTGTGTTGGCTTAACTTCTGGGTCCGCGGAAAATAACCGCAAAAGTCGCCGAAAGTTGTTTCAAACTGACAACGCGACCCCGCTCATGAAACATAGTCGCCGACCGGTGACTATTCAAGAACTGTGACCCCTTGAGAAGGAATGAACCCAATGTCGCTGTATGTAGGTGAAGCTCTGGTTGGCGAAGGTAACGAAATCGCTCACATCGATCTGATGATCGGCAGCAAGACTGGCCCTGTTGGATCTGCATTTGCAAACGCTCTGTCGACACAAAGTGCCGGCCACACCAATCTGCTGGCTGTGCTTGAGCCAAACTTGGCCGTCAAGCCATCGACCGTGATGATCACTAAGGTCACGATCAAGGGAATGAAGCAAGCCGTTCAAATGTTCGGACCAGCTCAATTCGCAGTTGCCAAAGCCGTCGCTGACTCCGTTGGAGCAGGCGTAATCAAAGCCGATCAAGCCGAAGACCTGGTTATCGTATGCGGTGTATTCATTCATCCAGCCGCTGAAGACAACGCGAAGATCTACAAGTACAACTACGAAGCGACCATGCAAGCGATCGCTGCCGCTATGAAGAGCACTCCAAGCGCTCAAGAAATGCTGTCCAAGAAAGACGCATCAGCGCATCCATTTAAAGGCTTCGCGTAATCCAAGTGGCGTAAGCTTCCAGCTTGCGTTCCTGCATCCCAAGTGGCGTAAGCTTCCAGCTTGCGTTCCTGCATCCCAAGTGGTGTAAGCTTCCAGCTTGCGTGAATCCCACATAGCCGCTCAACCTACAAGGTCACAAGCTTTCCAGTTTGTGACCTTTTTTCATATCCCATCTATCCACGCGAGGCAGCCAATGACTCATCCACGCATCCTCATCCAATTTGACTCTGATTCGCATGCGAGCGTGTTTGATTCGGTGGTCGCGGTGGACTGCGGTGTTGATCACTTGTTGCAGTATTCAAACATCGAGCCAACGAACGTGCGTGGTTTGGTTCACGGAGCGATGTTCACCCGCGGTCCCAAAGAGCTTCAAAGCACAGCGATCTTCATCGGAGGCTCCAACGCAGCGCTTGGCGACTCAATTGGCGAAGAGATCAAGCAAGCCTTCTTTGGACCTGTCCGAGTATCTGTGATGGTTGATGGCAACGGAGCGAACACCACAGCTGCTGCGGCCGTTCTGTGCGCGGCGCGTCACGTTGATTTGTCCCGCACCAAAGCAATCGTGCTTGGAGGCACCGGGCCGGTTGGAATGCGAGTCGCAAGGTTGCTTGTGCGACAAGGTGCACAAGTCATGTTGACGTCGCGCGATGCTGATCGAGCAGAAGCCGCTTGCCAGTCCCTTCGCCACAGGATTGGTTCTATAGCAGATGACAAACTCTCTGCCGTTGGCTTGGCCGAACGTGATGAACTGCACACGGCTCTGGCGCAAGCCACCATTATTTTTAGTTGTGGAGCGGCTGGCGCGACCTTGATTACCGCGGATCAATTGACTGCTGCAACGCAAGCCAAAGTTGCCATTGACCTCAATGCAGTTCCGCCTGCCGGCATTCAAGGAATTGGAGTTACCGACAAGGCTATTCAGCGAGGTGATCGTTTCGATTACGGAGCCATCGGAGTTGGCGGATTGAAAATGAAGATTCATCGCGAAGCTATTCAGTCACTATTCACTCGCAATGATCTTTATCTGGATGCCGAAGAGATCTTTGCCGTGGGCGTGAAGATCGAAAAAGCTCGAACTGCGTAGGATACTCTCCTTTTTTGTCGCATTTTGTAGATCTCACTTTTCAATGTACTTCGTTGGCTGGTGGCGCTTTCGGCACAACGCTCAGCCGGTAAAACCATTGAAAAAGTTAAAATGAAAAATGCAAAATGCAAAATTGATCGCAGAGTGTCGCACAATTGTCTCAATTGTAGCCGCTACTATCGAGACACTAGTACGACAATAAAGCACTGGCGCCATAGACTAATTGCATTAGCTGTTTCATTTTGCATTTTGCAGTTTTCATTTCTCAGTTTTCAATGTCTTCGTTTGCTGTTGCGCTATGGGCACAGCGGTCGACCAGCAGAACCATTGAAAAAGTTAAAATGAAAAATGAAAAATGCAAAATTGATCGCAGAGTGTCGCACAATTGTTTCAATTGTAGCCGCTACGATTGAGACAATAGTCCGACAATAAAGCACTGGCGCCATAGACTAATTGCATTAGTTGTTTCATTTTGCATTTTGCAGTTTTCACTTCTCAATTTTCAATTTCTTCGTTAGCTGTGGCGCTGTGCCGACAATAAAACACAGACAGCTTCACTTGTTACGTGCAACGTCAGAGCTTAATGACGCGTTCACCTGCGGCGGCTTTGGGTTGGCTCCCAATGTCTGTCATGGTTTGTAGGTTCGGTCGATCGCGACCTACTCTAACCGTGTAAGTGCCGCCTGATTTGAACACCGGTGGTTGGAAACGGTCGCCTTGGATGCGAAGAGTGTATAGAACTTGGCCCGAGGCTTCGTCGATGACTTGCACAACCGGATCTCGCTCACCTTCGAACTTCAGAAGCGGCAGCCAAGCTTGCGGTTTACGTCCATCGTTGTCTTGCATGGCGATCGTAATCGGCCAGCCCGAGAACTGAGCCTTATCCCCTTCGGCTGCATTTGAAAATCGCGGCCAGCATTCAAAAGTGATGCGACGAGATTTCTTGTCAAAGCGAACGACGCCATAGCCATCAGCCCGTTTGCGTTCGTTGGCAACATCTTCAGGATTCGCATAGGCGAGCATCGAAATCTTGTTACCGAGGCCGTCGAGGAAGTCACCGGTCCAAGGCAGTGGACTGTCCGCGACCGGATGAGGCCCTGGTTTTTCATCGAGTGGATGCCACCACCTTCCATAGATCGTATTGACTAACGCGGGGCTGGTGAAGGCAAACGGACCGTCGCCGAAATCGTCTATTCCATGTTTCACTACAACTGCGAGATGTTGATCACCGCACAGATGAACGGCCTGCACCCGGCGGAGGGCCTTGAGGGCTTCGTTCCGCGGTGTTTGAGGCCAACCGTTACAATCCAGGTCCGCGAGAAGACGCTCGTTGCTCTTGCCGTGCATATGCACTGCACCGCAAAAAGCCGTCTGAGAAAGAACGGCTTTAATAGTCGCTCCGGACCAATCTTCACTCCACGCTTCCAAGAATCGATGCTGTCGTTCGCCGAGCAACTGTAAGTCTGGCAGATCGATCGACTTCGGATCGTAATTTGGATCGTTGATGTGATCGGGTCTTGGACCCATTTTTGGAATTTTGCTGGCTGGACCGGTTTTAAACTTGCGGTCTTCGAGAATTGCAAAGTCCACTCCGCCGACTCGCAAGCGAGTGAAGTAAACACTGATGCCACGTTCTACGAGAGTTGGGTCGACGGCGTCAGGTAGGTGCCAAGTCTGTTGGCGTTGGACTTGGTTAACGTACTCAACGGGATAGAAGTAACCACCATCGGCATTGCCACTGAGCGTTGAACGGCGCCCGTTTTCACCCCAGAGGTTTGGATGTCCCACATCATGGTCGTCTGGAGTGGTAATCGTTGGTCGGTCACGAAGCACATCTCGAAATTGCAACCCGAACTCAATCCAACCAGCCGTATGTTCAGTGTGTCGATATGTTTGATCGCCTGCGAAAAAAAGCAAATCCGGATTTTGCAGTTTTAGATTATCGAGAATCTCGGGTCGCTGGCCGGTCGTGCGACTGGAGTTGCAAGACATGTTGGCGATCACAATGACTTCCTTTTCAATCGGATCGCGGCGGATGATTCCAGTAAATTCGGCTTGATCGCCATGTCGGACTCGATAAGCCACATCGGTCGAGCTATCCCAGTTTTCAATACGAAAATGTGAGCTCCAGCCCGGGTACACAACGGTCGTCTTGGCAGCTTCGATCCACTGACCTGCGCGTTGAAATTCAATGCGTGTCTCGCGCGGTTCTCCCGGTTTAAGTGGATACAGTTGCGCTGTTAACTTCAAAACTCCGGTTTGCTGCGTGTACAGCGCAAACGCGATGACTTGATTGCGTGGAACATCCAGGTTTGGTGGCGGATTGGGCCCTTTCGGTTGCGGCTTTTTCCACCACTGGCCAACTGCAAGGGAATCCAGATTGGGAAACTCAATTCCAAAGGGCTGCGGTGAATCGGCTGCAACCTCTTGTGCGCAGAGCTGGCCTGCCGTGAAGAGTAAGAGTCCAATTGTGCATCCAGCGGTGATGTAACTGCTAAGGATGCTGGTTATTGTGCAATAGGTTTTACATACGACCGTGTGTTTATTGTTCATACGAACCGTTCTCGCAAATGATGGGAAAGTAGAAATGCGACAGCAAGTGCGGGTGCGCAGCGGGCGGCTGAGGGAGAAATTTGATCGGCTAACCAGGTGACTGCTGGTGCAGGTCGCGACAGTTTAGCGATGGCACGTTTTGCGAGTTCGCGACCATGTCCAACGACGGTAATATGGACCATAGCGGCGTTAGCTGTAAAGCGAGTCAGATTGCGGGCGATGGCTTCAGCGACTTGAATGGCTTGAGCGTCAATGACTTGACCGGCAATTTGCCGAGCAGCATCGACGGAAAGCGTTTCCGAGTCTTCGCCGATCATTCTCGCTAGGCGCGCGTGAGCCCCAGCTCGTGTGCGGGGCCGATTGTCGGCTGTGTCGCAGTCGCTGGGGGATTCGGGCGTAAGGTCAAGAGCGAGATAACAATCGTCGCTGGTTGCAAAGCGCTCGGCCATCACTGGGCAGCGACGACCGTCTACAGTTATTTCGCGGACGATGGCGGCAATTGGAGTTCGTTCGAGTCCTGTGTAAACGAGTTGTCCTAATTCGAGGCGATCGCGATCTGTCCGAGCGGCTGTCGCCGGACACGAATGGCCGCTCGCAGAAGGTTGCATTGGGATAATGTCGACCGTCGTAGAGCCGATATCTACAACCAGGTCGACCGGATGTGTGACGAAGGTGCCGATCCAAGTTGCGAGTGCGTGCCAATTGCTTGCTGCTACCTCCCATGGCGCAGTGATCGCTTGGGTGGTCGATAACCAATGATTTCCAACGGCGTAGATGCGGGTGCGTTCTGGTACAAATGCTTGTTCAATTTGCAAAACGATTTGATGCACTCCATCGCGGCGAGTCGCAAAACAATCGGCAAGCTCGCCTGTCATCGTTACAGCTAACTGCGTCTCGCCTGTAACTTGAAACTCGGAGATCATTTGGCGAAGCGCCGAGGCCAGTTCGTTCGGCTTGAGCCACATCGGAAAAGCGCGAACGGCACAACGTCCCGAGCAATCTGCAAGTTTTAAATTTGCACCGCCGATATCGCAGCCGATTACATTTTGTGAGGGGGTTGGCATGAGACTGTGCAATGCTTTAAGCGGTTGCCGCTAAATCGGAGTCTGGGCTGGCCAGTGGGCTGTTGAGGGCTTCGGGCATATAGTGTCTTGGGAGGATCACTTGGAAGGTGCTTCCCGTTCCTAGCTGGCTGGAAAGTCGAATTTCACCTCCGAGCAGCTTGCACAGCTCCTTTACGATCGAGAGCCCTAGGCCGGTACCCGAATACTCGCGTGTCAGGCCGCTGCCCTGTACGATCGAATTGCTTTGACGAAATTTTTCAAAGATCACATCAAAATCAGATTCTGGAATACCGACGCCCGTGTCGGCAACGGTCATGTGAAAGTGGTCCTCTCCGATGCAGCCAATTGTAAGGGTAATTAAGCCACCGTCGGGGGTGAACTTGATCGCGTTCGAGAGCAAATTGGTGAGGATCTGTTGGATTTTAGGTTGGTCTTGATAAATATTGGGCATGTCGGGCGAAATGCTGACCCGGAGGTCCATATTCTTTTCCTCGATCAAGCTGCGGAGCATATCGCACTGTGCTTGGGCAACCATCCCGAGGTCAAACGATGTTGGTCCGACATTCATTTTGCCGGCTTCGACTTTAGCAAGATCGAGAATGTCGTTGATCATTTCGAGCAGCATTCGCCCGCTCTTTTGAATATTTGAAGCGTAGCGTTTTTGTTTGTCGGTTAGCGATGTGATGTCATAAAGAACATCGCTAAAGCCGATGATGCTATTTAGGGGCGTTCTCAGTTCATGGCTCATGTTGGCCAAAAAATCGCTTTTCAATCGATTGGCTTCGTACAGGTTTAAGTTTGCCCGAGCGAGTTCATCGACTTTGCCATCGAGCTGTGTGTTCAGTTGCTGAAGCTGCGTCTGGCTCTCGGTCAAGTGACGAAGCATTCGGTTGAAAGCCTCGGCAAGTTCATTGAATTCGTCGTCGGTATCAATGGTGGCTCGCAAGTCATACTTGCCGCGGCTGATTTCATCGCTGACGTTGCGCAAGTGATGGAGCGGTTGAATGACAAGCTTCTTAAGTACAAAATGCAGAATCAAAATGGAAACAGCCAGCGTGACCATAGCGACAGCAATCATCTGGGCCATCACTTGAGCCGACCAGACCTGTCCATCTTTGTAAGGCATGAAGACCTGTAAGAAGCGTACCGGCGCACTATCGCTCCCTTTTTTTCCATCGCTTCTGACGTGACAGTCCATGCAAGCTGACGGGAAGGTGATTGGCTGATAGTAGACGTAGTAGCCGCCTTCATCAGCTCCCGGTGCGAAGACTGGTCCACGCTCGCGAAAAAGTTTGCGTTGGTCGGGTGAATTGCGCGAATAGAGTTCAAGGTCGCGGGCGGCGGTTTCCGCTGGCGACGGACTTGGCGAACCATCATTGATGGCATCTTCTTGACGTTTAAGCTCTTTCTCTTTTGCCTCTTGCAAATGGGCTTTCTGTCGATCGCGAAGATCTTCGAGTATCGCCCGTTCTTCAGGAGTTGCCGGGCCAGGGGCATCGTTGAGTGATTCGTGCTCGGATACCGGGTCGAGCATCAAAATCTGAGTTTTATAGGCCGGATTCTCTAGCAAGTACTTACGCATCACTTGGTAGGTACTGGTTGAAATATTGGGTGAGTTCGCGGAGTAATCGAGGATTCCTTTTTCAACATGTGTCCACGCAATGCTCATATTTGCGTAGTCATTTGCTACTTGGCGAGTCGTTTCCTTGACCAGTCGCTCGGCCACATTTTGAACGAACCAAAACGCAGCACAAATTGAGATCAAAAGCGATAGGCCGATAAAAAGCAGGCTTTTCCGCTCCAAGCTCCAATTGCGAAACAGAAATTTTAAAATCCTGCTAGCCATAACTTTAATAATTCTCCCGCGTTAATAGGAGTAAGAACAAACGGCAAATTGCGTATACTTTACCCATTAGTTTAGGTTTTCGATACAGAAATCGTTTGCCTAAATTGCTTCAGGGCGCACGATTGCGGTGTACAGCGTCCAATGGGTGGGTCAAGGACAAGGCTCCACCTAATTGGCGGTGAAGAAGTTTGGAGGCAGTTCTAGGTTGCTCGCCAATAGAAGCCGATAGGCGAAAAATCGGTGTTTTAAGGTGGCGACCGACCTGGCCGATGCTTGCTCCGCACGCGTTAGGTGACTAGCATAACTTGGTTCTTCAACACAACTTCATTTTATACATTCGACTTGCCTACGGCTTACGGGAGGAGATGGCTCCATGTCAAAAAGTTTTCGTTTTTGGGTTCGTTGTACAACAGTTGCCACGCTAACTGTCTTGATGACGTTCAACCCAGCATGGGCTGGACGCGGAATGCTTCGGTTTTTGAAGCGGTCCAATGCAAATAACTGCGTAGTCGAAACAACTTGCTGCGAAACACCACCAGTTGTTTCAGCACCCGTTTGCTGTGAGTCGATGCCAGTCGTATCCGCTCCGGTAAGTCAGTCTGCCTGCTGTTGCGAGTCGGCTCCCATCATGAGCGCTCCGGTAGTGGAAAGTCAGGCAGCACCGGCCGAATCTTATTCAGCACCCATTCCATCGACTCCGAGTCCGAATCAAACCGCACCCGCGAACCCAAGTCCGAGTGGAGTGGTTCCATCCAATCCAATCGGCGATCTAAGTCCGTCGGATACGAAGCAACCAGCAGAGCCAACAAAGCCAGCAGAGCCAGCGGTAGAACCCAAATCGGTTGTTGAACCGACTCCGGAACCAAAGAAGCCGGAAGCAGAAGTTGAATCACCGTTCACCCAACCAGACCCGCTGGTACCGGCTACTGAGCCAATGCCACCGGCGAATGATCCGTTTGGTGCACCTGCAAACCCGCCTGCACAAGCACCGGCTGATGACCTGTTTGGCGCACCAGTTCCACCGGCTGAAGTCCCAGCTACACCAGCTGGCAACGATCCATTTGGAGCCCCTGCGGAACCAGTGAAGCCAGCCCCCGCGGATGACGATCTGTTTGGCAATCCAAATCCGCCGGCTGAAAAACCTGCTACACCTCCAGCTGATGATCCGTTCGGAGCTCCGGCCGCTCCTGCGAACCCACCTGCCAATGCAGCTGACGATCTTTTCGGCACACCTGCAGCTGAAGCTCCTGCAGCACCGGTAGGGAACGATCCGTTCGGTGCTCCGGCAGCAGATGCTCCGGCAGCAGATGCTCCGGCACCGGCTGGCGATGATTTGTTCGGTGCTCCAGCCGCTCCCGAGGCAGGAGCCGCAGCAGCCCCAGCAGGCGATGACCTCTTTGGAACTCCAGCAGCCGCAGTTCCCGCACCGGCTGGTGATGACCTCTTCGGTACACCTGCTCCCGCAGGCGATGCGCCCGCGGCCGGTGGAGTCGATGACCTTTTTGGCAAGCCGACGTCGACCGAGCAGGCTCCTGCGAATTTTGACGACCTGTTTGGCGTTCCCGACAAAGCCGCTGTGGAAAAGCCAGCTGCCGAAGCCGATCCGTTTGCCGAAGCGTTCAAAACATCGCGAGTTTGGCGCGACAACACTGGCAACTTTGAAGTCACAGGCGTGCTAGCTGAAATTCATTCGGATAAAGTGCGTTTGCTTAAAGCAAATGGCAAGTACTCGACGGTACCAATGCGTCGGCTGAGCACCGAAGATCGCCAACTCGTTGAAGCGATTGCCAGTAAGCTGCCTGCTGGTCAAGTAAAGTTTGTATCGACTAAGTAGCTTCTTCTGCTAAGAGAGTTAAAGAAGTCAAGAAATTCACATTCCCGAGCGGTTTTAAAAACAGCTCGGGAATTTTCTTTGGTGTGATAGATGGAACTAGAGCAAGCCAGTTGGTTGGTTCAAGAAGGACTCGCAATCCTTAATTTAAGCGCGAAGAGTTCCGGTCTTCGTTTGGCTCCATGGCAAACCAGCTTGTTGCGTGAACAGGCCGAGTTGCGTCGTCGCGCGTCAATTCGATTTCCTGATCCACAGCATTGGCTTTGGACGCCTCGTAGTTTGGCCCAAGCAAGCGACTGGTGGTGTGCGCGTTTTAAGGCAAGCCTTTTTCCGTCGCAAGTACAAGTATTCGACGGCTGCTGCGGGGCCGGAGTCGATTTGGTCGCGCTGGCTATGCGCGGTAGTGCGATCGGAATCGATCGCGATCCTAGCTTAGTGGCAATTGCCAACGCGAACCTAGCTGTACATGGATCGCCAGAATCGGCGAAGGTCGGCGAATTGCCGCGGGATTTTACGGCCCAAGGCGCCGGTGAATCAAGTTGGTTGCACCTGGATCCGGATCGAAGAGCCACAGATTCGATCGACCGTCGACTACGAAAGTCGGAGGACTTCAGTCCTTCATTGACCGAATCGCTTGAAATGCTAAGGCACGCATCGGGAGCGATTTTGAAACTGGCACCGGCATCGATTATAGAACCGCAGGTTGCATCGGATTTTCAAAAAGAATTCGGACTCGCGCGATGTTGGTTGGGGAATCTCGGTGAATGCAGACAGCAGTTGTTGGTGACCGGAGAGCTTTTGAAGGATAAGTCGGAGGCCGCGGTTGCGAAGTTGAAAAACCAGCCGAATGTTCGATCCGCTGTTTTATGTGAACCAAACGCTCCGGCGGCAGTGATCACGGGACCGTTAGAGGATACTTGCGCGGGCGAACTCACTCCTCGGCGCTTTATTTACGATTGCCATTCAGTCCTTCATGCGGCTCAGTTGCAGATGCAGTGGGCAGAATCGGTGAACGCCCTGCCGCTTGGTACCAGCCAGGGATATTTCACTTCGGATACTGCTGTGGAGTCTGTTTGGGCGCAGTGTTTCGAAGTCGTTGATGTCCTCCCATGGGATCAACGTCGCGTCAAGCGATGGTTGCGGGAGAACCGAATTGGCGAAGTTGAGGTCAAAAAGCGGCTCTTGCAACTGGATGCGAACGAGTGGCAACGTCAGCTTCGTGGCGCAGGAGAGGCAAAAATAACCTTGTTGATTACACGGCTCGGTGACCGGGTAAGAGCCGTTGTTGCTCGTAGGGTGAGACCATCGTCCCGCCCGTCAAGTTGCGTTTAATACGAATACCAAATGCAAGACAGATGCCCAAGACAAACGTCCTAGACGGACGCTTGACAAGTGGTCCCACGCTACTTAAAGCACGTCAAAATACCAATTGCATATGGGAAACCATCGCCTCCCGCCCCTCACAGAGGAAAAATCTCACTATAATTAAAGTGCGGTGCGTTCTGCCGAGCTGAAAACCGCGCCTTGGGAGCCGCTTATGAAACCGATAACCCCCGATGACTTGCTGATACGTGAAACGCCTTCTGACGATTTGCGTTGGGGTACTTCCCTGGACACGCCAGAAGCCGTCGTGACAGCTGTATCTCTGCAACGGTTTCAAGAGCTTGAACTGGCCATCAAGAATAATCCGATTCACCCGGACCCTTATATTGAACTCGCTCAGATCTATCTGAAGAATCGTCGTTGGAATGACGCTCGACGTGTCTTAGATCGTGCATCTCAGCAGTTCACGAAGAACGAGGACATTCTGACCCTGCGCGAAGATGCGCAGTTGGGGCGTTCGCTCGAGTTGTATAACGAGGCCGAGGCCGCGTACAAGAGTGAACCGACAGTGTTAACGCAAGAGCCGCTTCAAAGCAGTAAGATCGAATTGAATTCGTTGCGAGAGCGGATTTGTAGGGCGCGTTTGGAACGCCACCCCGATCGTCTAGACTTGCTGGTGCCACTGGCTGTCGCGCTTGAGAACTTGGGAAGTGTTGATGAAGCGATTAGGTGTTTGCGTCAAGCGATCGAAGTGCCGGCGCTACGTGCAACCGCTTGCCTGCAATTAGGTTACTTGTTTACCCGGGCTCGAAGAATTCCAGACGCTCTTTCGTCTTTCCGGCGGGCAGCTCTATTCCGCGTACCGCCTCCGTCTGAAGTGACCAAGCGTGAAGCTCTGTGTGCTGCCGCAGATCTATCGCAACGACATGGCCTGATTGATTCGGCCCGGAGATACGTCGAGTTATTGGTTGAAATGTCACCTGGCGACGAACAGCTCGCGAAGCGTTTGGCGACGCTGAAAGCCACGCCGTTGTAGAGCATTTTCGCTCGAATGTTCGCGGGTTCTGACGCTATCTATCATCTAAGCCAAGAACCCATGGGACGAGCTCAGGACCAGTGTTCTGCGATGACACGAATAGACTCCGTTCGGAAAGTAGGATAGGCTTCTAGCCTGTCATTTCTAGTTCGACAAACTGGATGCGCATCATACTGGGCGCAAAATGGATTGGAATTTAGGAGGCTGCCTTGGTCATTGTACGTGCTGTTCGGTTAGGTGATTTAGATCAGTTGTGGCAGCTCATCGAGCAAGCTACTTATGGGCTCACGACACTTCAAATCAATAAAGACCAATTGGCTGAACGTGTCGAGTTGTCAAACTTCGCTTTTACTCGCAAGACGGAAAAAGCGACTGGTGAACCTTATGTACTTGTCATGGAAGATGTTTCGCATGGCAAATTGGTTGGGTTGTCTTGTATCTTCAGTAAAACAGGTGGCTTTGAACCGTTCTATAGCTACCGACGCCTTGTTGAGTCCAATCACTGTGAATTGTTGGGGACGACACAGCAAGTTGAATCGCTGCACCTTGAGAAAATTCACGACGGACCAACTGAAATCGGCAGTCTGTTTCTGCTACCGGATTACCGTGGTCAAGGACGCGGACGATTGCTAAGCTTGGCTAGATTTGCTTTTATGGCTACTCATCCTAAACGTTTTTCTGAGTATGTTATCGCCGAGATGCGTGGGGTAATGAGTGACAATGGCGAATGCCCGTTCTGGGAAGCCATCGGTCGCCACTTTTTCCAAATGGATTTCCCACAAGCGGATAGTCTGTCGACGATCAACAAACGCTTCATCGAAGACCTAATGCCAAAGTATCCAATCTATACGAGCCTCCTGCCCGAATCGGGTCGTGCGATTTTAGGCCAAGTCCATCCCCAGACAGTGCCCGCGCTCACTATGCTGCAAGCCGAAGGCTTTGTGATAGACAATCTGATCGACATATTTGACGGAGGACCTGTCGTTCGCTGTCGCCGCGACGAAATCGGAGCCGTCAAGCGCACGGTTACGACGTGCGTTGAGCAAATCGTTCATCGCCAAGAAGGTGAACCCCAAATCCTAGCGTCCGGAAGCGACGGTTTTCGATCCATGATCGGCCCTGTGCAGCTAGGGGAATCCGGCGCAACGATCAGTGAAATAGAAGCGTTAACATTGCAAATCAAAGTCGGTGACACGCTGCGCGTGCTGCCACTTCGGCCAATGCAAGAGTCAACGCAGTGAAGCATTTTCGATTGAGTTTTTAAGCGACCTAACACGTGAGTTATGAGCCAGAGGCGCTACCCGATCTTGAACTGCGAAGATCGGCTAGCGTCTCAGGCTCAGAAAAATCGTAACCGTTCACGGTTCAAGAACTGATAGTGCGTTAGTTTAGCTTAATTTGCTACTGTTCAGGAATGGACAGTAAGGACAAAGTTATCGAAGAACTCCGCGTTTTGGTCGCGAAGCAGGCTGCGCAGATCGAGAGACAG
>JANODD010000219.1:0-15104 GCA_031412515.1 Planctomycetia bacterium | reverse complement strand
TCGCCACTTAATTTGGAGAAACTGTGCCGAACATGCTGCCATCGTCAGAGAGATGGAGATCGCTAAAGGAGTGAAGTAGATAGCCCCTGCTGACTGAACACCAAACTCATAAAGTGTTTCGTCACGCTTGGGTGATAACCTCTCGTGCTTCCATCCGTGGGACCACCTTGTCATCTGTGGGAATTGCGTTTCTCGCTGCTGGCTCCTAGATTAGAAACTTTAACGCAAAGACCAGTTTCATGACCAAACGGTAAGTTAAGGTGAGGTTGGCTTGGCCCCATAATCGGTTATAATCGAGTCCCGGAACGCCAACTGGCCTGCGTTTTGATTACTTTGCTAAAAATTCTCCTGGGGCATGAAGGAAACGTTTTCACTGGCATCTAATAAGAAGTTGAGCATCACGGGTTGCTTTTTTCGAGGCTGGTCATGTTTCGTATTTCTACTCACCTTTGTTTGCTGCTGACAGTTGTTTGCAGCCAAGTCATGGGTGGAGTTTCGTGCTGTTGCCTGATCAGCTCCCTTGGGCTGAACCAGAGCCATACCGAGATGCACGCTCAATTACCAAAATGCCCAAATTGTGGGGCTGGCAAGGTGCAGGGGTCAACTCCGAAAGCACGTCCAGCATCATGCGGTACTTCGCTTGGAGAAGTAAGTCCTTTGGGCGGAATCTGCTCATGTTCCAAAGCAAAGCTTGTTGCGAATCAAAGCGAAGACCAAAGCCCGCTTACGACGAGCAATGGGCACGCGATCCCCTACGTATTCAATGCACTTTCATCAATGTGGTGTTCTTCGTTCCGAAGAATCGGATTCGAAATACCCATTCGCTTTGGCGGAGAATCTTGGCAATCGATTGCCTGTGTTTGGAGAAACTGAGTCGAACGTAAATCTCTATTTTACGTTTACTCGGCGCCCACTGAACGATCGGAGCGTCGGATCGAGGGCAACTCCAACTTTAGAAACGCAGGTTCATCATGGTCACAAGAATTGTATTGTCTGGACTTTTTGTACTTTCGTCGATTGCGTTTGCTGCAATGGGTGGCGGAAACCCTTCCACTGAAAAATCAGATGCTGCAGCTCTCGAGCCGACTTGCTGCATGAAGCAAGCCTATTGCTGCATCGATCATCGTTCGTGCTGTCATCGTTAATACCGATGGCCCTTACTCAGAGTTTGACTGTCTGTGTGGCTATTGCACGCAGGCTGTCAAAATCAAACTATGGAGTGAAGAATGCGCGAATTAGAGTCATCCAATCAACTAGCCGAGAGGCCGGAAGCGTTATCTCAAGCCGAAATTCAAACTTGGATTGCCGAAGCAGTTCGTGGAAATCGAGTGTTTCAAAAGCGAATCTACGAGCACCTAGCACCGAGAGTATATCGAGTGATAAGGAAGATCGTTGGATCAAGCGACGCAGACGATGTGATGCAAGATTTCATGATTCAACTCTACTCGAAACTGAGGCAGTTTAGATTCGAATCATCCTTCGAAACGTGGGCTCACAGAATGGCTGTCAATCAGAGTTTGCAATTCCTCCGCAAGTCAAACCGTGAAGCGGAACGGCTTCGAAGGTTAGCAGTTAATGCTGAGCAGAAAAAATCAAGTGAGGCACCTATTACCTCCGACGACGCCGAGCTGGTTGATGTGGCGATGGAGAACATCTCTGGCGAGCAAAGAGCGCTGTTGCACATGAAAGAAGTTGAGGGAATGGGATACCTGGAAATTGCCAAGGTACTGGGGATTCCCGAGGGCACTGTAGGCTCTCGGCTGAATAGGGCTCGAACGGACCTCCGCGCGTCCCTGGTTCGTTTGGGATGGGGGACATAACATGAATTGCGATCAAGTGAGCGAAAAACTCTCCGCATTTATCGATGATGAGCTAAGCCCGCAGGAACAAGTTCAAATCCAGCAGCACGTATCGATGTGTGTAAGCTGTCGTTCGCAGACAGAACAGTTCGTTGCGATTGGGGATTTGATGCGCCGGTCAGAAGCGACCGAAGTCGCCCTTCCTTCATGGGAGGTTGTTGAACAAGGTTTAGTTCGAGCCGCGATTCTTCCCGTCGAGACCAAGGTCGATCAGTCGAAATGGATCTACGCAGCATTAGCAACTGCCGCGTCACTTGCCCTGTTATGGTTCGCCTTGTCCAGCTTACGCAAAGAACGACACGGCGAACATGAACTGGCCGAGCATGCGCATACAAATATGACGGTCGACTTCCAGGATGTTCTTCAATTAGCGCAGACCAATCCGAAGACGGCCATTGGAAAGCTGATTGCAAAGTACGACGGGAAAGAGCTTGATCGCTCGGCAACGATTGACTATTTGGGTTATGAACCAGCTCTCTTCAAAGCGTTGCCTGTGGGCTTCACTAGAACGTCGACGCATGTACTCAACATGCCATGTTGCAAATGCTCAGCCACCATCTGCCAGCGCAGCGATGGATCGTCGCTTGTCGTCTTCGAACACAAGGAAGAGCAGCCCGTATGGTTCGGTGAAGCTCCATCAATTGAAACTCAATGCGCCGGTCGAACGTGCCGGATCATTGAATCGGCCGGTAACCTAGCTGTTGCATGGAAGAACAATGGCCGCCAATTAACGTTGATTGGTGCTAGAGATAATACAGAAGCAGATCAATGGGTTGCCACACTCAACCTTTAACCATAAAACCACCGTTTGAACATTAGCTTTTTCACAGGAAAAAAATATGAACATCCAAAAATGGCTTGCGGTCACGACACTATTGTCGCTAGCAGCCGTAGTTGCCTTTACAGCGGGCTGCGAGTCGAATTCGAAACCAACTCAGGATATTAGCGATAGCGCGGCCAATCTGTCCCCGAAAGGGCCTTCAGATAATGGAAGTTCGGCGGCTGAACACGGCCACCAAGATGGACAGCATGGTGGCATCATCGTATCACTTGGCAGAGATAGTTACCACATCGAAGCTGTCGTCGCAGCGGACGGACAGGTCCGACTGTTCACTCTAGGCAAAGACGAAACACGAGTGATCGACGTCGAATCACAAGTGCTTAAGGCCTATGTGAAAGCCCAAGGCGACACTGAGGCCAAGGAAGTTAGCTTCGAGCCTACTCCCCAGGAAGGCGATGCAGTCAATCGTACTTCTGTGTTTGTAGGTAAACTTCCAGCTGCATTCATCGGACGTAGTATTGATGTCACCATACCAAACATGCGCATAGACGGAGAGCGTTTCCGACTTGGATTTCAAACAGCACAGGCTGAACACACTGAGTCCTCAAATATGCCAGAGAAAGTGTCCAGCTCTGCAGAGAAAGAACTCTATCTTACGCCGGGAGGTCACTATACGGCCGCAGATATTCAAGCCAACGGTAGCCTAACGGCATCACAGAAATTCAAAGGTATCAAATCAGACCATAACATGAACCCCAAACCTGGCGACATCGTTTGTCCTATATCCGGCACAAAGGCAAATCCCAAATTCACCTGGACTATCGCGGGCAAACCCTATCAATTCTGCTGCCCACCTTGTGTGGATGAATTTTTGACGAATGCCAAAGCGTCGAAGGATCCTCTGCCCGATCTAGACAGTTTCATCAAGAAGTAACCTCATGCGGAAACGCTGTGCAGCATTTTCGATTAAATACGACATAGTAATCTACCACCGCGGTGATGCGTGTATTGAAGTGTCTTGCAATTCACTAGCTTTTATACTTCGACAAGCTTCACGGCGAGTGTGGTAGCGTTAGAACGAGTAACGGCAGGCAGACTCACCAACTCCGTTTCACTAGCCCTGCCCCGTAAAGTCCAAAATTAGTCCAGACTTTGTGGGGTAAGCCAGTGGCACACTAATCAGTCTGCGCAGCGTCAAAACTAGTGCCTTAGGCTCAGGGAAATCATTAAAAATGCCGTTTCAATTACTTAAGCAACGCATCACAGCATTGCCTTGGCTGGTTGGACATCATCACTTGGGCCTGCTCGTGGCGTTAGTCACCGTACTGACTGTGAACTCTACCCATGCGCACGAAGGGCATCAGCCGCTTCCGACCAAGGGCGTTCAAGTTGATACAGAGCACGGACATTTGACACTCTCGGCGCAGGCGCGGTCCGCGATTGGGCTGGAGGCCGAAGAAGTGCTCGTTGGTGACGTAGGATCTTCCCTTGTTACCTACGCAGAGACTGTTGCGCCATGGCAATCCCAAGCTTACGGTTCTGCGCAGCTTTCGGGCCGTATCACCAAGTTGCTGATGCGGCCCGGCGACTTTGTTGCCAAAGGGCAGATCGTTGCCGAGTTAACCAGTCGCGAGCTAGAAACGGTGAGGCTCAATTATCTTCAAGCCAAAAACGACATGAGCCTCAACCGCAAACTAATCGATTCAACCCAAGCGGCCGCTCAAGCAGGTGCTGTTCCACGGCAACGCGCCGATGAACTGGAGATCGCGTACCAGCAGAGCGCTAATGATCTTGAAATCGCCAGAATTCGTGCCACGACACTTGGGCTGGACGCCAAGCAGTTTGATGATGAAAACAACTCAAGCCTTAACCATCTTATCCGCAGCCCTATTGCGGGAAAGATTATTCACTCGGATCTCTCGGAGGGGAAGTTTGTCGAAGCCTTTGAGCATCTCTTTGAAATCGTTAACTTAGATGAAGTATGGGTAAAGATTCAAGTATTAGAGAAGGATGTGGGGAAGCTCTCAGTGGGACAGAAAGTAGATTTGGAACTTCACGACTCGATTGCACCGATAGAGACGAAGATTGATCGAGTCGAAGTAGCGCTCGATCCCCAAGGACAGGTTTGCTGGGCCTGGGCCACGGTGGCTCAACCCTCCGTGGCGCATCCATCCATTCTGCCAGGTTTGGTTGGTAGCGCGAAGATTCATACTTCAGCCGAATCCAATCGCCTTTCCGTTCCACTTAGTTCCGTATATAGCGACGGTCTGCAAAGCTATGTGTTCGTTGAAGAAGCGTCGACGAAAACGAGTTCTGAGTATCGAAAACGCAATGTGAGGCTTGGAACAAGAGCAGCTTCCGCGGCGAGCACTGGACGAGCACAGGTGGAGATTGTTCAAAGCGCGTTATACCCAGGTGATCGCGTCGTCGTGAAAGGTGGGCATGAGCTATCGAGTCTTTTCTTTCTTGGCGTTTTGAAACTTAGCAATGACGATCGCACTAGGCTAGGGATTCGCACGGCGCTTGCAGAACTTCGCCCGCTTGCTGCTGCTCTTAATTTGCCAGCGACTGCTACGTTGCCTCCCGAGGCTCGATGGATTGCGTCGTCACAGCTGCCCGGAACAATTCACTCGCACACCTTAAGCCCAGGCAAAAAGGTGCAGGCGGGTGAACTACTTATGGAGCTTGCCGCGCCAGAGTTTCACTCGCTGCAACTTGACTTGGTTCGTACGTCGCTCGATGCTGGTCTCGTGCGTCAACGGGCCGAGAGAATCCAACAAGCAGGTAAGGATACGGTCGCGCGTCGTACGCTGCTAGAAATGCTGAACCGTGCCGACCAACTTGAGTTGAAGGCCGAGAGCCTCAAACGTCAACTAATCTCGCTTGGTTTGTCACACTCGGACATTGAAAACGTTGTTAAGCAAAGGCAGATCCTGAGTTTCCTCCCAATTCGATCACCGCTCGATGGCTACCTCGTTCGCTGGAACAGCACGCTAGGAGAAACAGTCGTTGCCAATCAAGCACTAGCGGAAATTCAGAACGTTCAGGACATCTGGATCGAGGCTCAAGTTCCAAGTCAAGATACGCCACGACTCTCGCTTTCGGATACTGGCTTTGTATCCGCATTGTCAGCTCCGTCGATTAAGTACTCTGCCTCCGTGACGCGAATCGGACCAGTTGTTAGTGCAACAACACGCACGCAGCGTATTTGGCTTAAACCAGATGCCGTCCCGAATTCATTTGTCCTTCGCGCCGGAACGCAGCTCTCGGTGGCCCTCAATGTGAGTGAACGTGTAACAGCAATTGTGGTTCCGAGCGAAGCTGTTCTTCGCGATGGTCTAAATGCGTTTGTGTTCGTACAGAAAGTAGATGGATACCTTGATCGTCGGCGAGTGACAACCGGTCGTTCGGATGGTCAGTGGACCGAAATAGGGCAAGGTATAACCCCAGGTGATGAAGTCATCGTTGCGGGTGGTCGCGAACTCCAAACTGCTTTTGCATCCTTGAGGTAGCCCCTTGCTCGATGGAATAATTCGCTTCTCGCTACAAAATCGCGCTTTCGTGGCTATTGCTTTTCTCGTTGCAATGATCAGTGGCGTCGCGTTGCTTCGATCGATGCCTGTGGACGTTTTCCCCGATTTGAATCGTCCAACGGTCACCATTATGACAGAGTCGCCGGGACTCGCGCCAGAAGAAGTCGAAGCCCTAGTGACACGGCCGATTGAGCTGCTGTTGAACGGTGCAACAGGTGTCAAACGAGTTCGATCATCGTCCGCTATTGGCCTGTCGATTGTCTGGGTAGAGTTCGATTGGGGCACGGACATCTTTATTGATCGCCAAATTGTTAATGAAAAGCTGCAACTTGCCCGATCAAAATTACCGCCCGGCACAAATCCAACTTTGGCACCGATCTCTTCCATCATGGGTGAAATCATGCTGCTCGCGTTGCGAAGTGAAAGTGTGCCAGCTAGTCCTGAGGAAGCTGATGCAAAAGCCATGGAGTTGCGAACGCTTGGTGAGTTCACTGTCCGCAATCGATTGCTGGCTGTCGAAGGTGTATCCCAAGTCTCCGTGATGGGCGGCATACTGAGACAGTACCAAGTTTTGACTTCGCCTTCGAAGTTGGCGGCACGTAACGTAACGCTCGCTCAATTGACCGAGGCCACTTCCAAAGCTAACGTGCTAGCCGGTGGCGGGGTCATGCAGCGTGGCGAGAAAGAATCGTTGCTGCGTATCCAAGGTCAGTCGCTAACGCTCGAAGAGATTGCGGCCACTCCCATCGTGTGGCGCGAACAAGTCCCCATTCGCATTCGCGATGTCGCTGACGTTCGATTTGGTGGTCCAATCAAACGTGGGGACGCTTCAGCCATCGTAAAGGTTGAAGCGGATGTCAATTTTGCTGTAATCCATCCGCAGGAATATGAGCAATCGAAGTCGGACTCATTGCAGCTAGCAGAAGTACAGCCGAGTGAATCAAACCCGAGTGAATCAAACACTGCGCATCCAAATGGTCAGCTGTTGCGCGGTGGAATGGCCGTGATGCTGACTGTCCAAAAGCAACCCGATGCCGACACGATCGTATTGGACGGGCGCATTGAAAAAGTCCTTGAGTCACTTCGACTTGAATTGCCTGAAGACGTTAAGATCGAAGCCGAGATCTTTCGCCAAAGCCACTTCATTCAGGCGGCGGTAACCAACGTTACTGAAGCGGTACGAGATGGCGCCCTTTGGGTTGTGGTGATTCTCTTTCTGCTGATGGGTAACTTTCGCACAAGTATTAGTTCGCTCACTTCGATGCCGCTTTCGATCATGCTGACGGTGATCGTTTTCTATCTATCAGACATTACGATTAACACCATGACGCTTGGCGGAATTGCAGTCGCCATCGGCGATCTCGTAGACGACTCGATTGTCGATATCGAGAATATCTATCGGCGTCTGCGCGAGAACAAGCTTCAATCGCCTGATTCTCAGAAATCAGCGATTGAAGTGATATATGCTGCGTCGAGTGAGGTTCGCAATTCGATTGTCTATGCAACGTTGATCGTCGTCCTGGTGGTTGTACCGCTGTTCATGATGGAGGGACTTGAAGGACGACTGTTTGCTCCGCTGGGTATCGCGTATATCGTCGCACTTCTTTGTTCGTTGCTTGTGTCGCTGACCTTTACCCCGGTACTCGCCAGTTATTTACTGCCCAGTGCTCCATTCCTGGCCGAGAAACGCGAGCCGATGTTGATGCGCTGGCTAAAGGGAGTTGACTTGCGAATTCTACGTTGGACTCTTGACCGTCCACGCATTGTATTGGTCGTCGTCAGCTTGTTAGTTCTGGCAACGTGCATGACATTACCTTGGATGGGCGGCGAGTTCTTACCGCAGTTCAACGAAGGTACAGCGACTATCAACCTGCGCCTAGAACCCGGTACGTCGCTGGCTGAAAGTAAACGCGTGGCGGGACGCGTGGAGTCGATCCTACTGGAGATTCCCGAGGTGCTCTCGATTGCTAGGCGGACCGGACGAGCCGAACTGGACGAGCATGCCGAAGGAGTCAATAACACCGAATTTGAAGTCCGCTTCGCTGAGCACAAAGTCGACCGGCCCGGCTGGTTCTACACTGGACTGCGTGTCGTTCCGATTGCACACTTATGGAGCTTTGAATATCAAGGACGGTCACAATTGCTTGTGCTGGAAGACATTCGTGATCGCATATCCAGCATTCCTGGAGCCGCCGTTAACATTGGTCAACCGATCTCGCATCGCTTGGATCATATGATGTCCGGCATTCGAGCTCAAATTGCAGTTAAGGTTTTCGGCCCAGATCTCAGAGAATTACGCACCGCCGCCTATGACATTCAGGCTCGCATGCAAGCCATCGCAGGTGTGGTTGATCTACAAATTGAACCGCAAATTGAGATCTCGCAAATTCAGTTGCGGGTCAAGCGCGAGGAAGCAGCTCGCTACGGTCTAACTCCGGGGGATGTGACCGAGCTGCTCGAAATTGCCTTCAAGGGCCGTACGGTTTCACAAGTGATTGAGGAAGACAAGTACTTTAGCCTTGTGGTCTGGTACGACGAGGCGTCCCGCCAAGATCCGGCTGTTATTCAAGAGACGATTCTTGAAACCCCATCAGGGGCTAAGGTCGCACTATCTCAGGTTGCTGAAGTGCTTGATACCACAGGACCCAATGTCCTCAACCGTGAGAACGTTAAGCGGCGAGTGGCGGTGTTTTGCAATGTGCAGGGGCGCGACTTGGCAAGTGTAGTGACTGACATCAAGTCGGCTCTACTGCCTGTAGCAGAATCATTGCGAACCTTACCCGGCGAGTACTACTTGGATTACAGCGGTCAGTTTGAGACTCAGCGCGCAGCCACCTTGCGATTGTGGGGATTGGCAATGCTGAGTTTGCTCGGTGTCTATTTGCTTCTCATCAAAGCCGTCGGTTCGCAGCGTGCCGCCCTGCAAGTCATTGCGAACGTACCTTTGGCGGCCTTGGGAGCCATCATCGCTCTGCTGGTTGCCAATCGCCCGAGTTGGGAACAGCTATCTGCGGCGGCCTGGTATGACTGGCCGGCAATTTGGATTCAGACGACGCACCTTTCGCTGGCGCACTGGGTTGGCTTTATTACTCTTATCGGCATCGTTAGCCGCAACGGCATTATGATGATTTCGCACTATCAACATTTGATGAAAGTCGAAGGGATGCCTTTTGGAAAGGAGATGATCATCCGCGGCAGTCTCGAGCGGCTTGCCCCTGTGATGATGACTGCCATGACCAGCTTCATCGGTCTGGTACCGCTTTTGTTCGGCTACGGCGAACCGGGCAAAGAGATTCTATATCCGCTAGCTGTGGTTCTCTTCGGCGGTATGCTCGCCTCGACGTTGCTAGATCAACTCGTGACCCCCGCGCTCTTTTACTTGTTTGGCTCGGCGAAGCCTGTTCCGGAGAGCAAAGGCGGTAATACCGAGCGTTGAGTAAAGCGAGAACCACGTAAGACCCGCGGTCAGTTCGTCCTATGCGTTCGCTAAACAAACGGCGCGTCGGCCATTTCGAAGGTTATGAATGAAGCCGAGTTTTCTAATCACATGCGCATTGAACTGCTCATGTAAAAGTGCCGGCAACCCAAGGTCTGTACTTACCAAAGTCCCAATCTGCTGCCGCACAAGATGCAAAAAATACAAGATGCAAAAACTGTGCCCGGATTTTCACTACATCAATAGCCATTCTGTGCAAAGCATTGCCATTGAAGTATGCGCTTGCATCCCGTCCCAAAAGTTAATTTTGCAACGGAAGGCGGCGTAATCAAACATTCTAGCAACTTGCAGAGGCCAAAATTCTTGAAGGGTTCATCTAGCGGCACGGCATTCGCTCCGACGGCTAGGATCAAAACAGGAGCGAATGCTATGACTCTCGGAACCGCACACCACGGCTGCCAGTCCGGCGCCGATCACGACCGCGAGATCCCGGATATCGATCTCCTCAGCCCGTACACTATCCGCGGCGTAACCCTTCGCAACCGCATCGTGATGGCGCCAATGTGTCAATACGTTGCTAACGAAGGTATTGCTGACGACTGGCACTTGGTCCACCTCGGCAGTCGTGCGGTCGGAGGAGTCTCGCTGGTCATTGTGGAAGCGACGGCCGTTACGCGCGACGGCCGGATCACGCCCGGCGACCTCGGCATCTGGAGCGACGAGCACGTCGAACCGCTGGCTCGAATCGCCCGCTTTGTCCGATCCCAAGGCGCCGCAGCGGGCATTCAACTCGCGCATGCGGGGCGAAAGGCCAGCTGCGATCTCCCGTGGAATGGCGGCGCGGGTTTGATGACGCCGGAAGCGGGCGGCTGGCCCGTCATCGGCCCGAGCGCCATTGCCTTCGATGACGGTAATCCGACGCCGTTGGCGCTTGACGAGTCCGGCGTCGACCAGATCGTCGCTGCGTTCGAAGCGGCTACTTGCCGCGCGCTGCAGGCCGGCTTTCAAATCATCGAGATCCACGCTGCCCACGGATACCTGTTGCACGAGTTCCTCTCGCCGCTCAGCAATCAGCGCACGGACCAGTACGGCGGCAGTCTCGAGAACCGCATGCGACTCACGCTCCGCATCGCGGATGCAGTCCGCCGGCTCACACCGGTTGATCTGCCGGTATTCGTCCGCATCTCGGCAACGGACTGGGTTGACGGCGGCTGGGATGTCGATCAGTCGGTGGTACTCGCTGGTCGTCTGAAGGCCTTGGGCATCGACTTGATCGATGTCTCGTCCGGCGCCCTTGTTCCCAAGGCCCGCATCCCAGTGGGCAAGGGCTATCAAGTGCCTCTCTCTCGCAAGATTCGTGACGAGGCCGGCGTGCCGACCGGCGCCGTCGGCCTGATCACAGAGCCGCAGCACGCGAACGAAATCATAACCGGCGGCGATGCCGACTTGGTCTTCCTCGCCCGGGAACTGCTCCGTGAACCGTACTGGGCTCTCAAGGCCCAGCATGAACTCGGCGCCGAACCGAGCTGGCCGATCTCGTACGGCTACGCGGTGAAGAGACGAGCGAAGTAGCCTATGCAAGGCAGCATTACGAGGGCAGGCTATCGATTGGCTGTTGCCGTTCGGATCATTGCATCGAGCGATTCAGAAGTTAATGTCCCGCGAGAAATTCCACTTGGCAAGGGTCGTTTAAAAACATTGCCGAATTGTTTTGAAATCGCTTCTACGCCATTTACTTGCGGAAACCCTATTGCCAGTGAAGGTAGTGAGCTTCTTGCTGTTTCCGATTTTTTTGGAAAGACAATCGTCGTAGGAAAAACTGCGTCACGGCCAAGAATTACCTCTGCCTCGGTAAATGAAAAATACTCGAGGATAAAGGTTTTGATTTTCTCTCCACCCAACTGCTCACTTTCATGATATCGTCGAATGACTTGGTCCATTCTGCGACACGGTTCGCAACGACTTGGGACCGTCACTATTACTAGATACGATTCGTTAGGTCGGTGGGACATGTACTCAGAAACCATTGCAAGATCTGTCGTGCGCACAAGGCGAGGGCTCTCACGGCGAAATCGTGGTAGTGCATTGATGCTTCGCTCTCCGCTGCGTCCCGTCACGCTAATTCTTGCCTCACAATTGCTTTGACATTCAAGTCGAAGTGAATCACTTGTTTCCTGAATGAGCGTACCGTATTCTGCAACTGATGCGGCTAAGTTAGATCCAGGTACTACGGAGATCTCACGTGATAACCGACCATACTGTTCGATTAATATCTGATCGCCGTAGTTCAGGCGAACACTTCTAGTGCCGACTGGAGTTGAGTGGTTTACGTCGGCATTGATGTTCGGTGCACCGACGTCTTCACCAAGCAGGATGCACAATTCACCTTGTGAAGGGCTTTCGATACACGCGATCCATTGCTTTCCGGTAAGTCTTACTGCAGTCAGAGGAATGAACCTTCGCTTAGCCTCTGCTACAATTGCCTTGGGAATCTGTAAACGCAACTGTATGTCTTGGCAGATGGCAAATTTGGGCACGATGAAACCAAACAAAAGCAGCAGAGATGCGAAAACCCACAATCGTGATTTGATGAGCATAGTAAGTCCGAGAAGAGTTTGCGGTCGAATAGGCGTGGCGGGCTCGATTGTGAATAGCCGCTGGTTAAAATGAAATCACCCGCATGGATTTTCATGTCTGTTAAAAGCAGGAATGAATCTTCGTTACAGAAATGCGTTTCGAGGCTCTCGGTCAGCCACGTTAGTAGCGTTCAATGCATGTCGTATATTGCGGTGTTCCTCGTTACCAGCAAAGCGTTGACGTCCTTCGCGTCAATAACACTCCCAGAGCTACGAACGGGCTTGATCCGTCTGGGCACTTCATAGCATCGCAAAGGGTAATGCAACGGAAGAGCCTTCACAATGAAGTAAGGATTTTGGTAACTTACAGACTCGCTACTTTCGATGGTGCTTCATTCTTTACCGAATGCCGGATTCAGTTCGAAGGAACCGCTATGTCCACCATGGTATGCTGTCATGAACACCTGATGTCCAGAGTTGTGGTGACATGCGCCTGCGTGACTGCGGTGGTAGGCGTGCTCGTTCTCGTCGGTTGGGCTGGAGATATTACCGTCCTTAAAAGCGTCTTATCCGGCCTCCCCACTATGAAGGTGAACACGGCTATCTCGTTGGTCTTGTCGGCCCTGTCGTTGCTCATGGGAGGAAGTCATGTTCCGCCGAGTCCACGACGTCAGGTTGTCGGGCTTGTTTCAGCCTTCCTTGTTCTCGTCATCATTGCGCTGACTTTGGCTCAGTACGCATTCTCCATCGACTTCGGCATCGACCAATTCTTATTCCGGGATTCGACTGGTTCCGTCCCGCGGCCGTTCCCTGGGCGGATGGCTCCTGTCACGGCCTTTGTGCTGGCCTCGGGCTTGCGACCGTATTCGGGATCGTCAAACAGAGCAATGGGCTTATCAGCGTTAGCAGCACAGTCGGTGCCGGAACAACGGTCAAAGTACTATTACCCGCTGTAGACACCGCTCCGCCACCGGCCAGTGAAAACCTTCCGCACGACCCAATTATGGGAACCGAGACAATCCTACTTGTCGAAGACGAAGAAAGTGTGAGGCGGGTTGCTCGGATTTCTCTTGAAACTCACGGCTACAAAGTGGTAGAAGCGGTGGACGAAACCGATGCAATTATTAAGGCGGAACAGTACCTCGGCCCGATCCATCTGATAGTTACAGACGTAGTAATGCCGCAGGTGGGTGGGCGACAACTGGCCGACGCCCTCCGAATCATTTACCCCAGGGTCAAAGTTTTATATATGAGCGGTTACACCGACGACGCCGTGCTCCAGCATGGGATCGTCGAACATACGGAGAACTTCATCCACAAGCCCTTCGCCTCGCTAGGGCTGGTCAAGAAAGTTCGAACCCTTCTGGACGAGAAGTAGCGACACTCTTCCAGTTCTAACTGCGTCTGGCGAAGTTCATGATTCTGAAGCTCCAATTCAATTTGGTGAACATGCAATTCACGAATTGCACTCAAGCCTGCTTCGGTTGAGAACTGTAAGTCCTTGTTCGGTTTGCCTTGGAATATCTCCTTGTAAACCGCAAGTGCCCGCTCGCGCAATGTTTAACTAGGGAGCGGCAATGAGCTATCTTCATCATCCGTTCGTTGAACTGTCATGATTGTGCATCCATTCGTTCGGTAGTTGCAATCGGGTAAACGAATGCAGAATCGTTCTTCTACTGGTTTCGGTAATTCGGACGAAGAGACGCTCACCACTCTTGGTCAGCCGCTGCGCTTTGTACTGTTGCAGTATCTATGACTGGTAGTGCCTTGCAAGTCTAAAGAACCTCCACGGGTGCGAGGCTTCAACCTGGGCTGTCGGAAAGTCGTGAACAAACGCAGTAGCGGAAGCCGTCAAGGCTTTCGGGAGTTGATATTGCGGTCCAAAGTTGCATGCACGAAATGCTTGACGCATTCCGCTACCGACTTTTCGCCATACCAGCTTCAACCATACTAGAAAAAGCGGCAACTTGTGATCGGAAGTTTGCGAATTGCGGTTTCATTTTAACTTTAGTTTGATCGTGCAGGTGCTGGCATTGATTAGAAAGTGCCTCGCGCGATTGTTGCCAATAGCGTCGCAGGCGTCATCGTTCGCGTTCACGGAGAATCATGGTTCGTCGACCTAGCCTTACGCTAACATGAAAAATAAGGTTCAATGGATGCCATCTGTGGTAAGCGGCCGATTATGGAACGTTGACCGTTTCAAAACCCTGCTCTCAGCGGCAGTTCACGAAGGCGAATTAAAGAAATGATTCGCAATCGCTCTTACATATCGGTCGGGAACGCTGACGATGACCAAGTCCGAATGGATTGGCCATCCATTGAAAATCGAGTCTATTGAGGACTTTGGTCCATCGTTTTGTTCCCAGGTTTTTCCGCATCCAGGCTATATGGATTGAAGTATAGCCGGTCTGACATCGAACCCGCAACTAACTTTCGCCGTAGCCTTCGTGCTCGTGCTCGTGCTCGTGCTCGTGCTCGTGCTCGTGCTCGTGCTCGTGCTCGTGCTCGCAGCGGCACATCTTTGTCAGCATCTCGACCATCCTGACGACGAGATGCTTGCCGCGAACGAGATCGACGTCCGGTACGGCGTTGAGCAGCCGAACGACGTCGAGAATCGCACCGCATTCCATGGCCTCACCTCGCGCGATCGCGTAGCAATGCGCTCGCTCCGCGACGCTGGTCTTGCCGGCACCCACCCCGATGTTGAGCGGGATCGACATCGCGGCGCGGCGCCACTGATCGGTCAATTCCGAGTGGCCGCGCGGCAGCTTCGGGAGCCACTTGAACACGCACGACAGGTGTTCGATCGCGCAGTGGTAAACGTCGAGCCTCTCGTAGTCGAGCATGCCGACGCTATCGGGGCGCCTGCGGGAACGGCTGCGTCGAATTGTCGAGCACGAGCACGAGCACGAGCACGAG
>JANODD010000218.1:0-20065 GCA_031412515.1 Planctomycetia bacterium | reverse complement strand
GAAACTTCGGCAAGGTGGAAGCTGGGCGGTCGGAAAGTCGTGAACAAACGCAGTAGCGGAAGCCGTCAAGGCTTTCGGGAGTTGATATTGCGGGCCAAAGTTGCATGCACGAAATGCTTGACGCATTCCGCTACCGACTTTTCGCCATACCAGGTGGAAGCGTTCCCCGCTTGACATAAGGTAGCCGGTTTCGTGAGAAACCCGGATGCAGTAGAAAGGTCAATGGTGTGACCGGTTTCTCACAAACCAGCTACATCTGCTAGGCAAGTTAGAAGCATACCCTTGGCTATTGAACCAACCAAAATTCTGGGAGCATAAAAACGGCCCATAAAACGTCCTGAACGACCTCGACGGTTGGCTTCGGTCCCATCGATTCGTTCAATAGTTGCAGTTCGCCCGCCGTCGGTTTTCTAGAAAGCGCATACTGATACAAGTAATTCACTAAACCCTTCGAATCGCCTTCGAATTTCGCTACCAGCTTTGCGGCGCCGCCGGCAAAAGTCTTGGACAATTCGGCTTCGTTGGCCAAGTCGATCGCTTCAAGTGTGGTGAGTTCCGTAGGCCGCATGGAAACAATCTGTTCACGCATAGGACGACCGAGCGAGCGCATGAGCGCGTTGTTCTTCAACAAAGAAGCTCGCACCATCGGCAAATCGCCGCTGTTCAATTGCGTTGCCAGTTGCCCTGCCTGCGGGTCGATTTGATCTTTCCATGCACCGACCGTCGGAACAACGAGAGCGTCTTGAAAATCCTTCGCAAGCGCACCCAAACGACCTTCTTTAGTAGTTGGAACTTTTCCGCTCCATTTCCAAGAAGTGTCGGATACGATAGTCAACGGAGCATCTTTTTCGAACATCAATTGGGCTGCAAAGTAGAGCCCTGCTGCGTTGGGCGAATTTCCAGCGTTTTTGCAAATCACGGCGATTTGGTTGTCACCTTTTTTGAGCAACGTGTGAAGCGGAACGGAATGAAGTTGCATCCATTCGGTGCCGCGATCAGCTTCGCGGCCGTTTATGAACAATATAAATTCGTTATCGCAGGTCAACATGGCTCCACCGCGTACCGGTGCACTGCTGAGTTTGAAATCGTATTTGAGTACAATCGTTTCGCCAGCTTTGGGTGGATCGCTTTCGCTCTTTCCCCAAATCCATTTTGCGTCAAGCGGTTTGGCGCCAGTGGAAGATTTATCGACAACAGAATGGAAGATTGGAGCATCGAACTTACTCGGGGCAGTGCCAGTGATTTGCCAAAGTGCATCGAGGAATTGCTCGGCAGTCAATCGTCTTGATCGAGGCCCAGCGTACTTGTAAGTCGCTTCTTTGGCTTCGCGGACCACTTCGCTGCGCGATTGGTAGGCTTCGGAACTGGCGATCAAAACGAGCAGCTTCTTGACATCAAATTTGCTGTCAACCAGATAGACGGCCAAGTAGTCGAGCAAGTCCGAGTTCCATGGTTCTGTCTGCATCGCATCGAGCGGATGAACGATGCCGCGTCCCATCATGCGGTACCAAATTCGATTGGCGATCGTTCTTGCAAATCGTCCGTTCTCTGGATTCGTCATCAGCGCGGCTAATTGGTTCAGCCGCTCAGCTCGCGGTGCCTTTGGGTCCACTTGGCCCAACTCTGGAAACAGCCAACTTGCCTGTGCGGTCCTTCCAATCGGCTTGTCGCAGCGATGAATATCAAGCGTGCGTTCAGAATAGATCGCCGCCAGACCGTAGGCTTCGTCCAATTTCCATCGATCGATGAAGCTATCGTGACAGGATGCGCATTTGAGATTGATACCCAAAAACGACTGCGAGACACTTTGCGCGAATTGAATCTCAACCGTTTGTCCGGCACTGACTTCGCCACGCCAGCGAATACCGTCGATAAAACCTTGACTCTCTGGTGTTGTTGGGGCAATTAACTCACGTGCCAGCACGTCAAACGGTTTGTTGTCGACCAACGCCTTGTACAACCAGCCGCTGATCTGCTTGCGTCCGCCGGTGATGAAGCCCGTTCCGCTATAATCGTTGCGAAGCAAATCGTTGTAAAAGCTCAGCCAATGGTCGGCATAAGTGATCTTGTCTTCGAGTAATGTCTGAGCCTTCTGTTTGCGTTTGTCAGGCGCTTTATCGGCGAGAAATTCCGACAATTCAGTTGGATCTGGAAGCAGGCCTGTCAAATCCAGTCGGACACGTCGTAAGAAAGTGGCATCGTCGACTCGGGCCGGCGGTTTTACTTCGTTGGTGGACATCCATTTGTCAAGGATGCGATCGATTGGGTTGTCGTGGCCTTTAACTGCTGGCGGCAACTCGGGACGCCGAGGCTTAAGGGGTGGTTCGTAAGCTTGCGGTGCAAACGAGAAACCTGACTCCCAGGCTAAGTCTGTTGCGATCCACCTCTCAAGTACCTTGATTTCCTCGGGCTTCAAGCGAGGTTTTTCTTTGGGAGGCATCTGGTCATCGGTATCAGTCGATTTCAGCAGTTCAATCATTCGCGAATCGGCAGCTTTATCCAAGTCGATGTGTCCCGACTCGACAAGTAGCGGCCGTGTGTTGAGAGAAAAACTCCCTTTGGCTTCGCGGCCACCATGACATTCAACACAGTGTTTGCGCAAGATGGGGACAACTTCGTGACTAAAGTCGATTGCCTGTCCGTGCACTTGGTTGAGGTTAACTGGGTTGATAAGTGCAATGCTGAGCAGCAAGTAGAAATGAAACTGATTCGGCATGTGGGTTACTCGGCAGGGAGAACGACGGCAAGTAAGTGGGAAAAGTTTGCCAGCGCAGTGTGACTTAGGAATGGATAAGGCTAACCAGTAGATTATATCAGCCAGGACATCGCTCATGGACCGCTGATTGAGAAAGTTCGATTGACCGTTGCCTTATATTTGGGTCAATCGAAGCAACAGATGCAGCAAACGGCGCAGGTTCGTTTGGCCCCAAGCCAGCGGCGTCGGGAAACGGCTTGCAGCCTGCACCAAAGGTAGACCACTAGGTGTAGAAGTCTTGCAGTGCAAAGCTGGTGCTGGTGGTCAGTTTCCGAGCGAGTTCGTGCGGGGTTAAAGACGATTAGGACCGTTTGGTTCCGCTCGTGATGCAGGCTGCAAGCCGACCCGGCGCCGCTTGCTTTGGGTCAAACGATTAAAACCGATGGCCGCGCCGGGGGCCGTGCTCGGTCAGTGTGAGGATCTCAGGGCCCTCCTCGGTCATGAGAATTGTGTGCTCAAATTGAGCCGACAAACGCATGTCGCGAGTGCGGACCGTCCAGCCATCCTTCTTGTCCAAACGTGTATAGCGGGTTCCCGCATTCACCATCGGCTCGATTGTGAAACACATGCCTGGCATCAAGCGTTGCTGCTTTGATTTGCGGTCGGGAAAGTGCGGGACATTAGGTGGCTGATGAAACACCTCTCCGAGTCCATGGCCGACGTATTCTCGAACGACCGAAAAACCACGACGATGAGCCTCATTGACAACGGCATCGCCGATTACACTGACTGTGCAATTCGGTCGCACGGCGTCGATGGCTAAGTAAAGACAATCGAATGCACACTGGGTAACAGCCCTCGCTTCATCACTGGCTTCACCAATGATAAAGGTTTCAGACTGGTCGCCGTGCCAGCCGTTTACAATCGAAGTGATGTCGACGTTGATAATGTCACCCTCTTGCAATCGCGTCTTATCGGGAATGCCGTGACAGATGACGTCGTTGATACTTGTACAGCAACTTTTGGGGTAACCCAGGTATCCAAGGGTGGCGGGTGTGTGACCGTGATCCAGGGTGTAAGTATGGACGAGTTTATCGATTGCTTCGGTGGTGGTGCCGGGCTGGATAATTTCTCGCAGCTTGTCCATTAACTGCGCATTGAACTTACCGGCTGCTCGCATGCAGTCACGAGCTTCTTCGCCAAGTAGCAGCTTTCGCGGGTTTTGATTCTGCAGCATGAGAGGGTCGTTCGTCCGCTTCAAAAAACTGGATGGTGAACTTTGCAGAAAGTCCAATATGATATGTTTTGAATTATAGAGCCTAAGCCCGCACTTTGCATCCGGATTTCAAATCTGATGGCAAGATCGCTGAAACTGGGGGGGAATGCTAGCCGCCCGGCAATTGCTGTAAACCGTTGCACGCCTTGCCGGAATGCATATAACTGGGCAAAATATGCCCTGAATAATGTGGGCCTAGGACTTGGGGGTCAGGTCAAATCGCTCAAGAATCGAAATCTCTCGGAAATGATAGAAAATGCTGGCCAAAGATATCAAGACTGGTACCGTAATCGTTGACAATGGTGAACCCATCATCATCGAATCACTGTACGTGCAATCGCCTAGTGCCCGCGGCGCGGCGACACTTTACAAGTTCCGCGGTCGAAATCTGATCACCAAGCAAAAAATCGACATCACTCTCAAAGGCACCGACAATATGCCTGAGGCCGATTTCCGCAAGCGAGTCGTCAAGATGATGTACAAGGACTCCGAAACCGTTCACCTTATGGATGAAGAGGACTTTAACCAGTACTCGCTCAGTTTGGCGGACGCTGGCGATGCGATGAACTACCTGACCGAGACGCTCGAAGGCACTTTCGCGCTGATTTATCAAGATGAATGCGTCGGTTTGACGCTTCCCACCTCAGTCGAATTAACCGTTTCTCAGTGTGATCCCGCTCAGCGCGGCAACTCGGCAACCGCCCGAACCAAGCCGGCGATCGTCGAAACTGGAATCACGGTTCACGTACCGGAATACATCAAGGAAGGCGAAAAGATCAAAGTCGATACGCGAACGGGTGATTTTCTGTCGCGAGCTTGATATTGCTTAACGGTGCAGTCAACACTGTGGCGCATTCTTGATATTCTTACGTGCATGAGCAAAAGCAGCGGCATTCAGTGGGGTAGCTGCTTTCGTGAGAAAGCGGACGCGGAAGAAAAGTCATCGGTGCCGCCCCGATTTCTCACGAAACCAGTTACATTTGCTTGCCAATATGTTGCACCAGCCTTGCGCGGACTCTGTGAGGATTTTTAGATGCTAGCTGTTACAATACGGACGTATCACAAGATCCGTCACCACTTGGACAACTAGTCATGGCATCTGCAATTTCACTAGACGATCCGCTTGCTCCGCCACTGCCCATTCATCGATTTACCGTTGAGCAGTATCAGCGGTTGGGAGATTTGGGAATACTCACGCCTGACGATCGAGTGGAATTGCTGGAAGGATGGATCGTTAGGAAAATGAACCAACGACCCATTCACGGTTACATTGTTCGACTGCTCAATGAACTCTTTATGCGAGACCTCCCAGCCGGATGGATTTGCCAGTGTCAACTGCCCATTACTACTCAGAATAGCGCGCCGGAGCCAGACGTGGCGGTCTTGAAGGGTGGGCATTTGGATTTCCGCCATAAACACCCATCCGGAAAGGATTGTCGACTACTGATTGAAGTGGCTGATACATCCCTGGAAAGAGATCTCGCAAAAACGAGCATCTATCGCGAAGCAGGCGTTCAAGAATATTGGATCATCAAAGTCGGTGAAAAGGTGCTTGAGAGATTTGTGTTCGCAGACACTCGAAGCGCGGAATCTCAGATCATCCAGTCCTCGGAAACGGTTGCAATCCGTATCGGAGACTCCGTTTTGGAGTTAAAACTCGGCGAGGTATTCGGATAGAAAGTGTACGTTTAACTATGCCAAAATGTCCTTGATGATTTCGCCGTGGACGTCGGTTAGGCGGAAATCGCGGCCGGCGTAACGGTAAGTCAAGCGTGTGTGGTCGAGCCCCATGAGATGCAAGATAGTTGCATGCAGATCGTGGAAGTGGACTTTGTCTTTGATCGCATAGTATCCGTATTCGTCCGACTCGCCGTATTTGATACCGCTTTTAAAGCCGCCGCCACAGAACCACTGTGTCATCGCGTGCGGATTGTGATCGCGTCCATCACGACCGCCTTCGCTGACTGGCGTGCGACCGAACTCGCCGCCCCACCAAACAATCGTATCTTCAAGCAAACCACGCTGCCCGAGATCCTTAAGCAACGCCGCTATGGGCTGGTCGACTTCTTTTGCGTTTTGCGAGTGACCTTTTTGCAAGTCACCATGCTGGTCCCATTTGTAACTATGTGAAATCTGCACGAATCGCACTCCGCTTTCAGCATAACGCCGCGCCATCAAACACTGAATGGCAAAGTTCTTGGTAACAGGATTGTTCACTCCGTACATGTTGAGCGTAGCTTCGGATTCGTCGCTGATATCTTGGATCTCAGGGGCTTCGTTCTGCATCCGAAAAGCCAACTCGAAAGACTCGATGCGGCTCTCCATCTCTTGATCGTGGCCGGTCTCTGCCATTCGTTGTTGATTCAAATGCTTGAGCAGATCGAGCTCGCGTCGCTGGAGATCTTCGGTCGAGCGACGACTGATAAAAGGTATCTTTGCTTTTTCGGAATCGAGCCCCGCGTAACCAATGCGAGTCCCCTGATAAGCGGCTGGCAAAAAGGCCGAACCCCAGTTGTTCGCGCCGCCATGCGAGAGCGAAGGACAGATCGTGATAAAGCCAGGCAAATCCTGATTCTCAGTTCCTAAGCCATACGTAAGCCAACTGCCAATGCTGGGCCGAATGAACGTATCGCTTCCGGTGCTCAGCTCTAATAGTGCAGCGCCGTGTCGCGAGTTAGAGCCGTGAACGGAATTGATGAAACAGATGTCATCGACGTGTTTTCCGATTTCGGGAAACAGATCGCTAACGTAATATCCGCTTTCGCCGTACGGCCGAAATTTCCAAGGCGATTTTAGCAAGTTGCCGGTTGCGCCTGAGACAACACGCGGCTTATCAAAGGGAACTGGCTTGCCATCGTCTTTCTCAAGTTGCGGCTTGTAATCGAAAGTATCGACCTGTGACGGACCACCGTGCATAAAAAGAAAAATGACGCGTTTGGCTTTAGCTGCGTAATGCGGCGGTCGAACGGCCAGTGGACTCGACCGAGGATCAACCGGTTCGGCTGCGGCGGCTTGCTGGGCAAGTAGGCCTGCAAGAGCGAGGCTGCCAAACCCAACGCCGCTCTGCAGCAGCATGTCTCGACGACTGAGTGGTTGGTGATGTGCAGAGTGCCAATGTTTTTGAAATCCATTCATGATTTGTTACTCGATGTAGCTGAATTCGTTGGAAGAGATCAGGACACGACACAAACTTTGCCAAACGGTTGCCGAGGTGCTCTCGGCGCTCAAGCCTGAATTGCGGATGAAGTCCGAAGCAGCGGAAAACTCTTCGGTCGTTGGCTTCCGTTTCAAGATCCGGCTATACACCGCAAGAATTCTCTGTGCGTCGTCGAGCGGTGCTTTTACCAATTGCTCAGCGATGGCCAACGATTGTTCATGAACCAAATCACTGTTCATCATGAATAGAGCTTGAGGAGCTACAGTTGACGTCTGACGTTCGCCGCTCAGCATCGATGGATCTGGGAAATCGAGCGTCTGCAATACGTCAAACACACCGCTACGAATGACGGGCAAGTAAACGCTGCGCCGTGCGTTGTTGTAATTCAACGTGCTGGCCGTACCGGTTGAGTTGACGTAAGCGTGATTCTCGACGCTCATCAACGTGCCATACATGGTTTGGTCAATCCCAGTCCCAACGGCGATAACCGAGTCGCGAGTCTCTTCAGCCGTTAACCGCCGACGTCGGAATCGCCATAGCAATTCGTTCTCGGGATCCGCTTCGTAACCAGCCTCTTGAAACCGAGTGCTCGTTTGATAGGTCTGTGAAAGCATGATCGTTCGATGAAGATGTTTTAGCGACCAGTCGTTCTCAACTAATTCGCAAGCCAGCCAGTCGAGCAACTCGGGATGGGTCGGCTTCTGTCCAAGCATTCCAAAGTTGTCGACGCTCGGAACAATGCCTCGACCGAAGTGCCAATGCCAAACTCGATTCGCAATCACGCGGCTGGTCAGTGGATGATCGGGGCGTGTCATCCATTCCGCGAACTCCAGTCGACCACTGTTAGAAGGAACGATTGTAGGTTGCTCGTTGCCAGTGAGTACTTGCGGGAATCGTCGGCTTACCAACTTGCCCAAGACAACATGGCTGCCACGCAAGTGGATTCGCAGATCCTCGGGTTTGGATTCAGCAACCCCCATCGCCATGGGTAACTGCGGACGTGTTTTTTCGACATCCGCCAATTTTGCCACCAGCTCTTCAGCCGCAGTTTTCTCTTCCACGGAATAAAAGCGCTCGAAGTCATTCTTCGGTCCAACTAGCGGTGAATTTCCGCTGAGCACTTCTTCTCGCAGCTTTTCAAGCTCGACGTTGCCGGCTGCTTCTGTTGCAATCACTTTGTCGATGGCGCTTTGATACGCGCAGGCAACCTGCTTTAGTGTTGTAGGTTGCTCAGCGAGTAAAGCTTCTCGCAAAAAAGCCGGCGTTTGATTTCGAAGTGGAGTATCGGCGTCCAACATGGCAAGCAACTTGGTCGCTTCAGATTGAAAGTCGGCTTTTATTGCCGTGAATCGCGACCACAACGCGAAGAACGAAGAGACCTTCGATTCCTCATTCGGCTTTTGTCGCAAGTAGGTTTGCCACAATGAAAGAATCGGGTAACTGACTCCCAAATCTATTCCGGAGCGTGATAGAGCGACGGGTTCAGTTCCAAAAGGCCAAGACCTGTCGGTTTGGTAAACGATCGCGAACTTATCGAGGTGAGGAAACACCCGCCTGGATTCAAACTTTAGTAAATGGCGACCGGGGCTCAGCTGAGTCGTCGCGCTCACAAACCAAACCTGCGACTCCGGTTGCCAAGAGCCAGTAACTTCGCCGGCCGCGGAACGTTGAATCTCTTTTCCATTCAGGTGAATACGAATAGGGCGACGCTCGGCCGCGGCATAACGCACCTCGATCGCGTACAGTCCACCATGCTCGACATCAATATCATATTCCGCGCTCGCCCCACCGTCACTGATAATAACACCGATGTCTTTGCCGTAAGTTTCATTCTCGCGAATCACGTCGCCACGATGGAACCCTTCAGCTTCAATCAATGCGTAGCCATCTTTCACTGCATACGGTTCGGTCGCTTGGTTGAGGCCACGAGTGACTTGTTCGTTAAACCGACTCGCAAATTCGCTTGCCAGTGCGGTTGCCAGTAATGCATCACCTGCGGATTTGCGAATCTCATCCGTCACTCGCTTTTTCGTCGCCTGATTCAGTTTCTCGATCGACTTTTTGATGTCGGCAATTTCTTTATCAATCGCTTGCACTTTTTTCTGTTCGAGCTCGCTTGCCAGCGGTCGTTCGAACCACCGCGCAACGACCTTGTGATTCTCCATCGTTTGCGTGCTCTTAAAAATCCCAGCCAACGAGTAATAATCCGCCGTGGGGAGCGGATCGAATTTATGATCATGGCAGCGGGCGCATCCGATCGTCATGCCCATGAAGGCTTGGCAGAGGGTACTCAGTTGTTCGTCAATGATGTCCATTTGCATTTTCATCGGATCGTCTTCGGCAAGCATCTTCGCACCGATGGAAAGAAACCCGGTAGCGACGAATCGATCAAACGGGTTGGCGCGGGCTGCAAACTTTTCATCCAGCGGAGGCAACAAGTCACCTGCGATCTGCTCTTGCACAAAGCGATCGTAAGCTTTGTCGCAATTTAAGCTATCGACCACATAATCACGGTATCGATAAGCGTTGGCATAAGCGATGTTCTCATCAAGTCCGTTGGAATCGGCAAAGCGAGCGACATCTAACCAATGCCTTCCCCATTTCTCTCCGTATCGCGGCGAGGCGAGCAGTCGATCCAGCAAGTTGGCAAATGCACCAGACGATGTATCGGCCACAAATTGTTCGATCTCTTCATCGCTTGGCGGAAGGCCGGTGAGGTCATAGGTCACCCGACGAATCAGATCTCGCTTGGAGGCCTGTGGCGAAGGCGTCAGTTTTTTGGCTTGTAATTTGTCGTAGATGAATCGGTCGATGGGCGAACTAACTTCGTTACTGACTATTGTTGGTACGGTGGGTCGTCGTAGCGGTTGATAAGCCCAGAAACTTTTTTGCTCGGAAGTAAATTGGGGCTGCTCAGCCGCGGCGCTTGCTTCCGGCAATTTTACCGCTGGCTTTTTTTCACTGGACGCTGAAGGCCAGGGTGCCCCCATCGCAACCCATTTCGTGAGCAATGCTAAATCACCCGTGGACAGTTTATCTTTGGGTGGCATCTTCAAAAATTCATCGTGATTCACCGCGCTGATCAACAAGCTCTCTTTCGGTTTGCCTGGAGTCACAGTGTCCCCCAGTTTTCCACCGCGTAGCAAACCCTCTTTCGATTCAAGACTCAGGCCGCTTTCTGGATTCGAGTCACTGTGACATTCGACGCATCGCTGGTGAAGGAGTGGTCGAATCTTTAATTCAAAAAATTCGATGCCTTCAGATGTCGCCAGATCGTCTTTTTTGGCTGGTTCATCGGCGAGGATGGCCACGCACGGCCCAAAGACAACTGCGACCAAAAGGTAGTTTTGCAAAATGTGGTTCATCAGCAAAATTCTCTCAAGGCAGGAGGGGAGAGGTGGGTGGGTAGTCAACTATTATTATAGACCAAAATCGACCTAGGGGCGACAATCGGACTATCGGATGGTTGCATGGGGCAAATTTCTAATATTTGTAACACTTCTCACCGATCGCCACCATCCTAGCTTGGAGGGCGCTTTGCTTAGGAACCGTTAGAAAACTCACAATTGCCGGTGACTTTTCAGCCGGAAGGCGTTAGCCTCCGGTTCAATACCCAACCGGAGGCTAACGCCTTCCGGCTAATCAGTCTAAGCCACCGTAGTAACCACACCTATTTCGATGTTTTAAACGAATCGCCCAGTAAACTCGGTGGCGATCAGCGACGAGTGTCATATTTGTTGCTGTTTTTCAATCAGAATTCGACAATGCACTAATCTGTATTTTCGGTTTCGGTTGCTGTGGCTTCTTGGATAATTGTAACCTGTTTCAATTGGCTTTGGACATACGTAACCTGCGGTTTACTTGCGTTTGGCCAGTAGACAGAAACCGTTAAATCTTGATCTACGGCTGGGTGATTGTGCGTCAAGCTGCGATCGCTTCTTGATAGGTAACTACCGCCACCAATCACTTGGTAGTTGCGAATATCTTCAGCTTGTTGAACCAAGACGCGAGCACCGATAGCATCACGATTAGCAAGTGTGCCAATCAGGCGGATTTGAAGCGATTCGCGCTTAGATTCGGTAGCATTGATCAGAACAGCAACCGGTTCATTGAGGTGTGAAATTACGATATCCCGCCGCCCATCGCCGTTGATATCGCCTGTTGCGAGACCTCGACCAAGGTGGGGCATACCGCAGTAAGTATCGTCACCAAACTGTTCGCGCTGGAACCGTCCGTCAGTCAACGATAATAGCAGCGGAGTTTGCCGATAGGGAGCTGCAGTGGGATGATGAACGACGTGCCCATTGGCTGTCACAATCTCTACAGTACCATCATGATTGAGATCGACTAAGTCCGTTCCGAAACCGACGAATGAGCCGCCGATTGACGTTATGCCCATGCGTCGACTGAAGTGAGTGAACTGTGCGTCGCCCGTATTGCGATAAAGTGCAAACGCTTCTCGCTCATAGTTGGTTACCCATAAATCAATCCAACCGTTGTTGTCAACATCGGCGGCTGCAATTCCCATACTGCCATTGGGTAGCCCCTTTTCGTCAACTGCGACACCGTGCAGCATCCCAACTTCATCGAATCGTTTTCCCTGATCGTTAAGGTACAGAAAGTTGTTCGTAGTATCGTTGGCCACGTAGATGTCCAGATCTTGATCATTGTCGAAATCAGCGCACAGCACCCCGAGCCCCTTTCCGTCAGGTCTCAGGCCAAAACTGGAACTGGCATCAGTGAAACCACCTTCTCCATTGCTGACCAGCATTAAATCGGCAAGCGGAGCAAATGACTTTGGAGGGCAAATGTCTCGTGGTCCGTCCTGTGTACTTTTGCAAACTGGATTATTAGCAAACGACCAGTTCACGTAACGTGCCACATAGAGATCCAGGTTTCCATCGCCCGAGTAATCACCCCATGCGAGGCTTGTGCACCACTGCGCACCGGACACATTGTTCCAGCCAATACACTCGCGAAAGGTCCCGTCGCCTTGGTTTTGGAAAAGCGTTAATCCGCCGAAGCTACTGATAACAAAATCGTAAAAGCCATCGTTGTCAAAGTCGCCGACATCAACACCGTGCGTGTAGTTGGCGACACGTTCGATCCCTGCAATTCCAGCTACGTTTTCAAAACGTTCGCCCAGATTCCGAAAAAGACCATTGGCATAGGCTGGCATCGTTTCATTCTTCGTGAATGTCCCTCCACCTGGAAAGATCAAATCGAGCCTTCCATCTAATTCGTAGTCGATCATACCGACTCCACCACCGAGCGATTCAACAATGGAAAACAACTCCGCTTGTTCACCATTGCGGTACACAAAGTTAACGCCCAGTTCCCGAGCTTGATCATCGAGCTTGAAAGTCGAAAACTCCTTTGATTCTGCTTGGCCCGAATCGGGCAAGGCCCTCTCTTTATCCGATTGTCTGCCCGTCGACCGCTCTGAATTCGTTGAACGTGTGCAAGCGCATAATTGCAGGCTTACAACACATGCCAGTGCAATCCTGGGCACCCATGAGGAACGATGCCTTAGCCACGAGCAACTTTGATCGTTCATGAGGATTCCAGCGGCTGGGCTTTATTGGTTAGTTGAAGGTGCCAAGGTTTCGGTCAGCTTTTGAAATTCCTGGCGAATTAGAGAGTTGGCTGGATCCATCGAGAGCGCAGCACGGTACCAACTCACTGCTGCGTCAAATTTGTTCAACTGAATCGCGGTCCGCGCCAGTTCAATACGACAGTTTACATCAGCGGAGTTTTGGATGGATCGGATATGCAGCTTGTTAAATCGATCTTGCAGTTCACGCAACCGATTCATCTCGGTTTGCTGTGCATCGGCGAGTTCCGACTTGCCAAGCCGTTGATAAGCCAACATTAAACTCGATCGCAGGTCCACTTCCTGAGGATGAATGAGTACTGCCTGCTGAAGCAGATCCGCGGCGGCTTGAACGTCACCTTGTTCAAGCAATACGCTGGCTTTGGTTTGCATTGCTCTCCGATTGCGAGCGTCCAGTTCGAGCGCCTTCGCTATTGCTTTGTCCGCCTCGTTGTTTTTGCCTAGGGCCAACATGGCTTCAGCGATCATAGATTGCTGCTCGGCAGACTGTTCAAGTTGATTTAGCTGCACCAGGGCATCGTCATATCGGCGCAGTTGCAACAGCGACTCCGCCAGTTCGCCTCGAATTTCCTGCTCGACATGTTTGGGTGGCGAAAGTCGCAAGGCGCCTTCATAGGAAGGCACCGCTTCTTCGTACCTTTCAAAATCCTTGAGTATCAAGCCACGCATTCTCCAAGGACGCATGTCATCGGGCGCTAACTCGATCACCTTCTCGATGTGCTGCAGTACTTGCTCCATTGCGCCGACGTCGTAATAGCTGGCAATCAGAAAACGGTGTGCATCAACGGATTTAGGATCCGCTTCGAGAGCACCGGTGAGCATTCGCAGCGCATTTGCGTGATCACCCACTTCCATGAAGATGCGTCCAGAGCAAACCAGCGCCTGAGCAGTTGTTTCCGGATTTCCGACCGCAGAAGCAAGCTCCGAGAGCGCTTCCCGAATTTCGCCTCGTTGCCCATGTGACATCCCAAGCAGCAAGTGCCGATGGGAAGCGAATTGGCTCGCCCCTTCTAGCTTTTTGATCGCAGCCAAGACGCCCTCTTGGTCCTTCTTTTCGGCGGCTGCCAGACCAGCCCGAAACACTTTGGTAAGGGAACGCTCATGCCACCATAGAAGTCCGATGGTCAACGCAGCAACCGCGAGCGTGGCTAATAAAATCGGTTTCAGGGGCAGACGATTCATGAATATTCAATGTGATAAAAAAGTGAAGTAGCGATTGCCCACTCCCCAAAGAGGTGAATCATTTGACGGGCATCGCAGCTGGTTTCGTGAGAAACCGAGATGCACTTTATAGCCTTTTCTACTGCATCTTGTTTTTTACGAAACCGGCCTGCGCTGAATTCCGCTGCATCGACTCCTGGATGAAAGTAAGCAAAATGCCTCCCGTTACTCCCCCGCAAGGCAACGCTGTGAGGCAACGCTGTGAGGCATTTTGGGGAGCGAATGGTAGCTGGTTTCGTGAGAAACCGGCCGCACCGGGGACCACTCTGTTGCATCCGGTTTCTCACGAAACCAGCTACCTGACCAGGGAAAATGCTTTACACCACGCTCCCCCGCAAGGGTGTGCATTTTATTTTACTGTGAAATTTTGTTGACAACGGCAGACCAAACAGATAAAACAACCTTCATCAGTGTGGGGAATCATGCCTCATTATAACTGCCTAGCGGTGTAGCAGGTGGTATTAACAATCTCTTTGTTCTAGAAGGAGTAATTGCGTATGAGAATTTTATTCAAACGTAGAAACGGTTTTACGCTAGTAGAACTACTCGTCGTCATTGCGATCATTGGAATTTTGGTAGGTTTACTGCTGCCAGCAGTTCAAGCTGCTCGCGAAGCAGCTCGGCGGATGCAGTGTAGCAACAATTTGAAACAGTTAGGTTTGGCGCTCCACAACTACAGCGACACCTACAAGCGTCTCCCTTCGTCAGGATCCTATTGCGTGCCATGGCTGCCATGTGCGGGCGCCGCGGGACACAACAACAACGGTTATCCCTGGGTCGGTGGACTATGGAGAAAAGGTTCCGGGCTGGTAAGACTGTTACCATTTGTCGAACAAGGACCGTTTTTCAATCAAATTAATCCTGCTATTGATGTAGACAGTTGGTTTGGAACAGTACAACCAGCAACGCCAGTTACCCAGTTCTCAGGACGTCGCCCCCGCGAGTTTAGCATCCCGACCTATATCTGCCCAAGCGATCCACCAGCTAGAACCGATTTGGCGTTGAGCAACTATGGTTTCTCCATGGGCTCGCAAGCTTTACCTGCACAGTCATCGGGCTGCGCACTCTATCCCAACCACTTGAATGGTCCATCAGGGCACGGAAATACCTCGGATTCGTCTCAAATTTCTGGCCCATTCGCTCGTTTCCATTGGGCGGCACGTTTAGCGGACATGACGGACGGTACTTCGAACACAATCCTGATGGGAGAAATTCGCCCGAATTGTCACGACCACCATTACAACGGATGGGCAGCCGGTAACGCACTGTGGACAAGCACCGTTGCACCCATTAATTACAACACCTGCAGAGGTGAAGTTGGCGGTAACGACGGAACTCCATCAATTACTTGCAACAGCTGGAATGTGTGGCAAACGTCAGCCGGCTTCAAGTCGAAGCATGTCGGTGGAGCTCAGTTTGTACTGGGTGATGGTTCGGTTCAGTTCTTGTCCCAATCGATCGATTACACTAATTATCAACGACTGGGCGCACGTGCAGACGGTGCGGTTGTTGACATGTCAGCCATCCAGTAATGGACAGGCGTCTCGTCGCCTAGGCTCTGTTTCTATAGTCGCATTTCACTCCGTGAAGGAGACGATACACCGAACTTTCGCGGAGAGGAAGTCAACGATTGATGTTTACCTCAGACCTCCAAAACCCTTGGAGGTCTGTTTCGTTATTATGCAAAAACAATTAAGGGAATTGGACCAATGAAATTGCACTTAGGAATAGCGGTTCTTGGATTGGCATTTTGTGTAGGATGTGGGGATAATAGTTTGCCAAAGCGCGTTCCCGTTGAAGGAACGGTACTCTACAAGCAACAGCCTGTTGAAGGGGCAACCGTCGTATTTCACGGCGAGGGTGCACCACGAGTCTCCTCCGGAATTACTGACAAAGACGGCAAGTTCAAACTTTCCATGTACGACCCTAACGATGGTGCCATCGTTGGCAATCATAAAATTACAGTGATAAAGCTGGATACGTCGAAGGTTATAAAGGGTGATATGAATGCGGGAGACCCTGGTGACGCCTACACCCGCGCCATGACGATGGCTGCCAAGGATCCAAAGATGGGCGCAAAGGATGAATTACCGGTGGTCTACAGCAAGCCTGAGACAACTACGCTTCAAGAAACCGTAACCGCGAAAGGCCCCAACGTGTTCACGTTGCAGCTGAAGTAGCGTTGGATCGCGAGTACGAATACGTTCTATATTAAACAAACGTTACCGAACGCTACCAGGCTTGGTTGCGAGTTCCGCTCGCAACCAAACGTGCGCCGGTGTTAATCGTCATAGTCGCCTTTTGCTCCGCAAAAGTAGCGTCTAAGTGGCATCAGTGAGAAGTATCATTTAATCTACATCGACAGTACTTAGCCATTGGCATCAACGAAACTATGTCGCCACTTTGGCGCGTTTCTCACCTGTGCCAAGTGGAATTGCAGCGGCGATTAGAACCATAAACATCAATAGCCAAATTGCCTGAGAAGTGATGTCGAGCGGAAACACATGGCTCATTACGGCATTAGGTGTGAGTTGGGCAACCAGAAGCACATAGACCATTGCTGCCAGCAGACCGCCAACCAAGCCAGCCGTCCCTGCAACCACCGATTTGCCAAACGTTCGCACGGAACCAATTCCGATGCCAACGCCCAAGCCTATCAATCCCCAAAGCACTCCGTAGCCTAAAATATTTTGCATCATGCCATCGATTTTCAGGCCCATGACCAAGAGGTCACCATTGCTCGACGCGCGAAGCCTCGTAAACATCAAGTTGCTCAAGTTGGCACCGACAACTCCCAAGGCTCCGGCTGCTATGGCACCGATGACGATCGCTTTGATTGAACGAATACCGAAGGTAAAGAGTACACACGAGGCGGCAAACACAGCTCCTATCAAGCCGAATAGGATGGAAAAATTTTTTGCGTCAACACTGAACTGAGCCTTTTCCAGTTTCAAAACCGCTGCGGTCGGAGGCGGGTCAGGAAGAATGGCAATATCCTCAGGAACAACAAAAATTGGATACATGGTCTTCATGATCAAACAGGCAATTCCAACAGCAACCAAGGCTCCTAGAACTGCCAGCGGCAACTTTGGCGGCCAAACCATCTCTGCGCCGTCAGTTGCATCTTGACTCAATTTTACGGGACGTGCTTCGGCTTGCATTTTTACCTCACGGTTGCTGGAAGGTTGTTTTTCTGTCATAAACCATATATTGCCCGATTTGGTCGCTGACTTCAACGCTGCAGTTAAGAATTTTCATTTAAATCGCCAACTATCATGAGTTCCTTAAGTCGACTCCGTTGGGCTGCTTTTGCAACCATCCTTATTAGTGTGGTGATCTATTGGGCAATACGGCCTCGTACCCAATACGACAAAGTCCCTGCTCCATCAGCTAGCGATTCATTGGAACTTTCGCCAAGGCCAGTGTCATTAAAATATCTTGCCGATGAAATCGAGAAGGTTGAACGCCCGCCGTTCACTGGCCCAGATGCATGCCAAGAGTGTCATCGCGACATTCATCATTCATTTTTTGAGACTAAACACCCTCGCACATTGCGAGAAGTCCGCGGTAACGATATGCCAAGTGACATTGCGCTCCCACGCAATCAATTCGTAGCACGCGACGGTCGTATTCGTTTTGCGACGACGCGTGAACAAGAGCGTTTCTATCAGACAGCTACTGAACGGACGCCACAAGGAGATCGTTCTACAAAATCGACCGTCGACCTCGTACTAGGCGCAGGGGGTGTGGCAGATGATGTATATCTTACCTGGCATACCAACGGAGATATGCGAGAATTGCCCCTGGCTTGGCTCTACCCGATGAACCAATCGGCTTGCAGCCACTTCGACCCGAACAGCGGTGGCGACTTCGGCAGACTGCTTACAGTCCGCTGCATTGAATGTCATAGCACTTGGGTGCACCATGTTCCAGGCACTGCGAATCAGTACGAGCGGGAAGGACGCATTTTGGGTGTTACCTGCGAAGCATGCCACGGCCCCGGCAGCAAGCATGTACAGTTCCACCGCGACCACCCCGACGAAAAAGTGGCGCAGCACATCGTGCAACCGAGCAAACTCGAACGGGAACGACGAATTGAAGTGTGCACTCAGTGTCACAGCAATGCGATGAAACATCTCGGGCCAGCGTTTTCATACCGCCCCGGCAAGCCGCTTGACGAATACTACCAGTCGGTAACCACCAAAGCGACCGAAGATGATCGCGTGGCCAATCAGATCACCTATCTGCGAAATAGCAAGTGCTTTATTGCCGACCAAACCATGACTTGCATGACATGCCATACCCCACACACCACAAGTACGACTATCAATACCGGATCAGCAGCATGCGGCAAATGCCACGAGCAAACCGCTTGTAAAGACCGTCCAAACCTGCCGCTGCAAGTTCGCGATGACTGTGTGGGCTGTCATATGCCCAGCTATCTAAAGATCAATATTAATTTCCAGACGAATGACGACGATTATGTTCCACCGCTGCGCCGTGTCGAACATCGGATCGCCGTTCATAACCACGCCAAAGCGGAAGTCTTACTAAAGCACCTTCAATCGGAAAGTAGCGACGCAAGTCAGCAGCGGGCGGAGCAACTGCGAGAGGAACTGGTCAAGCATTTTGAACAAGAAGCTGAGACTTGCCGAACCAGTTACCGCTATTTGGGAGCTGTAGCAGCACTGCGTGAAGTTGTTCGCGTTAAAGATTCCGCGGAATCGCGAATCCGCCTTAAAGAAGCCGTTCAGTTTCAAGCTGAATTGGACAAAATGGCCACTGACGCACAGCGTCAAATACTTGAAAACAACCCGGCTCAGGCCATTGCCACTTATGAACGCATCCTTGCAATCAAGCCCGATGACGCCAATGCCCGCGGACGATTGGGAACAGAGTACGCGAAAGCGGGAGATCGTGCAAAAGCCATTGAGCATTGGACTGCTGTAGCCCAACACGACCCCAACGACGCTTATGGACTAGGCATGTTGGCATGGCAAGCCTTCCTCGAACGCCGCGAAACCGACGCACTTGCGTTGTACAAACAGGCTGAAGGAATTGAGCCACGACAAGCGAAAATGAAATACCAAATCGGATTAGTGCTGACGCGTCTCGGTCGACTCAATGAAGCGATCGAGAAGTTCAAAGAAGCAGTCAGCATTGAACCGCAGTACTTCGAAGCGCTTCAAGCGGCGGTGTACGCTTGCCTTGATGCCGGTAGGCCACAAGATGCAATTCCCTACGCTGAGTTTGGTGTGCGCGCAAGCGAACTTAAAGATGTCAACTGGCTCAGCCTGCTCGCCCGCGTTTATCTAGAAGCTGGAAACAAGACCCAGTCGCTTAATGCACTGAGGATCGCAGTCCCCTTAGCGGAAACATATGCGCCTGAGCTACTGCCCGATTTGAAAGCGCGGGCGAAACTATTGGAACAAGCAGCAAGGAAATGAAGTGTCTTTAAAAAACGAAAAAAGCCGACAAGGAAATGAATCCTTGTCGGCCAATTCGAATCCTCCGACCGCTGGCGGCAAAAAGCGGAGCCGCTGCGAGACTGGCGTAGATCGTGCGTGCTACTGCACATGCAACTTATGACCTAGGCCAACGCAAAAATTGGTCCCTCTGCCGGAATGACGGCCGGAAGTTCTTTTTGCGGGTTCATCAAAACCCACATCTCAATCATAGGTTATGAGCAACTTACAGCAAGGTTAATCGGCCCAACTTAGAGCACTTCATCGCTGAATTTTACAAAAAATTCGCAACAGCAATACTATTGGACACGCGTGCGGCTTCGATGCAAAAGTCGTGCCGATGAAAGTTGATAAAATCTTTTGGTGGCGTTGCATGAAGTGAAGATTTGTACTACTGCTGCGTCACAAATTCACTTTGAGGTAACGTTGGATGTGATCATTTGTGCCGTCCATCCAGTCTCAAGTCGAATTCAAAAAACGCTCGGGACAAATGGTCCCAAGCTACCAACGTTCAAGAACTCGGTTTCAGTTCTTGTTGCAAGCAGCGGACTAGGGTATCGATATCATGCGTCGAGATGTAAAGGTGACACGAGGCTCGCACTAAATACCGTCCCGCGAAGTGAACAATTGGAACTTC
>JANODD010000217.1:0-9390 GCA_031412515.1 Planctomycetia bacterium | reverse complement strand
TATAGTCGCCTTTCGCTCCGCGAAAGTAGCGTTGATGTACGCCACTTTCGCGGAGCGAAAGGCGACTATTGCCTAGGTTACAGGCTTCGTTTAACGCAACACATTGGCAATTTGACCGTGGCCGGGAACTTGACGCATCGTCGGTTTGACTTGCGTGTTATCGTAACTGAGTACACGCTGCGGGCCGACGAAATAGGTATGGTAACCATCAACAACCAAGTTGTGCGTGGGCTGAGGCGTAGGATTCACGACAAGACGCGCGACCTCTGTGGTACCGGTTGCAGTATGAAGCATCATGCCAGACTTAAGATCGCGGGACTTAACCCAGCCATGACCACTTACCCACCACAGATGACCGCCGGTTGCCTCAATTGTGTCCTCGCCAGCGGTAATTTTGATCGTGGGTTTGGGCGGACGGATGGTTGTCAAAATTACTGGCTTGAGTGTCAGCTCTGCGGTTTCAACGTCTTGCGAAACAACCAGATCGCCTACCTGGATAGTTTCGATAGGCACTAATCCGGTTGCGGTTTGGATCAAGGTACCGGGGACGAGGCAAGAATACTGGATTTGCATTGGGCCCAGGTCATGGCTATGGTTCGCGGTGCTGTTGCTGTAGTTTTCGCTCGATAAAACAATCCTTTCTCGTTGTTCGGAGTAAGAGTAAGCGACTGGCTTTTCACCTAGGTAACGTTCGTTTCGATCGTTCCACCACTTCCACCACAGTTCGGGCTTGTCGGCAAGTTCAGTGCCGGTTGCAGATCTCAACAATGTGCAAATCCGATTTGTCTTCGCATTCAACTCACGATTCTTTTGAGCAACGGCTCGCTCTTGTTGTTTACCTTGTTCATTGAGATTCTCAGCGACCGATTTGGCCACATCTTGCGGAACGTAAACAGCACTGGCGGACGCTGACCCCGCTGCGGATGCGGATCTGCTCGATGATTGGGTTCCCAAATTAACTGGTGCTGACTTAGAAACATTCCAGAAATTGGACCAATAGGACATGTCAGCATTGGTCGTATCGTACAGCGTGGCGGAGTGGTGGGATGAAAATTTTGCGACGACGTTGACTAATTTTTGAGCGCGCTGAAGTTGCGTCCGATTCTGCAATTCGCTTCTGAAAAGTGTAACTAAACCGATGTTGCCATTGGGTTGCATTACCAGCTGATTTTCGATTTTAATTTCGCTGGACAACATTCCAAGAAGGTCAGGGACGTAGTACGCTTCCGGATACTTGCGGATGGCGTCGACCGCTATTTTTTGAATATCCACACTTGGATGAGCCAAAGCGATTCGAACTAATGCGGCACAGGATTCGGGGGATCTTTCCTTCACGATCTTGCGAACAATGGGTTTTGCCAAATCGTCGTCAACGTTCGACGCAAAAAACTCGAGCGCAGGAAGAGCTTCTTTAGTATCTATTTTCTCTAGAGCATCAAGTGCTTCTGACATGATCTTTGGGCGGCCTGACTTAAGATCTTGGGCGATCGACTTGATGCGAGGTGTCCAGTCTTCAAGCTTTTCAAAATCTTGGTGCAGTCTCTGTTGTGCGTCCTTCAGTTCCGCTTGTTCAACCCACGTGTCGCCAACCAGGACGTGCTTGACATACTTACGTGCTTCGAGGTTATTGGCATCCAGTGACAAAACCGCGAAGTAGTGAGCACGTGCTAGTTCCGGTAACTTGTTGAGCGCACACCACCGTGCCAAGATCAGATGACGCTTCGGATTGTTGTTAAGTTCTTCTCGTTTGGCTTTGTACGCATCATCATGTTCAGTGTGCGAGAGTTCTTCGATGGATTGCCATTCGCCATGCACTTTGAGCATACCTGCTTGCCATGCCGAAGCGTCATCAAGCGGTTGGCTGCCAGTCGGTAAGCGTCGATTGACTAAAGTTCCTTTGGCTTCTTTCTCTAAAACGGTTTGCAACTTTTCAGGCTCAGCACATAGGGCCGACGGAGACAGGGCTGTTGGGGAGATCGAAATCAACAACGTCGCAAAAGGGATACAGTTTGCGAGGCAACGGCGGTTGAATCTTGGCATGAGAGAAGCCTTGATTGAAGAGATTGGGAGTGAGGAGTTTTGCCTAGTTCACCTGTTTCATTAGAACAGATCAGCAATTCAGAATCAATATTTTCTTCAATTACGCAAAAATACTGGAAAATGATGACCAGACTCGGTAAGCTCAAAGCAATCGCTAGTGTTTTATCCAAGTTTGAGTTTCTATTGCATGATTCTTCGAAAAAGGGGGACCGTGAGACGTTGGCGCTAGCCGCGGGTGAACGAAGTAGGGCGGTTTGACTGTTTCAAGGTCTAACCGACGACTCTGTTTCCTCATGGTCTGATGCTTAAATTGGACTATCGGTCATGAACGACGAACACTCCGTTTACCCGCGGCTAGGGCCGACGGCTCACTTATTCAGCTGTGAGCCGTTGGCGCTAGCCGCGGGTGAACGGAGTAGGGCGGTTTGACTTTTTAAAGGTCTAACCGACGACTTTGTTTCCTCGTGGTCTGATGCCTAAATTGGACTATCAGTCATGAACGACGAACACTCCGTTTACCCGCGGCTAGCGCCGACGGCTCACTGATTCAGCTGCTCGAATTACATAGCTATCAAGTTGGGATAAAACACAAGAGTAATTATCTCCATATCTACGCCGATTAATCAGCCCAATTCCAGCTATCGGAGCCAGGATGCTTCTCCCGATTCGTTTCCCCTCTGCGTTGGTTTTCACTGTGTATATGGCATCTATGGCATTTCTGTCAGGCGTGGCCAACGCCCAAACTTTGTCAACCAGTTTTGAGCGGGGCTTAGAGTACCTGACAGCCATTGAGGAACTGGACACAAAATTTGATGGTCTAAAGGCGTCAGGGAACAAGCTCATTACGGAGCGACAAGACACGCTCAATCGGCTTCTCCAGACCAACAATGCTCTTTCGCAGATCCAGCAAACTCAAGCCTACAAATCGCTCCAGTTGGCACAGACGCAGATTATTGCCGCTTCGATGCAAGCCGAGTTGAACAGCTTGCTATCGGCTCCGACTCAGAAGAGTATCGTTGCAACTGGGATAGATGTCCGCAACACACCGCAAACACAACTCAATGCGCAAGCACAGGCACCCAGCAACGCGCTCGTTCAACGAAACTTTCAAAACGCCGTAGCAACGCAGGGCAGTCAACTAGCGAACCTGAATGTTGAATACGACATCATCATGCATCAAATGAAGACTCTCAGTGAAGCCGGGAGACTTGCGATTGAACGTCAAGTAAGCATCCTGCGCGAGCTAGAAAAGATTGTTAACGAGATGTTGGTTTGGGAATCGACCTCCTTGGAGTTGTTCAATCGGTACTGGGCTCTAGCCGATGTAGCGAATGTGAAGACCGATCTTGAGCTGCGTGCTGCGCTGCGAAAACTGAATGGCTCGTCGAGCGAGAATATTGGCGCCTTGTTCTTGAAAGCGATCACGCTCGCACGATTAGAAAAATTTGATGAAGCCACACCGCTTTTGAACAAGTTGGTCTATGTTCCGGCCATTCGAGTTCTGGTAACTGCGGCTCACGCGGACGTCTTGGCGCGAACACTCAAGAAACGAGAAGCTATTTCTGAACTCCGCAAAACGCTTCCAATCGGCTTGAATGATCCACGCGTTCGAATGTATCGAGCGGTTGCCTTTGCAGCGTGTGAAGAATTCAAGCTTGCTGAAACTGAATGGGAAGCACTGTTGAAACTTGGCGGGCACGAGGTCGCGGCGCGACGTGCCATCGCGTTGCTCAACGCGTCCTACCCAGAACCCTCCGAACGCAACAAGTCTCGAGCGCTTGAATACGCCAAATTGGCTGTTCATTTAGACAGTGAAGACTGGGTTTGCGCGATCGCGCTTGCATTGGCGCTCGCTGTCAACGGAGAGTCCGAGAAAGGCATCGAGTCTGCAAAGCGGGCGGCCGAATTGGCCGTTGGTGAGAATCAAGGAATCTGCGACGAAATCGCGGATAAAATCGAGTCGGGTCAACATACGGGCTGGAGCTTTTGACTCCCCGTAACCTGGGGCTTGCATCCGGGGCATTTAGATTTAACCCCAGGCTGGAAGCCTAGGCTACGTCTGAGCCTTTCGTTGCGAGGGGTCGTCGAGTAATATGAGCGTCCCTCTATCCTCTCGGCATCGGTGATCATCCCAGTGGCAATCGCAATTCGCAGTTATCGAAATACCGATACCGCTTCCATCTGCAGAGTTTGGAACGCGCATCATGCTGGGCTAAGTCAGGCTGGCCAGAGTATAGGGCCAATCTCTTCGATGCACTTTGAGTTAGCTGCGCTAGCCAAACCGTACTTCGTAGCAGAAGATCTGCTGGTCGCAGTGGAAAGCGAGGTAGTACGAGGTTTTTTGCATCTTTCTAATGCAAGCACTGCTGATTTGACTGACACAGATAGCAGTCGCGGCGTCTTGTCTGCATTGTGTATTGAACCCAGTGGCAACGAAGCAGAAATTGCGGCTGCGTTGTTATTGCATGCTGATAAAAGGCTGGCTGAATCGGGCATTACTTCGTGTGCGAGTCGACCGATGCCGCCGGATTGTCCATTTTATTTGGGACTGGGAGCAGGCGATTCCATGATGGGAGTTACCACCGCCGACCAACGCACTTACGGCTGGTTAGTTAAAGCCGATTGGGTGCCACGTCAGGCGACCAGCGGCTGGGAGTTGTTTCTTGATAATTTCCAACCACCGGTTGATCGCTTGCAAATACAAATTCGTCGCATGGCGCACGTCGATCGAATGCTAGATGAACCGCAGTTGCCATGGCGTCAAGCTTGTTTGCTTGGGCACACCGAACCCACTGGGTTTCAACTAACTCTTCGCTCCGAAGGAACGGTGGCTCAGGAATTGTTAGTGTGGTGCGTCGGTCAAGAACTTATGACGACGCCTGAGTCGATCGTTTGGTTATGGCCGATAGAGGTTGTTGAATCCACACAAGTCGCTGACCAACTGGTATTCTTGCTCTCCGAATCATTTCGGCAAATGGCCGAAGATCGAGTAGAAGTCATTCGCACGTTCTCGGATTCGGCAAAGACTTTGGTGACGTCGGTACTAACGCGTCTCGGATTTCGTAACGCGATTAGCGGCGTAGTCCTTGAGAAGCTTTATAGGTAGTCTTAGTGGCACTGATAAAACGGTAGCTGGATTCGTGAGAATCCGGCCGCGTTGACGATCCACCTGCTGCAACCGGTTACTTACGGAACCAGCTACCAAGTCACCCTTCGTTACCATCCACTAAGCTTTGATCTGACCACCAACCAAATGGATAATACTATCGCACTGTTTAGCAATCGATTCATCGTGTGTCACCATGACGATCGTCAAACCTTGTTCGCGATTCAATTCCATCAGCAACTTTAAAATCTGTAAACCGGTGTCGTGATCCAAGTTTCCGGTCGGTTCGTCGGCGAGCAACAACTCAGGGCCGATCACCAGAGCGCGAGCGATGGCAGCTCGCTGCATTTCGCCACCGGAAAGTTCACGCGGTTTGTGCGCGAGTCGATGGTCAAGTCCGACGCGAGTAAGCAATTCAATGGCGCGTTGCTTGTTTGCCGAGCGATTGCGCCAGTAGTTGAAAAAGCCTTGCTCGATCATCATCGGCATCAGTACGTTTTGAAGTGCCGACAGTTCGGGCAGCAAGTGATAGAACTGAAAGATCATTCCCAGTTTTGAATTTCGGAAGTGATCTCGCTTGGCGCGTGACAAGTTGTCGATGCGACCGCCATCGAAGTAGATCTCACCTTGATCGGGCGCATCCAGCGTTCCAAGCATGTGCAGCAACGTGCTTTTCCCTGAGCCGCTGTGGCCGAGAATTGCCGTGACGTTACCACTGATGGCTTGAAAGTCGCAGCCTTTTAGGACTGGCACTACATGACGTCCTTTGCGGTAGCTTTTGAAAAGCTGCCGAGCTTCGAGCACGTAGGGGCTTGCGATCTTTAGCGTTGCTGGTTGGTCAGCTTCGCTTGCGCTTCCTTCGACAGGTATCCGGCGCTTCGGTTGAACGCGAGGAGTAACGCTACCTGCGACACTGTTCTTGATAACACTACTCATAACGCAAAGCCTCCACTGGATGCATCCGGGCGGCCCGAATAGCTGGTAGTACGCTGGCAAACACGGCAATCAGGATGGCACCCACAATCACCCAAGCCACGGTCCATGGGTTAATAAGTGTTGGGATGTGATCAAAGTAATAGACAGTAGGGTCGAAAACTTCTTGTCCGGAAACTGATTCAAGCACATCTGCGATTTGGTTGATGTTGGCGACAAACAAGAGGCCAGCTATCCCACCGGCCCCCGCGCCAACGGCACCGAGTAAGACGCCATAGCCAAGAAAGATAGATGCCACGCCGGTGCCTGAGGCCCCAAGCGATTTGAGAATACCGACATCCTTCGTCTTCTCAACAACGATCATGAAGAAGGTTGCCAGGATTCCGAAGCCAGCAACGGCGATGATCAAGAACAACAAGATGTTCAAAATGGTCGTTTCCATTTGCACCGCGGCCAGCAGCGCGCCTTGAAGATCGCGCCAGGTATTAACTTGGACCATCATGTCTAGCGGAAACTGAGCTCTAAGTGCATCGCGAGCAGCGTTAAGGTCTGCGCCCTCACGAAGCTTCAACTGAATCGAATTGACCGCAGACTCACCATTTTTCGGGTTGAGCATGCCGCGGTATTTCTGGAGTTTATCGAGTGGCACGAACGCGAACGTTGCGTCGTATTCACTCATTTGACTTTCGTAGAAATCAACAACGGTAAATTTTTCATTGATCGCTCGTGGCGTGTTACCGGCCGATGGGAAAGTAACTTGGACATCATCGCCAGGTTGCACGTAGTAGTAGTCGGTCACCTTGCCAGCCATGTCGCGGTATCGGGTTGTTCCGATACTGATGCCGAGAACAATCCCGTCGTGTTGGCTAACGGCCGGATTGAAGACTTGGGCTCGCTCTTCAGGGGCGAGCACCGCGTCGAAACTTGGACCAGCTGAATTATTGGATACTGCATCTCTACCGACTACTTGCGCGGTAAACTCGGCTGGAGGTGCTGGCAATAGCGAGCCAGTTGTTGAAGCTTCAGATACCAGTGATTCTGGTTGTGGCGTCTGTGTTTGGTTGATCTGCTCGCGTAGGAATTCATTCCGTTTTTGGACTTCGTCGATCTGCTTTTGGATGTCCAGCAGCGATTGTTGAGCCGCAGCGGTACGGCGGCGATGCTTCCAACCTGACTCGGGAAAACCCTCGCGACCATCGGCATAGCCCGACTCATGCAACGCAAAGGAGAGTGATTTTTTGTTCTCAGGATGAAGAAGGTACTTGCTAAAGTCGCTGACTGAGGCGTAGCTTTCCGTATCGATGCCGATCAAATTGATTTGGCGTGTTATTGTTTCACCACGATGCGTAATGTTCACCATTGCTGGAACATGCACAACCGTCGTCATTCCCACTAAATCATCGCCAAGTACTTCGCGAATTCGCTTTTGGAAGTTCTTGTGATTTTCCAAGCCTGATGAACTGTGGCTTTCGACGATGACATCGGACAGAATGCCGTGCATACGTCCTTGCATTTCAGTCGTGAATCCGTTCATAACTGCGTTGACGATAATCATCGTCGCAACACCGAGCGTAACGCTTACTACGGAAGCTAGGGCGATGTAACGCGTGCGTAGATAACGCCAACAAAGTAGCCATCGATACATGCAGCCATCCTTAGCAATTGGGCTCAGCCTAATAACCCCCGCATCGAGACATCCTGCTCATTCGGGGCCCACATGCTTTGCACACGCGGTTTGTAACAAGAGTCTAGCGAGATTAATCCGCCGCGCAAACGCCAATATGGGAGCATTTATGAGAATGCTAGCAGCCCCAACAGACAGCAGTAGCTGGTTTCGTGAGAAACCGGATGCATAAGAGTGGTCCTCACTACACGCCGGTGTCTCAAGAAACTAGCTACATAGGCTCGCCCCGGAGCATTGAGTCGCGTGTAGGTAGCGTTTCATCCAACTTTAATTTTGTGGCGACGAACAGTTGCTAGTACGCAACGGGAGAACGAGGCTCTGCCGAGCCAGCGGCCGTCGGTACAAGTCGCAACCATTGGTTTAGATTCTCTCTACCGGCGGACGTTGCTGCTGGATCGAGTTCTAATTGCCAGTTGTGCGTAGGTTTGCGACCTAGGCATATGTTCAACTGCTTGATTCGGCCACGGCGTGACACAAGCAATTCAAGATCTTGCCCAGGTTGATACATGCTCAACCGGTCAGGCCAAACATCCGCCATCAGGCGATAGCCGTCGAGGGCAATCAGTTCATCGTCCACGTTCAAGCCCGCAGCGTCGGACGGTGAACCTCGATAGACCCGTCGCACTAGCAAGCGACCTTCTGCATTGGATGAATCGGAACCTATCCACACATCGCTTGTAGGCTTGTCGCAGGCGCCCTCTTTTTTGCCATTGCCTGCTTTAAATCGCAACCCAAAGTGGCGAAGGGTACCTGAAAAATCCAACTCCTGAGGCTCGCGAACTTGCACATGCAACCACTCTCGCAAGTCCGTGCCACACCGCAACTCAACCAAGCGTTCAAAGTCGCAAATCGTATATCCGGTGTGACGAAACTCTTGCCAAAGCTGCTTCATCACCGCCGCGAGATCGTGCTGATCATCGCTGAGCCTTCGCATCTCGGCATCAAGAATCCAAGCGAGCATCGCACCCTTCAGATAGTAACTAATCCGCGAGTTCTGAATGTTTTCATCGGGTCGATAGTGCTTGACCCATGTATCCCATGACGCATCCGCTAAACCTTGAACCAACCGGCCCGGTGCCGTTTGAACCGCTTGAATGTTCTTGGAAAGTCGACAGAGATATTCTTCACGAGTACATAACCCGGTCCAAACCAGAAACAGATCGTCAAAGTAGCTGGTAATGCCTTCAGCGATCCATAACTCACGCAAGTATTGCTCTTGCTTATAGTCATAGTTCATCAGCGCTTTGGGACGCAGTCGGCGCACGTTCCACGTATGAAAGAACTCGTGACTGACAAGAGCTAACCAGTTAAGGTACGAATCCCGTTTGCGCATTGTCCAGCGACTGCTCATGAGCACCGTGGAGTTGTCATGCTCGAGTCCGCCACCGGTCTCTGTTAACAAGTTGATGAACCAATAGTCGCCGTACGGAACGTCGCCCCAGAAGCGTTGCTCTTCAGCTACGATCTTGGCAACATCTGCGGTCGCTTTGTCCATGTCCCAAAGTTCGTCACCTTGTTCGTCACCTTCAACGTTGGCTAAATAGTGCATTCGATCGCCAACTTCGAAACCTCGCACTGGAAAACTGCCAATCGCAATCGGCGAATCGACTAAGTCATCAAAGTTGTC
>JANODD010000216.1:0-1896 GCA_031412515.1 Planctomycetia bacterium | reverse complement strand
CTAGTGCTTCAACACAATTTAACTTTGGGGTTGCGTTCGATTCGGTGTATACGACAAACTGCTGGTAACCAAGGAGGGGCCAGTGGACAAAAAGTATATCGTAAAGCTAAGCGAGAGTCAGCGTGAAGTGGCAAAGCGTGTAGTTGAAAAACTTGAAGGCTCGCCGCGCAAAGTTAAGAGAGCACAGATCTTGCTCAAAGCCGATCAGAGCCAGGATGCCTGGACTGATAGCGAGATTGCCGATGCATTCTCTTGCACTGTTAACACCGTCGAAAATGTTCGCAGGCGTTTTGTGGAGAGTGATTTTGAAACTGCTCTCTGTGGAAGACAGCGTGCCAATCCACCTAGGCAAAGGACGTTTGATGGCGACGGTGAAGCGTCTGTGATTGCCCTGCGACTTACCGAGCCGCCACAGGGTTACGCAAATTGGACCCTGGAATTGCTCCAAGAAAACGTGATCGCTTTGAGCATTGTTGAGCGGGTCTCCCGCGAGACGTTACGCAGGACTCTAAAAAAAATGGGATGACACAACGGAAGATTCAGTATTGGGTCATTCCTGCCAAGTACAACGCACAATTCGCGGCCAACATGGAAAACGTCCTGGAGATCTACAAGCGGCCCTATGATCAGCTATTTCCAGTGATTTGTATGGACGAGCAACCCGTACAACTTCTTGAGGAAGTCAACATTCCAATCGCTGCGACGAAGAATCACGCTCGACGTGCAGATTACGAGTACAAGCGAAACGGAACAGTCAGTATCTTCATGTTCTGCGAACCTCTTGCCGGCTGGCGAGACGTTTCGGTTCGTGAACGTCGAACCAAAGTCGATTGGGCGCTCGAAATGAAGCGTCTAATGCTTGGACGATACGCCACCGCCAAGAAAGTAACGCTAGTTTGTGACAACCTGAACACACATGTTACCGGGGCATTTTATGAGGCGTTCGATGCTGACGAGGCTCGTGCACTTCTAGATCGACTAGATATACAATACACCCCCAAGCACGGAAGTTGGCTCAATATCGCAGAGAACGAATTGAGTTCGATGACGCGGCAGAGCATGCACGGCCATCGGTTCCCCACTCTCGATTCAATTCAGGCCCAAGTATCCGCTTGGGCAACTGCAACGAATGCGAAACAACGAGGGGTCGACTGGCAATTCACTGTCGAGGATGCCCGCAAAAAACTGAAGCATCTCTACCCCAAAGTTAAATTGTGTTGAAGCACTAGTGCAGCGTCCAGCTTAAATTTTGGGGTGGCACGCCCTGAGGCTTTGCGAAGGGCGTGGCTGTTGTCGCTCACAATACGATCAACCCTAAAACTAAACCTGGACAAAGCACTAATGACCAAACGACTGGCCCTGCCGATTGACTTGCGTAGGGTCCGTCGCGCTTCAGCGCTCTGGACAGTTCAATTTGTAGTCGATGACAACAAAGGCCGCGATGATCTTGTGGCCTTGCGCAGTGGGGTGGACGCTATCCCAAAAGAGATAGCGATTCGCGTCGACACCTGGAACGACCTCAAATCCGATTCCGGTCAATGGATCGAAATTCGTGGCTGATAACATCACATTTTGCAAACCGAACAGCCGTGGTGCGCGAGTGACCGATTGGAACAGTCGTCCGATTTTGACGTCTGCAATCTTCACACGGCGAAACTCGCGACGCAAACTGCTCGTGAGGTTGGACAACTCCGCATTGAATGCTGAGGCGGCTGCGTCCAATTGAGTAGATAGAGTCGGAATAGTATTGAAGAACGGAGTTTGACCAAGCGGTGGCAAGTCCAAGATCACGATGTTTCGCGCCCCAGCAGCATGCAGCGTTTCGACAGACCATCGGATACCGTCAAGCGCGTTGGGTATAAAGTCTAGCTCTCCCGCGAGTGCCCCAAAGAAGAT
>JANODD010000215.1:0-28586 GCA_031412515.1 Planctomycetia bacterium | reverse complement strand
CTGGTAGACCGAGGAAGACCGATTCCTGAGTTGATGGCTTAGGTGAGCCGACGGCGTTAGCCGCGGGTAAACGAAGTCGGTGACTCGAAATGAATTAATTACTTTCCAGTGGCCAATGACTCCCAGAAAAGTAATTACCGTTAAACAGACTTTTGAACATGCACGACGACCACTTCGAGAACCGCGGCTAGCGCCTTTTGATGTTGCACATATTGATTTGTGTGCCACTGGCTGCCCCCGCAAATTACGGATTTATATTCGACTCTACGGGGCAAGGCCAGTGAAACGGAGTGTGTGATTCTAACTGCCGTTACCGGTGCCAATGCTAACTCAATCGCCGTGAAAGTTGTCGAAGTTTGGACGCAAGTGAAATTCCAACCGTACAAATTTATGCGGCATCGCGGTGGTTGATTTCTGATTGGTAGAGCCGCTAAGTGCGACGTTGATTACTTCGGTCACCATTGTGCAAAGCGGCCATGCATCTGAATGCAAGGTTTTTATTCGAACCCACACGCTTCGGTACACTGGCCTTTCCCAATCGCTTCCGGATTCCCGGATGCGATTGGGGAAGCCAGTGGCACACGAAATCAAAATCCGCAACATCAAAAGGCACTAGCCGCGGGTGAACGAAGCGCATGACTCAACACGATCTGTTGACTGTCTAATATGGAACGATTGAGGGCGAGTGCTATAAACTTTGGGTGGACCATCGATTATACAAGAACACAACTTCGTTCACCCGCGGCTAGCGCCGACGGCTCACTGGCCCAACAGAAACTGCGTAGGGTCTTCAGTGATTCAATGAACTTTACTCATATCAGACGGAACCGTGGTGCGAGCCCATGAACATTTGATGACAAATGCTCTACACTAGCACGCCACGAGTAAGCCGTCTTCAACGACCAATTCTACGGTTTGCGCTTTCGCTTTGGGCTGGCTCAATTCGCCGCGTAGAATTTTGATATCGGAGGGTGCTTCGATGCCAATCGTGATGCGGTCGCCCTGGATTTTGACGACTTCAACAATGATGTTTCCGTCGATCACTAGCTTCTCACCCACTTTGCGACTTAGAACTAGCATTTTGTTTCTTCCTTGAGTTCGATGGCTATGCGGCAAAGAACAATGTCGAGCTGCCGCGTCCCAACAGTATTCATTATCAGCATGGCGGTGACACCTTAGGTCAAACCAAATAGATTTTTCGATTTAACAACAAAATCAACACGCGGATAAAGCGGCAGGTCTAAGCCACTGCCGCTTGTTTCAACCAAAGCTCTAAAGCCGAAAGGCTTGAGGAGAAGTGTCCTTGGTGAGTTTCCCAACAAGGACTAATTCCGTTAAGGCTATTCCAGGTCGAATGTAAAATTGTTTTTGGACTTATCAGTTTCCACTGTGACCGTTTTCCCGGACGTAGCTCCGTCAGCGTATTTTTCAGGAATAGGCGATACTACTTTTTTAGCTCCCGCAAAGCCAGGCATGGCTGGAACTTCCTCAGGTACGTACTTAAACGCAACTGTGTACTGACCAGGCATGGCACCATCGCCAGGGTTTTTAGTTTGGAGTTTGAATTTTCCACTGGCGTCGGTGGTACCTTCAGCGATCATTCCTTTGCCACCCGCAGCCGGCATAAGCATGACGTTGATCCTTTCGATGGGCTTTCCCTTGTAGTTGACGACTCCGCCGGCTGGCACAATAGTCGGACCACCCCCACCTCCGCAACCAATCAACGTGCTGCACGCACAAAGTAGCAGGCACAAATAATTCAAACGATGATAAAGCAAGACTTTTCTCCACGAAGACTATTGGATTGCCAAATTCAGTTAGAAACAACGCGAAGTGCCTGGAAGCGATTGCTTCCAGGCACTGTTGTCGGTGTCATCCAAAATCTGCCACCCAAGAGCAGCTAGAACAGATGACGGCCATTGCTCAAGCACTAATTATCGAGACTAACGACTTCACCAGAGCTGATGGTCGCAGACGCGCGATAGATTATGGTATCGATGCTATCGCTCACAAAACGAACACTGCCATCACCCAAACCGAAATTCCCACCACCGGTGTGTCGGCTGGCGAATGCATAGTTGTTTGGCCAGTCACCGATGCTCTTTGCCACTTTTAGCACTCGGTTAAGAGGGATTGCAGTCGTGGCTGTAACGGCGTTGGGATTGTACCACCAGTTCCATTGACTCCAGCCGGGCATCGCTTCACCAACGATGAACGTATTTGAAGTACCGTCGGTGAGGTCTCGCATACGATTTGGGGAATTAACATTCGGTTGGTTGGAACACAACACACCGTCGCAATAATTCAATCCGTCAGATCCAACTGGTGATCCCGGTCGCCCACTATTTTTTCCAGTGGAGATGACCGGTGAGAAAACTCCCCAGCCCCAATTTTGTCCCGCACAACCTTTGTAGCATGTAACGGCCATTGCAACGGTGGGTTCGGTGGGGGATATGTCAGAACGGTTCACTAGTTTACCGCCGTCATTTGAGTCGTCCGATGGACAAAGGTATGTCGGAATGACCGTTTGAGCGACTAACCTGTTCTTACCGACAGGCGAAGTCGCAGCAGAACTAGCGGGTTGTAGTCCAACCCTGAAGTCAATGTTGTTATACAAGTTGGTTTGCTCGATCTGAGGAAGGATCATCTGCATCCAGCTCCTTCCCGAATTAGCAATGCCGTCTCCATTATTGGGAAAACCAAATTGACCTCGTGTGGCGTAGTTGATTGGAAAACATTTTACCGTGTCATGGTAGTTGTGAAACGCCAGCCCAATCTGCTTGACGTTGTTAGAACACTGCATCCGCCTAGCAGCTTCGCGAGCGGCTTGAACCGCTGGCAATAGCAGACCGACCAGAATACCAATGATCGCAATCACGACCAAAAGTTCGACCAGCGTAAACGCCGGTCTACGAAGAGTAGAACGCATGAAAAGCTCCTTAAAAATGGATAAGCACGAGATCTAGAACCGTAAGTTCCTTAGAGTGGCACTATGCGGTGCATTGTAAGTATTAGGTTCATTAAAAGCAAGTATTTTAAGTTTTTGTTAGAATTTTGGCAAAATTGTGGAGACAAATTCCGTAAAAGCTTTGCGAAAGACTAGGCGGCTTTTCCCGCCCGTTTTTCACCGGAACGTTTTTCACCGCAACCTAATGCAATACAAACGGCAATAACAACTGTGAACATTACCATCCAAATCGCTTGACTGTTGTTGTGGTGTGGAAGGACGGTATTCATTAGCGTACCAATCGATAACTGGGCCGTCAGTATCACGTAGATCATCGATCCTAGAACGCCACCGACCAGACCGGAGATTCCGGCAACCAATGACTTGCGAAACCCGCGAATCGACCCAATTCCAAGTCCGACACCCAACCCCATCAACCCCCACAAAAGCGAGTATCCAAGAATCGATTGTTTCATGCTATCCAGCGCAATACCCATGATTCGCACTTCGTTTCCGCTGTTAACACGCATATGGTTGAACATCCAATTGCTCAAGTTTGCGCCCGCAATGCCCAGAGCCGCCGCCGCTACTACAGCTATCACAATTGCCTTGACAGATCTTGCACCAAAGGAAAACACGACGCAACTGGCACCGAAAATTGCCCCGATGACGCCAAATACCAACGAATAATTCTTGCCATCCACAAAGTACGTTGCGTTGTCGAGCCTCTCATACATCCAGACAGGCGACTGATTTGGGAAGGTTGCGATATCCAAAGGAACTACGAAAATTGGAAACAGCGTTTTGATAACGATGTAGCCCAGTCCTGCAGTCAGGATTGCGCCCAATACTAAACGCAAAATGCTTGGTGGCCACAATCCGTTTAAATTGGACGGCGCCGTACTATTCAAATCACTAGCCGGTAGAACTTCGGACTGCATTTTTGCCTCAGCGGTGTTGAAGGGAATATGAACTGTTGTAAACCGCTATTGTCGGCCGAGAAAGTCCAATTGCAACGCGATGCAATCATTTTTGTGGTGCAAAGTGCGCAAAAAACCGATGGTTCCGTTTAGCGATTTTGAATCGGCGATTGAGACCTTCGTCCTCGTTCGTAGCCTCTGCATCCTGCCTGGGGCAGTTCCGGCGGGCACCCGGCAGTTCCGGCGGGCACCTCCCAGGCAGGATGCCTAGGCTACAAATGAAACAGGGCGAAGCATTCGCTTCGCCCTGCATTGGACACTTTTATTGATTTGCAACTAACAGGTCGCTACTAGCCAGCTCTAGCCAGTTCTAATCCAGCTACTGCCTCAACATAATCGCGTGCGACGTTAAGAACTTCCTCATGATAGTAATCCTTGTGGAATACTTCTTTCTTCGGAAGCTGCTGGTCAAGCATCTTCTCTTCTTCTTCCTGCTCAGCATCGATCTCTTCACGACGCTTCAGGAACTTATCGCGGTTGAGCGAGACGAAGTCTTCGTCCTTCTGCTGACGGAACAAATCGATTCGGCGCATTAGCCGGTCGAAGCTAGCCGAGGCTTTAACGCGTTCAGCTGACTTGCTGCGCAGTTGAGCCAAAATGGTGCTATCAACCAACTTGTAATCGTTATGTTTCGCACTCTTCACCTGATCGTTTGGCAATGCGTAATCCAAATCCGCTTCGCTATTGTCAAAGCTTGCGGTCAAAGCCGGCAGAACAATATCCGACAGAACGCCTTGGCGCTGGGTGCTTTTTCCATCTGGCAAGTAGAACTGCTGGATGGTCAATTTCAGGGCACCCATTTTGCCTTCGTGCCCAAGCATGTACTGGCCCAAGTCCAAAAGACTTTGCACTGTGCCTTTACCATGCGTTGTTGGGTCACCGACAACGATTCCGCGTTTGTAATCTTGAATCGCACCGGCGAAAATTTCGCTCGCACTGGCACTTTCCTTACTCGTAAGAACCACCAGCGGACCTGCCCATGCAACACCGCTATCTTGGTCATCGTAAACTTGAACTTGGCCACTTGGATCCTTCACTTGGACAACGGGGCCGCGATCAATAAACAAACCTGTGGCGCTGATGGCTTCGGTCAAACTTCCGCCACCGTTCCGCGAAAGATCGATAACAACTGCATCAACCTTTTGTGATTTGAAGCTGGTTAGAATGTTACGCAAGTCACGCGTGGTGCTTCGGAAGCTATCGGAGTTTTCACGAGCCGCTTCCATGTCGAGATAAAAACTCGGCAAGTCGATGTAGCCAAAACGCAACGGAGATCCGTCCGCTTTGGTGCCTTGAGTCACCACTTCGCTGCGTGCAGCACTGTCTTCTAAATTGATCTTGGCACGTACGATGTTGACGATCTGAAGTTCACCACCCGATGCAGGCATGACGCCCAATCGAACAATCGTTCCTGCGTTTCCGCGAATCTGCGAAACCACATCATCGAGTTTCATGTCGATTACGTCAGCCAGTTTTCCGTCCTCGCCTTGACCAACCGAGACGATGCGATCGCCGGTCTTCAAGCGTCCGTCTTTGTCGGCGGCACCACCAGGAACGATGCTTGTCAGCTTCGTGTATCCATCTTCGCTCATCAACTGGGCGCCGATGCCTTCGAGGTGCAAGCCCATAAGGATTCGGAAATTGTCGAGCGTTTTCGCTGACATGAATGTCGTGTGCGGATCGAAGCTCGTCGTGAGTGCAGTGACGTAAGTTTCCAACAGTTCGTCTGCATCCAATTGATGCCAACGTTTAGCTAGCGTGCGATAGCGGCGATGTAGTCGTTCACGAGGATCTTCGTTAGGATCGCCATCACGTGCGATTTGTTCTTGGCGAGTCTTTTCGTCAGTCGCTTTTTCTTTTTCTTTGGATGTTCGCATCTTTTCGCGTTCGACCAACAAGCTGTACTTGATCTGTCGACGCATCCGGTCACGAGCTTCTGCGTCGTCCTTGGGATACTGAACAACTTTTCGATCGATCGGCATCTGCTCATCGACCGTGAAGTCATGGTCACTATCAATCTCTTCGTGCGCCATCGCAACGCGTTCATCCATGCGTTTAACGAAAGTCTTGAAAACTTGAATCGCAAAAGCCATGTCGCCTTTGGTCGCAAAGTCATCGATCTTCTCACGATTAACAACGAAGCCATCGACATCACTCTGCAACAAGTACATCTTGAGTGGATCGAATGATTTCAAATACGTATCAAACGCACGCGTCGAGATTTCGTCGTCGAGTTTGTGCTTGGACAGGTGCTGGTCCTTCATAATCCTGGCGACGCCCATGATTATTTGACGGTCCGCTGGTCGAGCCGCTGTCATCCCTTCAACGCGGGGGTTGGCGACCTGTGCAGTGCCAATTAAGCCGATGCCCGCCACGAGCAAACCAAAGGTGGTTGCCACCAAAGTGTTCTTCGAAAATGTTCTTCGCATGAGCTAACTTTCACATTCGTCATGGATTCAATCGACAGACGATTCCGATGCAACGTCACGGTAGTTGCAATCTGCTGTCGGTGGAAGACTAGCAAAAACCTTGCCGACCGGTTCTACGGCTCAATCTAACCAATGAATGTTAGGGAATAGGCAAACCGGCGGCAACATGAAAGCCCACCTAACTTCCCCAAAATGATAGCCTGATTTACTCGCCGCAACCGGAAATTCGACCACTTTGCCGATTTACGGCAAATCTTTTTCGGGAAATATTTTTACTTAGGAATCTAAGGCGGCGACGAACTGGATATGCAGGGAATGGCTGAGAAGCAAGTGTCGTCCGTAGCTTGGGACTATGTGTCCCGAGCGTGCGTTTTGAAAATTTGCGGATTTTTCACTCTGCCCATTTCATCCACGCTTTTTGGCTAGTTGCCGAAAATAGGGGCCGCCATCGAAAACGCAAAGCTTCCAAATGAAAAAATTGGTTACTTCGATCATCACCACCCTAGCTTGCTAGGTGGGACATGACTTATTTGCTAACCAGTAGAAGACGTGGCACTGTCCTCTCGATTTTAGCCAAATAGTCTTGATTCCACCGAGTATAGAGGGCGCTTCACATAGGATATCGAAATAAGTGTGGTTACTACGGTGGCATAGACGGATCAGCCGTAAGGCGTTAGAAAGCGTCCCGCTTAGGAGTTTGAACTGAAGCTGGTCATTACGGTGGTATAGTCTTATCAGCCGGAAGGCGTTAGCCTCCGGTTGGGTATTGAACCGGAGGCTAACGCCTTCCGGCTAATAAATCACCTGTGAATCCGCGTTTGCAAGTTCATTCCTAAGCAGGACGCTCTCGTTAGCCTCCGTTTGTGTCTTGAACCGGAGGCTAACGCCTTCCGGCTGATTAGTCACTGGCAATTGTGAGTTTTCTAACAGTTCTTAGGCGAAGGGCCTTCTAAACTCGGTGGAGGTCAGCGACATGTACGCAAACAGCTTCGATAGTAAATTGTGCGCGGACGGGACGGGAGTCCCAGCCTACCCCTTGAAGGCACCGACGGCGAGCGTCACGTTCTGACCGCCGAAGCCGAATGAATTGTTGAGCGCGACCTGAAGCTTGGTTTCTCGAGCTTCGCTCGGAATGTAATCCAAGTCACATTCCGGATCGGGGTTCTCCAAATTAATCGTCGGCGGCAACACGCCGTCGCGAACTGCCAGAAGGCAAACGATCATCTCGGTAACTCCCGCCGCCGCAATCAAATGTCCCATCATGCTTTTGGTACTCGAGATCGGCACCAAGCTGGCTCGCTCACCGAAAATCGCTTTGCATGCCACGGTTTCAACGCGATCATTGACTGAAGTGCTTGTGCCATGTGCATTGACATACCCAACCGTGTCGGCTGACAATTTCGCATCGTTCAGTGCAGCGTTCATGCAACCAATCGCACCGCGGCCCTCCGGGTGAATGTCGGTGATTCGATATGCGTCTGCGGTGCAACCGTAACCTAGCACTTCACCGTAAATCTTGGCGCCACGTTTCTTTGCATGTTCCAGTTCTTCGAGTACCACTACCGACGAACCTTCACCGAGAACAAAGCCATCTCGCAAGCGGTCGAAGGGTCGCGAAGCTTTCTTAGGATCAGCGTTGTTGGTTGAGAGCGCCGTTAGCAAATTGAAACCGGTAAGACCAAACGGATGAATCATGCTGTGCGCGCCGCCAGCGATCATCGCATCTACGTCGCCGCGACGAATGAGTTCCGTCGCTTCACCAACCGCTTGGCTGCTAGCTGCGCAGGCGGTCAAGCAATTGATATTTGGCCCTTGTACGTCAAACATTCCGCCCAGATGAGCTGCGGGCATACTCGGTTCTTGTTCCAGCTCAAGTTCGGGATCAAGGATGCTTAGTCCTTTGCGCATGAACGCATCCAAATCAAACTCGCCGCCTCCCGCTGTAGCCGCCGCCACCATTTGCGTGAAGTTAACAAAGTCCTGGTTGCCTTCGCCGGCGCCAAAGTAAACTCCAATTCGCGAGCGATCGGTGATCACGTCCAGAACTCCAGAATCCGTGATCGCTTGTTTGGCTGCACCAGCCGCGAATTTCGCGTGCCGGCCGCGTTTCTTCCAAACGGCTCCGTCCTCGCCGCAATCGGTAATATCCCAGTTGCGAATCTCAGCAGCGATCTTGGTCGGGTAGTTCGAGGCGTCAAAGATGGAAATGTAGCCAACACCGCTCTGACCATTCTTGAGCGCGTTCCAAACTGTTCCAACGTCATTGCCCAACGGGTTAATCATTCCCATACCAGTAACGACAACTCGGCGCCGCATGCGTTCAGCCTTCGAAGAAATACCCAACCGTGGAGCAAAACCAACTTTTACTTCAAGGTTAAAATATAACCTACGAACGGACTTTTAGTAGGATGGGACCATTTGTCCCGCCCTTCCAGCATCAGTGAGCCGTCGGTACTAGCCGCGGGTGAACGAAGTGGATGTCATGCAAGATTAAAAGTTCGTCCAACGTTAATGTGTCGACCGTAAATCGTTGGTCTTTACGTTGTTATTAAGTCACGTCGAGTCAAGTACTTCGTTCACCCGCGGCTAGCTAGCGCCGACGGCTCACATGTACGACCCCCAAATCTAATTTTGACAAAGTACCAGTTACTACTTAATCGTGGAGTGGAGCTTGTAATGCTAGGCCTAGCACTACTTTTGCGGAGCAAAAGGCGACGATGCTTCGCTGCCAAAAGGCTTAGATTGCGTTTGCTGCCAGATAGGCAATTTCGTCATCGAGCATATGCTGCGGCTCCGCTATTCGCTCGCCACTTTCTGTTCGTGCGACTTCGAACAATCGCATCGCTCGCAGAACTCGCAACAAATCGCGAGGAATAAAGAATGGCCTGTTTCCATACGATTCGTCGAGAATTGCGAAGGTAAGCTCCATTTCGGCCTGCCGCTTCCCGTCAATTTCGACAGTTCCCTCGACGAAAGCCCCCTCGGCTTGCAAGCCGACCAGTTTGGCAGTCAGTCGAAGCTGATCGCCCGGCTTGGCCAAGAAAAAGAAATCTGCTTTGGCAACCTTCGCAAGCACGACACGCTGCAGAAACTGCTCCATCTGACTGAGCAGTAATCCGCCGGTTTGCGCCATGCCTTCTACGATCAAGCTGTGCGGATAGTGAGGATGACCAGGCAAGTAATCGTCCAGTGGCTCTTCAGCCAATGTGACGTTCTTGATGGTCACCGCTTCCTTGCCTACCGTAAACTTCTCAAATCGATCGATCCAAAACCAACGCATGGGATGATTGTCCTCGGTGTTCGTAAACTATCGTTCGAACGATTTCTCACATCCATGCAGTGATGTTGTTACTTCAACTTGGTAGCCACGTAACGACACAAATCATTGACCGTTAGCAGGTTTCCAAAGTCCTGAACGCGCGGGTTCTGCTCAAAATTCGACAAGTTCGCCCAAGGCAGACGAGTTTTCAGCTCGCTGATACCTTGCGCAGTGACTTTGCCATCTTTGACGTAGCTTGCGTTGGTGAGAATATCGTCTGGGAACAATTCTTCGCGCGGAATGTTAATTCCGAAGGCTTTTTCAAGCTTAAAAACGATGTCCAGAAAGTCGATGGATTCAGCCCCAAGGTCACCGACCATCGTCGCCTCGGGCGTTACTTCATCGTCTTCAACACCCAAAGCGTCTACCAGGGCAGCCTGAACTTTTTGGAAAATCTCTTCGGAACTCGGCATCTTCGTAATATCCTTTGGGTTGTGCGGGAATTGAGGGTAAACAGGATTCATCGTTAGGCTGTTCACAGCCTCGGCTGCCTTCAGCCCAACTATTCTTTCCGCAATCGATCGGTAAGTTGTTTCATAAAGACGTTCGCATGCAAGTCAGTCGTCGACGGCTCAGTCGTGCCGCTAAGCATTTGATGCTTTAGCAAAAGTCTTGCCGACACTGCAACAGAATCTTCCTTTGATCCGATCGCTTTTACAAGTGTAGTACTGTCGGTCCGCTTGATGATTTCCACAGAAATCGACAGCGTCTGCCCGGGTTGGACAAAGTCGGCAAACTTAACGTTTTTTGCCGATTCCAAATAGACCAAACCCGTCTTATAGCCCTCAGTCGCTCGAGCTAGAAGTACCGCTGCCTGCGTCAACGCCTCAAGCATGAGTACTCCTGGCATCACCTCAAATCGCGGAAAATGGTCTCGCAAATAATCTTCGCCAACTCGCAATTTCCTAACTGCTTCAATCCTGACACCCGGTTCAAGCAGCGTAATTCGGTCGATTTGACAAAATCGCATCTTTTCCGGAAATGAAACACAATCGTCCTCTGTGCTCATTGTTTTCCCTGCCCATGCGGGCGTCTGCGAAGAGTATTCGCTAAAAAGTTTGATCGATCTCGATTCCAGGTGTCTCAGCCAAGGCTGTAATCTTTTGACAGCACTAGAATACTTAGTCAACCCCCGATCGCTCAACACGTTTTTGCCTAAATTTTGGTTACAGTCACCGCAAACTTACAAATTGACGTCCTTTTCACCTCTAGCTACCTTTGTGGGCAATATTTGCCGCTTTCTATATTTTTAATTTCTGCTCAATGATCCGCGACGGCGTCGATTTCGGGTTAAAGGGCGATTTATCGAATCGTAATAGGAGAAATTGTGACCTAAGTGCGCACAATTTGTTCGCTTGGGCTCGCTTGATTGAGTAGAATTCTTCATCATAGTCAGCGGCCCTCCAGCTCGTAGTTAATACGTTCAAAGGATTCCAGCATGCAGCTTGCGAAACGGAAGTTCAGTAGGGTTGCTCAGCTTTGCTCAATCGGAGTTTTTTCTGCAGGTATGGTCGCGAGTGTTTATCGCGTCCCCTTCGCCGCTGATCCCACCTATATGGCTGATTCCGATTCCGCCTCTGGATCATCGGGCCATAAGGATTCACTTCGCAAGTCCGCTACTTGGGCCTGGCCCACGGTCTCCATTTTTGAACAGCACTTGCTCAGTTTCATGGACCAACGCAATACTCCAGCCGCGACTCGCGAAGCAGTGGAGCAAGCTTGGAACGCGTCGAAAGAGCTAGTCAAAGGTCCAGCGATGCTTGACCGCCTACTAGCTGCCTGCGGGATCATTGAACCTCGAATCGCCGCCTTGAATTTGCAGTTATCTGATCCGACCGGGGATGCCGTGCATCCTTGTGACCTCACTTGGCTCGCCACGGATGTGCCTGGTTGGATGCAGGACACAGTCCGTTTGGCCTGTGGTCGTGCGCTCGCCCAGCGCCGTTTTTACGATGAAGCTCTTGAAACTTTAACAGGTCTAGAACTTGTACAAGTCTGTGATCCGGCAAGCCTCCTTTTTTATCGCGCAACTTGCGAGCATCATTTGCTAAAGAAAAAGGAATGCCTGGCAAACGTCAAGCTTCTGTTAGAACGCGAATCCGAATTGCCAGTTCGCTTCACTCAACTTGCACAGTTGATGGCCGCTGATATCGAACCGCTGAAATCTGATTCGCTGGACGAAATCGCTCGCTTGATGAATGATGTGCACCGTCGTCTAGACCTCGGCCGAGCTGGAAAGCGAGTCCGCGATGAAGAAGATGAAATCGTCAAGAAGCTCGACAAGTTGATCGAGAACATCGAAAACCAGATGCAAGAGCAGCAACAACAGCAGCAACAGAGTCAAGGACAAAAGGATCAGTCACAAAACAAGCCGATGGAAGCGAGCCAAATCGCTGGAGGCAAAGGTCCCGGGGACGTGGATCAAAAGAAAGTCGGTGACCGCGCAGGCTGGGGGAATCTACCTCCTGCCCAACGCCAAGAAGCACTCCAACGCCTCACCGAAGAACTTCCTTCTCACTACCGCGAAGTCATCGAAGGCTATTTCCGTCAACTCGCCAAAGACAACAGTCGCTAAAGTGTAATAATGTAGCTGGTTTCGTGAGAAACCGGATGCACTAGAAAGGTCATCGGTGTACGCCGCTTTCTCACGAAACCAGCTACATTTGCTCCCCCAACACTTTGGGGTAATGCGTCCCGAATGCCCACACGTTAAACCTTGATCTCAACCGCAGGGGCATCCGCCGATCCATACCGCGCTCGAATCGGTTCTACCACATTGCTAACGAACTCATCGACCTGTTCCGGTGACCGACCGACAAACGCCATCGGATCCACCAAACTGTCGATATCCAGCCCCGCGTAAATCGAATCCTTCTTCAGTCGCTCAAGCAAATCGTTGGGCAAGCCTTCTTCATTCACTGTCAACGAAGCTGCTCGGCTATGCTGCCGAATTGATTCGTGAATCTCTTGGCGATCGGCGCCTTGAGCAACTGCGGCCATCATGATCGCTTCAGTGGCCATGAACGGCAGCTCTTCCGCCAGGTGCCTGGCAACTTGTTTCTCATGGACAACCATGCCCCGCGAGACGTTTTGCATCAACATTAAACAAGCATCGATGGCCAAGAATGCCTGCGGAATCACCAGTCGACGATTGGCACTATCATCCAGCGTTCGCTCCATCCACTGCACCGCGGCTGTCTGAGCCGTCGAGGACTGCAGCGACATCACAAACCTTGCTAACGAACACATTCGCTCACTGCGCATCGGATTGCGTTTATACGCCATGGCTGACGATCCGATTTGATCTTTCTCAAACGGCTCTTCCAATTCCTTGCGACTGGAAAGCAAGCGAATGTCGGTCGCCGTTTTGTGAATGCTCTGAGCAATCCCGGACAGCACATCCATGACCTGCGAATCAATTTTTCGAGGATAGGTCTGCCCTGTCACTGCATAGCTCGACTGAAACCCAATCCGTTCGGCAACATTCTGTTCGAGGCTACGAACCTTTTCGTGATCGCCGTCAAACAACTGCAAGAAACTCGCTTGTGTGCCTGTCGTTCCCTTGGCGCTGCGAGCCAATAAGCTATCCAGGCGATGCTGCAACTCGTTTAAGTCCAGGACTAAATCATAGGCCCATAAAGTGGCTCTTTTGCCAACAGTTGTTGGTTGTGCGGGTTGCAAGTGAGTGAAAGCCAAACATGGCAAAGCGCGATACTGCTTCGCAAAATCTGCCAGACTTACTATGACGCTCGCCAGTCGATTGGCAATCATCTGCATGCCGCTGCGCATCAGAATCAGGTCAGCGTTATCGGTCACATAGCAACTTGTTGCGCCCCAGTGAATAATGCCGCGAGCATCCGGACATTGGTCACCGTAAGCGTGCACGTGCGCCATCACATCGTGCCGCAAGCGTCGCTCGTAATCGGCGACGACTTTGAGATCGATGTTGTTTTCATGCTGTTTCAACTGCGCAATTTGAGCGTCCGTAATCGGCAGTCCCAATTCCTGCTCGCACTCTGCCAGAACGATCCAGAGTTTCCGCCACAGCTTGGATCGGTTCTCAGTGCTCCAAAGCTGCGCCATGTCTTTTGACGCATAGCGGGTGATCAGTGGATTTTCGTATACGGAATTGTCGGACATAGTAGCCTATTTAGGGTCGGTGGTTAGCGAGTTCTTGTCTATTCAGGGGCGATGACATTAGTACAACTTAACAAGCCTGCATGAGGCTAGTCATAAACTTGCGAGAGCAATTACCTGGCAGTTTCTTCCATCCGTGGGACCACCATGTCATCCGTGGGCAAGTAAGTGATTGTGTAAAGTTACATGTTGGTCAAATCGTCTTCCACTGCATTGCCCAAGAGATCGTCGAGCACTTTGGCAAAAAACGCTTCGTGCTGGCGATCATGCGCGTAAATCCGCACTATCGTGTGACTGATCGGCAACATGCGATACAGCCCATGCATCGTCAAGCTGCGAATCTTTCCAGACGCGGAGTCGAAATAGTAATTCATCCCGGCTGTTGCGCCCACGGTATTGGGACGGTGAATGTGTTTTGCCAAATCGACTTGGAATGGCAACGACTTTAAATCGCTGGGCAGTCGGTCTCGAATGCACTCGCGCAAAATCCGAACGCTTGAGAACACACTGCTGCTTTCGGCTTGGTTCTCGGCAAAGCTCAGGTTCCGCTGACAAACCATGACCCATGGTACATCGCGATTCAACCAACGTTGCCAGCGCTGGCCGATCTCACTCAGCTTCGGCTCCGCACTCTTTTGCCAACGGCGCACATCGGTCAGCAGCGAGAATTCGGTCAACTGCAAGTAATCATCGAGATGCTCGCGCGGGTCGCCAGGAAACAAGTAGCTGCGACTGTCGCGAAACAACTCTGCCAATTCGAGATCGATCGCTCGCACTGTCCGGTGGAAATAGACGCTGCGAAACAGCTCGGCTTTCATCGCCATGAAATGGACCAAGGCATGCATACCGCGATCTTGGATCGTTAGACCGCTTTCGGTGAACGAACTGTAATGCAAAATCCGCTGCATATCGAACGCCCGCGGATTCAGTCCCGTCATAAAAGCGTCGCGAAGTACAAAATCCATGTTGTCGACGGTATAGATGCCGCAAAATAAACTTCGCAGCAAATGCATCCAACGCGGTTGTCCGTCTTTTTCAACGTCCTCTTTAGTCGCAATACCGTTGTTCGAAATTCGCGGGCGTTGAATGAGCCAAGCCACATCAGCTGGTTTCAGCTTGACCGATGGCTCGAATTCACCCGTAGGCGAACGACGAACGCTGCTCAGCAACTCATTGAGTCGAGTTTGGATGATGATCGCGCCGAGCGTTTCATGCGTCAAATCGAAGTGGCTTAGAAAATGCGCATCGAAGAAGTGACCAAACGGACCGTGCCCTACATCGTGCAGAAGCCCAGCCATCCGCATCAGGCCATCAACGTAGGCTTTAGGGGGAACGGAGGGATCGACGCTTTTGAGCGAGTCATAAAGCTGCTCGACCGCGCGGCTCGCGACATGCATCACACCGAGGATATGCTGAAATCGGCTGTGTTCGGCGCTCGGAAAGACCCACCACGCGGTCTGTAATTGCCGAATTTGTCGCATCCGTTGCACCCACGAACAATCGATCACATCCCGTTCGTACACTTCGCTAAACGGAGCCTCAATTTCGGCCGCGTGACGAGCTACGAAACGAATGTAACCGTGTATAGGGTCATGAGTTAGGTTTTCCGAATGATAGCGATTCATGGGATTATTTTACGGTCCAACACGAGGGCGCCTATCGCAGACAGCGAGCATTTCTCGCCCCCTCTCCACAATAAAAACCCGCAAACAAACCGATTGCAGCCAAAAACCACCTTTTCGCCTGCTCAAAAATTCCGCTAAGATAGAATTAACTAGACCCAGCGAAGTTATGCAAAATGCGTGGCTTTTGTTTCGCTTAGTGATACCCCATGTTTGTCCAGGGTCAGCGAGACCAATTGGAACACCAACGCACGGATGTGATTGCAATACACAGGAGATTCTTGAACAATGTTCCGTACTAAACTTACCGGCCTTTGCACCGGCTGGGTAATTCTGGCTGCAATTAGCCTTACATCCTCAGCGCATGCTCAAAAAAAAACCGCTTATGAATTGCTGCCCGATTCAACACAAGCAGTCGTTTGGATTCCTAATACGGCCGACTTGGTAAAACTTTGGGATCGCACACAACTCGCGCAACTTGCCACCGACAGTGCTGTGAAACCCTTTTGGGACGATCAACGTCAAGAAGTGGAAAAACGCTTCCTCGACGCAGGCTGGCGATTGAACATCAAACCTCAAGACTTGGCCGCTATCGCCGATGGCCAATTCAGTATTGCGTGGATTGAACGCGCCGAAGCCCGCAAACCATTTGCCCTCGCACTAATCGTCGATATTGTTGCGGATCAAAAAGCGGTTGGCGATTTGATGAAACGTATCGATGACGAACTGATCAAACGCAAGGCTAAGAAGAGCACGCTGACCAATGATGGAGAGACCATTAATCACTACTCCCTCTCCCGTCCCGGTGAGTTGCTGGTTCAAGACACTTTTTACTGCATCGTCGACCGCCAACTTCTTTCGGCCGACGATGAACAACTGATGAAAGACCTTATCGCAAGAGCCAAGGGAAAACCAACGACTGGCAAAACACTCGATAAGGATGCCGTATTTGTCGAGGGCCGCGAGCAATTGCAACCATCCAATAAATCACAAGCTGAGTATTTCGTGCGTCCGATTGGATTAGCAAAAATTCTCAAAGCGATTGGTGGAAAACGTCGTGGCGGTAACACCGATCTGCTTGCGGTCCTGGGTAATCAAGGATTTACAGCGATCAAATGCGTCTGCGGCGAACTCCAACTGGGTGGCCAAGAATACGATATCCATCATCGCGGTTTCACGCTAACGGACATTCCTCTTCCGAAATCCGCGGGCGTTTTGGATTTCCCTAATAAGGCCAAATCTGAAATTCCAAACTTCGTTACAAGCCAAGTCTCGTCGCTGCTGGTCGGTTTCTGGAATTCACAAACAGCATTCTGGAAAGTGGAAGGCCTTGTCGACGAAGTTGCTGGTCAAGAAGGTGTTTTCAAGGAAGTCATCAAGGGTATTAAAGACGATCCAACAGGTCCAAGAATCGACATCAAGCAAGAAGTCCTCCCGTATCTGACCAACGACATCTATTCCATCTCGGACACTGTCGACCCTATAACCACCGACTCACACCGTAACCTGATCGCTTTGCGTCTCAACGCACCCGCGAAAATCAAAGCTGTCTTGCGGCAAGCTATGAAGAATGAACCTGGCGCTCAACTTGTTGAAGGCCCGGATGAGATTTGGAGAAAATCTGCGGACAGTGAAAACGGGGCCGAGAACGATCCACTCAGTGAAGACTTTGGTGGTGATTTTGGTGCCGCCGGAAATGCTCCTGCTGGTGGCAGTGACAAACCATGGGTGAAAAGCTGGGCGATTGCTGTCCATGGTGATTACTTCATGTTTGCATCACACGTCGAAATGATCAAAGAAGCAATTGCACAAGCAAAATCTGGGCAACCATCGCCGTTAAATACTGAACCCAGCTGCGCGCGAATTCGTGCTGAACTAAGTAAGGCTTTTGGCGACGACCCAAACTGCTTCTGGCAAATCGTTCGCAGCGATCAGTCCTACCGGATGCAGTATGAATTGTTCCGCAGCGGTGAACTGGATCAATCGGAAAGCATGCTAGCAGGCTTACTCGATCGACTCCTTCAAAATGGAGCCGAAATCAAGTCTGGGACTAACAAGAAAATCAACGGCGCTCGACTTCCTAAGTTTGAAACCATCGCTCATTACCTCCAACCAAGCGGTATGGTTGTTCAAACGAAAGAGAAGGGATGGGCCTTTGGAAGCTTGCTTCTAGCCAGTCCAAATCAAAATGCGAATCCAAATCCAGCGACCGACGCTAAAACCAATGCTGAGACTCGGGTAAGTAATGCTGAGGGCGGAGAGAAGCGGTAGGATGGGACTCTAGTCCCGTCCTTCTCATTGCTATTTCTCTGGTGTCCTCTGCTGTCCTCTGTTTTTTGACAAGGGCCTTGCTAAGCAAGGCCTTTTTAACTTAGCGTCGTTCTAAGTTTCGCTCGGGACAATTGTCCCAAGCTCTAGACGGGACTGGAGTTCCATCCTACTGTTCCACCCTACTGTCGCATCATATTGACATCACTTTCATCGTTTTGACATCTTTAATAATTTCGTATCAACCGCGAACTTGAACAAAACTTAGCAAACTGAGAAGAATCTCACAAAAAAAACATTGGTACACCATTTGTTAATTATGAGTTACCTTCGGCAAGAGCCCGCTGTCGCGGAAGTCATCTGCTGAATTCATGGCTCTCAATTCAAAGGTGTCGAGAAATGCGGAAGTTGCTTGTTTCAGCGTGTTTTGCCTTCGCTCTGCTGGTCTCTGGTGTAGTGTCCCCAACCGCCCAAGCGGATCATGGTTACCGCGGCAACGGGTACGGTAGTGGTTATGGAGGCGGATACGAATCGGGCTACGGAGCACCGGGTTGCCATGGTCACCATGCAGGATACGGCGGTGGTTACGGCGGATCAGGATATGGCTACGGTTCGGGATACGGCGTCGGCTATGCCGCTCAGTACCAAACATCTATTGTTCCCGTTTATCCCGGCGGCATTTACCAGTCCTATTCGTTCGGCGGTTCACCCTTTGGCGGCTATTCGAACTATGGACAAATTGGTTCTCCGTTCGGTTCAGCAGGCTATGGTGCGGGCTATGGCGGGTTGAATTTCGGTTCTGTACCTCGAAACACTCTCCCACGTGTTCAACTTCGAGTTGGATATTAGGGTAAGAGTCATTTCGGAAAGTTACAGGGCTTCGGGAATCCGTTGAATTCAAACTAAGTTGTCTAAATTAACCGTCAGGGAGACGAATTTCTCTGCCGGTTTTTTGTTTGAAGTGGGGTAAGGGTTTGACTTACAAGCCGTTCGGCATGAATATAGAAAAGACGGCTGTGAAAATGTCGACTGCGAGACTCGATGTACCCTCACTAAACCCCACTAAAGTGTCAAGCCTCAAGCGTGAAGACAGAAGCGGACCTTATTCGCGAAGCCTTGGCCGGTGAAAGCCGATCGTTTGGGGTACTCGTTGAGAGATTTCAAGACCGTTTATTCAACGCGATGCTGCACATCACCGGGTCGCACGACGAAGCGGAGGATGTCGTCCAAGACTCGTTTGTCCAAGCCTACCTCAAGCTCAGCACTTTTCAGGGAAACAGCCAATTCTTCACTTGGCTATATCGTATCGCTTTCAACAACGCCCTCAGTCGCCGCCGAAAACGAAAAGGGGAAATGTCGATTGACCAAAGTCGTGAAATGACTGGCAGCGACCCGCAGGACTGCCACGAAGCCCCCGATGAACCACTCCTGCGGCAAGAGCGGGTCGTGCTAGTGACCACCGCCCTCGGGCTTTTGACGGAAGAGCACCGCACAATCCTTGTTATGCGCGAAATGCAAGAACTTACTTACGAAGACATTGCCGAAATCCTAAACATCAACATCGGCACCGTTCGCAGCCGACTTTCGCGAGCTCGCAATCAGCTCAAAATGCAACTCGAAGTAATGCTTGAAAAACAATAGTCTGCTAATTGGCTACTTGGGTTCCATCTCGACCAAGTTTTTCGCGTGTCGCGTCAATGTTTCAATGGTCTCAGCAAGCCTCGCATCGACCGCACCCTTGTCGATTGACTTCAGTACCTGCAAAGCTTTTTTTGGTCGCTCCTTTTGCAGAAGTACTTTCGATAAGTTAATCTGTAGAGTGACTCGATTATCAGCGAATCGACGGATGTGCTCTGCCATTAATGGAATCGCATTGTTTAAGTCTTTCGCGTTGAGCAAGTCGCGAATCAACATCGCCAGATGCTCCTGCGACAACTCCAGCGTCCCTTGGCTTCGAAGTTGAATCAGCCCACGAACCGCTTCCTGATGCTTTCCGCTTGCAATCATTCGATTGAGCCTCTCTTCGGCCGTCTCTTGACTAGCAACTGCTCGCGACGCAAGCAGATCTGCAAAGTCATCGGCTGTGGGCGGAGGTGGAGTGAACATCGAACGCGGCGCAACCGTCGGTGTCGGCGACTCAGGAGGCTGCTTGCTCTCGCTTGGGAACTGCTGTGGCTTAATTCGGACCGCTGTTTCCGACCGTGGACGATGAGTCGAATCGACTAACTCGGCAGCCTCTTTTTCTAACCGCTCGCGCTCGAAATCTCTCCCTTCATGCCCCTTCAAAACCGTTACCAGATCCCACCCCTCACAATCCACCCAACCTCGCACTAACCAAACAAATCCCACTCCGAATCCCATCGCAAAGCCCATCAAATGAAGCAGTCCGGCTGAGATTCCAAACTGCCCCATAACTACATTGAAAATCTCCAAAGCAAATTGCAAGAAGCCGAACATCATGATCGGAACCTCCATGGTCCCCATTCGAAACCCAAACTGATAAAAGACTTCGAACTCGTTGCGGGGCGCCCAAACGATCGCAATACCCAAGATCCCAAAAATGGCCGCACTCGCCCCTAACGACCCACCTGCGCCGTACATGCACATTAGCAACTGCTCGACCGCGCTCTGCGTAACTCCTATACCCAAATACATCCCCAGAAAGGGTAGCAGCCCGACTTTGCCCTCAACGACCAATCCAAAAGCCCACAAGGCGATCATATTAAAAAGTAGATGGAAGAAATTAGAATGCATGAAAATGCTGGTCAGCCACTGCCACGGCTTGATTCCGTGCCCATATTCAAGCGACAGCATGGCTCCAGACTGCTTCGCCGAGTTCGCCCCAAATGTGCCGAGGATCGACGCTCGCTCTTGGGGCGAGAGCGATTCATCAGTTTCAATCTCACCAGCGAAATCTGCATTTTGAACCGCACTTATGAACGCCGCTGACTCGAGAGTTGCAAAGTCAACCATGGAACGCGGTACAGCAAAGTACAGAACCGTATTGAGCAAAATCAGCCCCACGGTTGCGATCGGCATGTGGTACAGCGGCGCGTCGGTGTTGTAGGGGATCATCTGCGTACCGAAAGTGAATGAAGAGAATCCCTAGCTTAGGTCGTTTTGCAGCACAGTTCAACTAAAACAAACTCTACCCCACTCTGTTCAGCCCGTGTTTATGTCTCAGTCTGAGATTTGCGTCTCAAATCGTACGCTTGGAACGCAAAATGTAGGGAACACTAAAACGCTCGCAATTGCTCGCTGCCTCTCTGTAGCATCAAGAAATCCTGGGAATGCAGTGATTTATAAAAACAAAATTGATTGCGAGCGAATTGGTACGAAATGTGTTCTTGTTTAGATTTATCAAACTCAGTTAAACAGGTGGGGCAAATCATGAAAATTCAAATCGTTAGCTTGCTAGTTGCGTCCGCTTTAAGCAATAGTGGTCTTGCGCAGAATATTGCCATGGCGCCCATTAACAACTGGTCATACTATGACCATGCAAGTACAGCTGAAGAGGGCATTCTTCGCGGACAAGCCGCTGCTATTCAAGCTGTTGGCCAAGCCCAGTACATGCAATCGTTGGCTGCTGTTAACTTTGCCGAAGCCACTCGTCAACAACTTGAAAACAATCGGCTCTACGTCAAGACGGCCATTACGAACCGTGAAGACGTGCTTAGCTTCCGTGAACGTTACTCTCGTCGGCCCATCAGCAAAGAACAGTGGCAAGAGTTCTCCAAACGAGCCCTCCCCGACCGTCTGACCGCTGACCAATACAACAACGGAAAACTGGTATGGCCACACATCCTGCGAATGGATGCATACGCCCCCATGAGAAAGCGAATCGATGAACTGGTCGCCAGCAGAACCATTGAAAATAGCGGCGACGGCAGCCCCATGCAGCGCGAAGTCGCATCGCTAGTCGACAGTATGAAGATCTTACTTCGTCAAAACATCGACACCCTTTCATCCTCCCAGTACGGCAATTCAAAGTGGTTCTTGATTTGCCTCGATTACGAAATGAAACAACCCCTGACGACAGTGGATCTAGCGACCGTTGATCCTGTGCCCCAAGCGAGCCTTACAGCACCGCCCACGATTGTCGCCGACACTTCGCCAACAACGGTTAACTAGATCGTCGCCTTTTACTCCGCAAAAGAAGCGTCTCCTTCACGTCGTCCTACTTTTTTCAAGCGATTCCATTCATTATTTCGGGGTGCTAGCAGTATTTCTTCTCAGAGTAGCCCAACGTTATTAAACCTACACTGCGCCTCCCCACCACGGGCGTCTTCTCACTTCGAGAGGGCGCCTTTTTTTATTGCCTTTTTCCCAGTGTTGGTCGTTAAGGCATTCTCTCCACATTTCGTGCTTCAATTGAGTTATCATTGACGTTTCGAAGCTAACCAACGGAATTGATTCCTGAAACGACAGTGGAGTTCAAGATGCGCTCGCCTTTAATGTGCTTCTTCGTTACATCGCTTACCTTTGCAGCAACACTCGCTACCGCTGCCGATGAAGCTAATAAGTCAGTAACAATTGGCGATATCAAATTCTCCGTTCCAGAACAGTTCGAATTAACGCAAGTCGCCGCAGAGCCATTGACCAAATGGCCACTGATCGCCGACTGGGATCAGAATGGCCATCTACTTCTTGTTGAATCAGCGGGCGTTAGCAAGCCGATTGTTGAACATAACAAACAAGAACTCCATCGCATCGTTCGACTGATTGATAGTGATCAAGACGGCCAATTCGACCAGCGTATCGTTGTCGCCGATAAGCTTCCATTCACCGAAGGCGTACTTGCGATTGGCAACGACATGCTTGCATGCGCACCGCCGAATATCTACAAACTCTCTGACAAAGACGGTGACGGAGTTTGCGAACAACGCGAAGTTTGGTTCGACGCCCAAACGATCACTGGCTGTGCTAACGATTTACATGGACCCTACTTGGGTCGCGATGGTTGGATCTATTGGTGCAAAGGCGCGTTCGCTGAACAGAACCATTCTCTGCTGAGTGGCAAGCAACTTAAAACGACCGCCGCACATATTTTTCGTCGTCGCATTGAAGGTGGACCCATCGAACCCGTGATGACCGGCGGTATGGATAATCCCGTCGAGGTTGCCATCACTCCTGAAGGGGAACGCTTTTTCACAAGCACTTTTTTGCAACATCCCGGCGGTGGACTACGCGATGGAATCGCTCACGCTCTTTACGGCGGGGTCTTTGGCAAGCCTCATAAAGTCCTCGACGGCCATGTCCGCAGCGGTCCACTCATGCCCATCATGGTTCAACTCGGACCCGCCGCGCCGAGCGGTTTGATCTGCCTTGAATCTAATAGTCTGGTTCGACCCACAGCACCGAATCAACGTACGCTCGTCGCCGCGCTCTTCAACTTGCAAAAAGTAACAGCTCATCAACTGCAACCCAATGGAGCCAGCTACACAACTGCGAACCAGGACCTAGTCGTTGCTGATCGCATTGACTTTCATCCCACCGACATTCTCGAAGACGCCGATGGCAGCTTGCTTATTGTCGACACTGGAGGCTGGTATGACCTCTGCTGCCCAACTTCACGCATCGATCAAAAAACGGCTTCAGGTGGCGTCTATCGGCTCCGCTTGAAAAACCAACCGAGTTCGAAGACGCCGAGAATTGAAAAGAGTGCCTCGCTCGTTGCAGCGCTTCACGATAGTCGTCCTTGGATTGCACGCACTGCGCTGCTTGAAATCGCAAAAGCAACTGAAGCTCGCGCAACTGAAACTATTAGCGCACTGACGAACGAACTGAACAATGACCAACTTGAGTTATCGCAACGCCTCGAATCCTTATGGGCACTCTGCGCACTCGGCAGCCCGTCGGGACTCGATAAACTTATACCATTGATAGGCTCAAAAAATCCATCGTTGTCTCACGCCGCTTGCGTCGCCGCCTCGCTCCATCGCTATGCCCCGGCCAAACAGAAACTAGAACAAGCTTTGAGTACCAGTGAGCTTCCTGTCCGCCGCGCTGCCGCGGAAGCGCTAGGCCGTATTGGTGAATTGAGTTCCGTCACAGCGCTGATGGCAGGCATCGATATCAGCTCACCGGACCGTGGACTCGAACATTCAATCACTTATGCACTGATTGAAATCGGCGCTACCGACTCCGTTGCTGCATTCGCAACTGCCAAGCACTCTCCGCGCCAACAGCAAGCTGCCATGACTGCCCTCGATCAACTCGCCGCCGCCGACAAACTGAGCGTTGATTTTATGCTCGCCGCTGTTGATCATGCCGACAATCAATGCGCTGCAACCGCCGCGGAACTTCTTGGGAAACATGCCGAGTGGGCTCCACGTTTTGCTGCCAAAATTGGCGAACGCTTTGAACAGACTCGCGACTCGCAGGAGCTTCCTGCTTCGCTACTGACCATCGCTCGCGGCTGGAAAGACACTTCAGCAATCCAAGAGCTTGTCGGTGCATCACTTAAATCTGCTTCAACCGCATCCCAGGCTGCTCAATCGCATCTCATCCAATTGCTTAGCTTGTATGCCGGCGCCACGCTGCCTGCTGAGTGGGACGCCCCCGTCGCTGAATGGTTGCAGAAATCGCAGCCGGACACAAAAGAACAACTCCTGGACACACTCACCCGCCTTAATCTCTCTAATTCAAAAGCCATACAACAATCGCTGCTACAACTTGCCAAGCAATCGAAATCCGATGCGCTGCAATTGCAGTATCTCGCCGCACTCCCTAGCGGCACCGACCCAAACGACCTTGCTCTCGAAACCACCTTGCTTCGATCGCTTCATTCGACGGATCCTAGCGACGGTCAAGCCGCAACCTCGGCCCTGAAGCGTATTAAGCTTAGTCGCGAAGGAGGCACTCAACTACTCGCGAACTTGAAGAATCAACCGCCGCGAGATCTTTTCGTTTCGGTCGAAGCCATTAACCGGCTTGGCAGCGATGAACTCGATGAGAGCATGCTCAACACACTCGCCGACTTACCATCTGCCAAAACACTCTCGATGGATCAGCTTTCAAACCTCTATCGCAATCGTGGCGACAAGTTGAAAGGCCTTACCGAACAAGCGATCAAGAAACTTAGTCGTGCACCGGAAGACGTTGAAGCCAAAGTTGACGCCATGCTCGCCAAACTGGGCCCTGGCGATCCCATCCGCGGCTTGCAGTTGTTTCGCAGCAGCAAGACCGCATGCAGTAGTTGCCATCGTCTCGGCTACGTCGGCGGTGAAATCGGCCCTGAGCTATCGCGAATCGGCAGCAGCCGCACTCGTCGCGCGCTGCTCGAAGCCATCCTCTTCCCCAGCGCCCGGCTTGAACAAAGCTATCAGCCCACTCGCATCCTGACCCTCGACGGCCAAATCTACAACGGCATCGTCAAAAACACTTCCACTTCAAAAACACTCGACCTTCAACTGACGGCTGATAAGACCATCTCTATCGCCACATCTGAAATTGAGCGCCAAGAACCCAGCCAAGTCTCCATCATGCCCGCCGGCATGCTCGAACTGCTGACTCCCGATGAACTCTCCGACCTATTGGCTCTACTTGAGTCCGGCAAGTAAAGAATCGAGTACGAATATTGCACCGCAAGAGATTAGAAGACCGCAGAGGCTTGTTCGATAGAAATATTTTCCAGCGTAGATAAACACTTCGATTTATCAACCAACTGACGCTTAGTTGCTTTGCCTATGTAAGTAATCCGGTATTTCTCTGCGGTCTTCTTATCTCTCGCGGTGCAATATGCATGTGTAGCGTGGGTTTTACTTCATTCGGCTGATACGTTTGATCTCAGTGGCCATCGACTGAGCGTGAAAGTTGAAACAAAGGCCAGTATCAAGGTGACCTGCCTTGAGCAGCGAGCGTTGCCTTGCGAGCGCAATCGGCTCCACCGCTTTAGCGCACACGCAGCTGACCATAAGCCGCCCGTCGACAACCATTGGGATTTCCTTCGCGCTCAGCATCTCTTTCCCCCGATAAACGAGTTTCACTGGCAATTTCCGTTCGACCTTAATACCGCGAACGATAAGCTCATGTTCGAGCGCCGCTTCATAAGTACTTCGAAGCAACCCAGAACCGAGGACATGTTGAACTTCAATTGCAGCATCGATGACTGCAAATGATAGCTCATCAAATGCGATGTCTTTAGGCCGTTCACATCGAGGTTGTTGCTTGGAAGCGATTGAGTTTGCACGACGTACAATTCCATCTTTGACCAATAGTTCAGCAAAGTTGATCATTAGCCCAACCCGGATTCCGGAGAGTCGCAGATAAGTGATCAACTGCGCTTAATGCACGGGATGAAGTTTCTCCACCGCCTTCAGTTCCATTAAAAGGCGTCTCATGATGACCAAGTCGATTCGATATCCGCAATCCAAGCGGGTTTCTTTGTAGATTACCGGCAGAGGAACCTGACACTCGTGCTCGATACCGAGAGCGCCCAATTCCATGCTCAGAGCACTTTCATAATCTTCTTCATTCAATCCCGGCCCGAGTTCACGATGCACGGCAATCGTGGCAGCGATCAGTTGACCAGAGAGTTTAGATCCCAGGTCGTCGTCATAGGTTGCCATAGAATCCCCCAAATTCAAAGGCTCTGAGGTCGTCCAGTCTCACGTGGTGCAAAATACTTTACATCATTGAAAGTACTAAGCAACCATCTGGAGATCTCCGTCTACCACCGCAGAGATTGGAAGACCGCAGAGTTTTGGTAGATGTGAATGGTTTTTTGCATAGATACACCCTTCGATATTTGTAGGCAGACACCTCCTCTGCGGTCTTCTTATCTCTCGCGGTGCGGATGCGTCGAATCAACGGTTGGATTGCCCACCAATACTAATCATCCACAAACCGCCAAACGTCAACATCCCATTTACCAGCAACGTCTCAAACCCCATTTGATAACCACCAAACAGGTCTTTGCTATAAGCACGCAGTAGATACGCCGTAACTGCCGAGGCGATGCATACGACAGGAACCAACGACTCGCGAGTCATCCGAGTAGTCAGAATTCCAAAGCAGAACAAACCCAGCAGCGGTCCGTACGTGATCGCCGCCAAGTCGAGTACCGTTTTAATAATCGACTCATCGTTGCGCCAATAAAACCACATCACTAAAGCTTGAAACAAGAACGCAATCCCAAGATGCACTGATTTGCGAACACGAATCTGCTTCGCCTCATTCCAACTGCGATCGCGAATGCCAATCAAGTCGATGCAGGTGCTCGCTGTCAGTGCGGTCAGCGCCCCGTCCGCGCTCGGAAACAACGCACTAATCAACCCAATAATGAACAGCAACCCCAGCCAGGGCGGGAAATACTGGAGTGCAAGCGTCGGAAACAAATCGTCGCTCTTCGTAGGCATCTCCAACCCGAGTTGCTGCACTTTCAAATAGATCAACGCCCCGAGCAACAAGAACAGGATATTTGTCAGTAGCAACACGAAGCTAAAGACCCACATATTCTTCTGCGCACCCGCCAGTGTCCGTACGCTCAAGTTTTTCTGCATCATCTCTTGATCGAGCCCTGTCATGGCAATCGTAATGAAAATGCCACTAAGTATCTGCTTCGCAAAGAACTGAGCACTCTTCCAATCGGTTTCGATCACTCGCAACATGCCACTGTCCGTCAACTGCTGCCTCCAATCGACCATCGCTGGATCACTAACGATGTAAAGAATCGTCCCGACAAGCGCCGCCAACATGAACAACGTTTGCAGAGTATCAGTCCAAACGATCGTCTTCACTCCACCTTGCAGCGTGTACAAAAAGATCATCAGCAGTACGACGCCGCTGGTCACCCAAAACGGTATCCCAATTGATTCCAGTAGGTACTGATGAATCACATACAACACGATGTAAATCCGCGCAGTTGCACCCAATAAACGACTTACGATAAAAAGAGCACTACCGGACTTGTAGCTGACTTCGCCAAATCGCTGTCGCAAGTAACCGTAGATACTCGTTAGTTGCAATCGGTAATACAGCGGCAGCAGCACGCTCGCGACGATCCAGTAACCAATCACAAAGCCGATGACTACTTGCAAATAAGTCCATTGCGACTTGTAGACCGCCCCCGGTACGCTAATGAACGTCACCCCGCTTAGCGAAGTCCCGACCATGCCGAAAGCCACGATCCACCACAGACTTTTGCGGTCACCTGAGTAAAACGCATGCTCGCCTGCACCCCGCGAAGTGTACCAAGCGATCGCCAGTAACAATGCGAAGTACCCGAAGACGACAACAAGCAAAATGGTGGAATTCATTGTCGTAATTTCTCGTTGCTATAAGTAGTTGTCAATGTTGCCGAACAATTAGATGAACACTTTAGGGAGTTCGCGTCTCCCCTTCTCCTCCAGTACTCTGGAGGAGAAGGGGCCGGGGGATGAGGTGGCCGGCGAGCTTGGGAGCGACTCAGCCATCTAATCATTCGATTCTGCGCATTTAGATTGACCTCGCAAACGATTAAGGACGCGTCCCCTCATCCCCTAGCCCCTTCTCCCCGGAGTACCGGGGAGAAGGGGAAACGGTTTCGCCGCGAGCCACTTCACCTTCAGGTGCTCGATCAAAATGAGCCAACAAACTCGGCAACAAGAACAGATCACAAATCAGCGCAGAGATCAACGTAATGACACCTAGAATACCAAAGACACGGTGATCACGTGTCTCGCTAATGAGCACCGAGCTGAATCCCGCTACCAACACAATCGTCGTCATGATCATTCCCGTTCCAACACCTTGGAACGCTTCCTGAAGCGCCAGCCTTCTGTCCGGTTGGTGCAGTTGTTCTTCACGATAGCGCGACAAGAAGTGAATCGTGTCATCGACGGCAATTCCCAAGCAGATTGTGAACGAACAAACACTCACGATATCAAGCGGCCAACCAAAGAT
>JANODD010000214.1:0-4353 GCA_031412515.1 Planctomycetia bacterium | reverse complement strand
ATCGCAATTTGACCGATGATGCAAACAGCGATGGCAACGCTTGTAAAAGCATCTTTCGTTTCTGGCGGTAATGTGTTGGAGCTATGCAACATGGTTGAGCTCCGACGCAACTGGCATTCGTTGATTGAGAGGCGGTGGGATGCCGCTGGTGATGTGTTACGGGCCGAATTGTGGTCGCATTTTTGACCGAATTGTGACTGTAGAGATTTTCGGTTCTTCAGTGGGGTAGGTGACCGAATTGTTGGGAATTCTGGAGGAGCAGCGCGCTGGTTGTTACTGTGTTCAATTTTTTGACGACCGAATTGTGGTCGTAGTGGTGAGACACTCATCTGACTAAATTGTGGTCGTAGTCTTTTAGCGGCTCACGAATCAGGCCGAATTGCGGTCGTAATTTAAGCAGTTGGTCACCAATCTGGCCGAATTGTGATCGTACTCCGGCGGATCGGCCTCTTTCAGCTTCCGACATTTGATTCCGCTGGAGTCAGCTCTTAGATGATGAAGGCGTCGCGCGAGCTGGCTTTTGCGTAAAAAAGTGCGATCGCTTCAGTCAGGCGATCGCACTTGTGCTTGTTAGTGACGGGCGAGAATGTCACTTGGCTGTAGATTGCGCCGAAGAGTTGCTACGACCGAGGTCGCGTCGATACTCCTCCAGCCAGTTTTTTAAGATGTCCACTGCCGGCATGAACTCGTGGCCCTGAGTCATCATCAGGTCGATGTTATTAAAATTCTCGCCGCAGCTAAAACAGTGCGCAAGATTATTGCTTGGGTTCACTGTCGCCCTTAGTTCACTACATCGAGGACACTGAAAGCGGAAGTAACCATCACTATGCTTTGCGATTGGACCGAAACGGCCAAGGCGCTGAATCGTCAACTTCATCGGCAAATCGTTGCGTATCTCGCGGAGTAAATCTTTGGTGATCATATCAAACTCCAATCTTTGAGGAAGTAGGATTTTAAAAATCGGTTAGATCAACTTGGCTCTGCCAGTGCGGCTGGAGCAAGACGCGATTGACGACGTCGATGTCGATCGTTCGACCAGCAGAAGCGCGGACCGCTTCGAGCATGGCCGACAAGCAGAGGTTGCGGCACCGACGAAGCACTCCATCAGCCGAGCGAATGATCAACTCGGTCGCACCGCTGGTGAACGTGCTGTGAGCCAAGCCCAGACGCTCCAGTTCACGATGTGTAAACTCACGCATCACGTCATCATGTAGCCGACGGGCCACGACTGAGTAAGTCACGCGGCTCTTGATATCCTGATTGATGCCCAGGTCGAGATTCGAGAGCAACTCGATTTGCCCGATCAAGATCAGGTTATGATTCTTGGGAAAATCCTCCAGCAGTAACCTGAGCTTGCGAAGGTTTTCCATCTCCATCAGATGAGCGTCGTCGATGATGGTGACCAGCATCTTGCCACTACGATTGAGGTTGAAGGCCTCCTGGATCAGTTTGCGTTCGCATTTGAACGCTGAACTTTCGAACTCGATTCGAAACGCTTCGCACAGGATCTTAACGGTGTTGGTATAAGTGTGCAGCGTTCGTGCAACTGTGGCAATCAGATGCTCTTTCTCAGGCAACCTTTTGAGAGATTCTTTGATCACACTTTTGCCGGTGCCGGGCCTGCCAACCACCAGGCATAGCCCGCCTTGTTGACAGTGGACTCTCAGCGTGTCGTGGATTTCTTGCTGATGTGGTAACAGTTGGATGTCGCGTAGCGCGAATGGATTGTCGGTGAGACCGAAGTAGGAACGGATCATAATTGAGCCTTGAGTTTTGAGGGGTGAGTCTTGAGGGTGAATACGAAGTCTTTAGCCTTATGCCTGCTCTCTTCTGCGCGCCAAGCCATTGGCGACTGCGTCCAGCAGTCGGGCTTGTCCGAGGCGGCGTCCGTTGTCGTAGACAATTACAGCACCTTTGCGATGCCGCTCGTAGCGCACGATGATCTGCTTGCCACGCAAGTCGATCGGTGTCTCGTAGCGGGCTCCCTGAAAGCTGAACGTGTTGTCTTTCTTGACTGAGCGAGTCGCCTCGGCGTAGAACAATTCGTCGGTGTCTTGTGAGGGAGAGAGGAACCGAATGCGTGATAAGTCGACACCGAAACGATCGATCGGCTTCATGCCAAGCGTCGAATGGACGGTGGCGTTGTAATCCTGTTCGACCCAAGCGGTGAATTGACGATTGAGTTCATGAATCGAAGACAGATCGAGATTGCGAATCAGGAATTGATCACGCACTCGACGAAAGAAGCGCTCGATCTTTCCCTTCGCAGCCGCATCGCGGACTGCCGTGTGACGCAGGATGCAACCCACACGAGCACAGATGAGCGTGATCTCCTGCGAGCAGTAGATCGAACCGTTGTCGACCAACAACTGCTCGGGCAAGCCTCGTTTGTAGAAAGCACTACGGAGTGCACGAATCATCGAGTCGGCGTTTTCATCTAAGAAGAATTCGCCGTGACACAACACGCGACTGGCATCATCGATAAAGGCGATCAGCTTAGTCTGCCTACCACCGACTTGCGGTCCGAACATGGTGTCTGCCTGCCAAAGCTGGTTGGCGTACTGCATACTAAAAGCTAGTCGACGCTTGTTTTCGCTCGGATCGGCTTTGAGCAGTTCGTACTTCTCGACCATTCGGCCAAACGTCGTCCGGGCAATCTGACTGGCATGAAGCAATCCTTTCTCGATGCAGAACCTGTAGATGGCCGTTTTGTTGGTCATTGCGGAGTTGCCATTGTTCTTCTGACGAAAATGTGGCAATGCCTGGTTGATCGCTTCGAGCACCTCCTCAGGCGTGACCTTGCGTGGAACTCCTTTGTCGGCGCGTGACGATGTGTCCATGGCTGTAACACCGTGATTTTTGTAGCGGTAGTACCAAGTCTGAATGGTTCGCCAAGTGAACCGGTATTGGTTTCCTTCCTCGTCCAAGAAGGTCATCTCGGCCACGTTGCGAACTCGCTCGTCACGCGTCTTGCCTGGGGCAACATCAATCGCACCGAGGACTTTCATTTTGAGGTAGATCGATGGATTCTTCACTGCAATCGCTCCTTTGAGTTTGTGTTCTGAAGTGGGAATGTACAGCTACGAAAAAATCTAAGCTTGTTCCCAAGCAGGTCCATCGCCGAGTTGTGTTGTTGGCGATTTTGGGTTCGTTGGTGTCGCCCAATTGCGACGGCAATTCGGCCACGTTCGCTTTTCATCAGCGACTGACAATTCGGCCTGTACGGTTCGTAACGACTCGCATCACGCCCGATGTCGTCACGCTCACGACGAGTTTTTCCGGGGAGCCGCTACCGACTGCGGTTCGTCACAGCATGTTGCCAACAGCCACTCAGGACTTACATGAAGAAGATTTGCAGAGCGGCCCCGAAGGCGGCTATTGGCGAGAGCAGATGCTCTTTGAAGGCCTGGGCGAGATGTGCCAGCGTGAGTTGAGCTGGGCAGTCCGAGACGATTTGCGGTGGCTCGCACATTCCAGAGAGCGCCGTGCGGATAGCGGCCTGCGCGTTCAGAAATCGTCGCCAAATATGATACGCGGCTGAATCACTCAAGCCGCTATTAAGTTTTCGAAAAGCGTCGAGTTTATTTCCTGAGCTTACGGCACTGCTGAGATAATTCCACAAGCTATCGGCGGAAAGAAATAAGTGTTTGATTTTGTCGGCGATCCAAACGCTGAAGGTTCGCCCACAGCCACCCGCTCGCCCATACCCAGTGACTCGGTTACTGCAGAAGACTCGAGCAGCGCGAACTGTTTTGCCCAGTTGATGTTGCTCATCGTAGCCACGCAGGAAGCCATGCTTGATGAGCGCTCCCGTAATCTTGCAATGCGGACAGGAAGTGCTTTTAAGCTTGGCCAACAGATCGTCGGCATCCTTCTTGGAAGAACAGATCCGGCTATACACGACTAACTCTCCTAACACAGCCCAAGCTCTTGACCGCATTTTCTGGATAGTCAGTTTAGGAATACAGCCAGTGGTACCAAACAGCGCCCGAGCAAACAATCGCCAAACAAGGGCGAGGTAAAGGCGGGTTACAATGTTTAGGAAAGAGAAGCGGGCGGCGAGCTAGGGAGGCTACAGGCGGGAGTTGGCCGAATTAGTGCTGTAATAAATGAATCCAACTGCGATAGTAATTTGGCCTAAAAGAAGCGGGTTCTGCGACCACAATTCGGCCCGTAACAAACAGTGCGCTCTCGATTGTAGTAAGCATCCGTCGTGACTTACCAGGCGACAGCGGCGTCTTGGTAAAAGCCGGATCAACAAACTCAACCATCTGTTCAAAACTGTCCAGGCCTAGAGCTTCATGATTGGTGGGTAACAGATCAGCGGTGGGCCAGATCAACTGGTTACTACGA
>JANODD010000213.1:0-14267 GCA_031412515.1 Planctomycetia bacterium | reverse complement strand
AAAAGTCGTAGATGAATACCGTAGCGGAAGCCGTCAAGGCTTTCGGAGGTTGGATTTACGAGTGCAAAGTCACATGAACGAAATGCTTGACGCATTCCGCTACAGACTTTTCGCCACACCAGCTGGAAGCATACGCCACTTAAGAAGTCAAAATGGACGAACAACGCAACTTGCAATCCCGCGTTACTGAACTGGAGATTCAACTGGCACACCAGCAACGGATCTGCGAACAGTTGAACGAAGTAGTGACCGAACATACTCAGTCAATGATGCGGTATGAACGCGTTATCTTGCGGCTAGAGGAGCACATTAAGTTGCTCCGTGATCAACGCAAAGAGCAGTTTGACCCGCGCGAGGAAAAGCCACCGCACTACTAGTGGAGCGTCCGCAGAGCGAGAACCGGACGCTTGCGAGAGCCTCCCGCTTAGGAGTTTGAACTGAAGCTGATCATTACGGTGGTATAGTCTTATCAGCCGGAAGGCGTTAGCCTCCGGTTGTGTCTTGAACCGGAGGCTAACGCCTTCCGGCTGATAAACCACCTGTAAATCCGCGTTTTCAAGTTCATTCCTAAGCAGGACGCTCTCGTTAGCCTCCGGTTGTGTCTTGAACCGAAGGCTAACGCCTTCCGGCTGATAAACCACTTGTAAATCCGCGTTTTCAAGTTCATTCCTAAGCGGGACGCTCTCTTGCGCGTTCCGGATGATGTTGCCAACCAGGCAGCAACAATTGAGGCAGCAACAATTGCGACAATTGTGCGACACTCAGCTCGCGACACTCGGCTGGCGACTGAATAGACCGCAAAATCGCGCCCAATCGTAGATCTGCCGCGGGCGCTAAGATCGTCACAATGGTCAATGTTTTGCAAACCGTCGATTTGCATGCATAGGGCGACGATATCTAGGTTTGTCGCAGCACCTCAGACCTGCGCAATTAGGTTCCCATGAGTTCAACCAACTCCAATGGTGCCCGTTTGATCGGGATGAACTCGTGTGGGTGCATGGCGTAACCTCGTTCCCTTATCCTGAAGTGCGAAACATTCATGTCAGAACACAACGACCACCTAGATGAAGTCGACACCACGCAGGAAGAAGAGCTGCGTGTTAGTGCGCGACGACGCAGCACCAAGGATGATGCCGCCCCCCAGTCGCCTCTGGAGACATATCTCCGCGAAATTAATGAAACCGCTCTGTTAACCGCTCAAGATGAGCGCGACTTAGCAAAATTGATTGCCGAAGGTGACGCGCGAGCTCGTGACCGGATGGTTCGGGCCAACCTTCGCCTTGTGGTTAACATCGCACGCGGTTATGTCGGCAAAGGTCTTGGTCTGCAAGACTTGATCGAAGAAGGTAACCTCGGCCTGCTGCGGGCGGTTGAGGGCTTCGACCCCACGATGGGTACTCGCTTCAGCACCTATGCGAGTTACTGGATCAAGCAGTCGATCAAGCGCGCGCTGATCAACTCCGCCAAAACGATCCGGATCCCGGCGTATATGGTTGAACTACTGAGCAAATGGCGCCGCGCGTCCGCTCGATTGACCGAAGAACTTGGTCGCACTCCCACTCAAGAAGAGGTTGGTCGAGTGCTGGGATTGGCCCGTAAAAAGCTGCCAATCATCAAAAAAGCAATCCAGGTTTACAACAGTACGCCGCAAAGCGATCAAACCGATGCGGGTTGGTCGTTGGGTGAAATGGTCATGGACGAGCGGTTGAAGGCACCCGACGAAGAACTGCTAGACCACGACGTACTTAGCACAGTGCTCGAATTACTCGACACGCTCGATACGCGTGAAGCCACTGTGCTGAAGCTTCGCTTCGGTCTAGGTGAAGGCACTGCCCATACGTTAAAGGAGATCGGCACCGAACTGGGACTGACTCGCGAACGAGTTCGACAAATTGAAACCGAAGCACTCGCCAAACTAGCCGACGGATTAAAAGATCCGAAGGAACGAGCTGGTCTAGCTTAATCGCGTCTTCGGCAGGTTGACGCGGTAACCATTCGCAGTCGAGAGAGTCCTTCGGGGGAAGACTCGCTCGACTGCGAATACGGTTTCTAGCCTCTAGCCTCTAGCCTCTAGCCTCTAGCCTCTAGCCTCTAACTTCTAACTTCTAGCTTGCTCGATCGCCTCCGTCACCTGACAGAAAATGGCTCATTAAGGCGACTTGGTCACGCTTGCCAAAATGATGAAGAATTTCGCTCGTGTGCGTCTTCACGGACTCTTCGGATATTGAAAGCAATTTGGCAATCTCAACACGCCGCTTTCCGTTGAGCAGATGGACTAGCACCGTTCGTTTTCTCGGGGTCAGTTTTAGCAGTTCGCTGGCAGGATTGTCGGGAAAACCCGATGCGTGCAGCCACGGGACACTTCCAAGTAAGATATGGGCGATCAGGCGTTCGCGACAACTGAACTTTTGACGTTCTTTCTTGCGAAACAAACCAATTGCGCTGCAGCAGTCCCGATGCTCGCCCAAGGGATAAATCGAATACAGGAAGTCGTCGATCCCGCGTTGCAACCGGTACTTTTCAATGGTGGGATGCGAATACCACTCTTCGTCCGGAACCAGTTGATCACGAGTTCGCGTAAAGTGTTTTCCCTTGAGCAATTCTTGCGATAGGGGCGCATCTTCGGGTGGCGGCAGTTTCGCAATTTGACTCGCTTCAACCCACCCCGCGAACTGACTCTCCGTTAAGTCATCGTAAATCACACCCGCTGATACCGGCTGCCCTTTGGCATGATCGGCACGAGTCATGGACCAAAGCCAACCATCAGCGTCGACCAGTCGACTAAGTCCGCGCATCAGAAACCGCTTCCTTGCAATCAAACCTTCATTCAATCCAGCGGTTTCGCCAAGTAAGCTAATTATCGCAAGAGAGTCTTCTTGCGAAATACTTCCTTGACTGTCCAACATGTAGCTCCTTCAATAAACCATTGAATAGCTCACCCTTCCGGGTGATATCGCTCTAAAACAATGCAAACGGCTTTATATTGTTATGGCTAAAAAATCTAGCGATCATTATAAGTAAGAAGTAAGTGTAAACCAGCAGGGTTTCTCATAATGCTTTTTGTTCAAAATGCATAAGTATATAGCATGGTTTCTTTTAACCACAACGACTTACAAAGTTTTCCGCTCCCGCTTGGATCAACACACAATCGTAACACTTCTAAACTGTTGGTCTGCAAGTTTCAACGAATCGACCAATTTCTACAAAATATATCTGTAGCTTGGGGGCGACTTCTCCAATCTGCTAGCGAAGTATTCTCAATTACTTGCCAAGGTAATAGCTGCCAAGATGTGGTAAATACGCATTCGGATTTATCCAGGCTTATTGTTTCAGTTCTCAATCAATGTCAGTTGATGATATGGATGTATGAAACAAAAGCAGAGACAATCACGCAATCTGCAAAATCCGCCAACGAGCTAATGCAGATCAAGGAATCCATTGGGCGCGAGCTTGATCAGCTTTGTCAGATGGTTGGCGCTTCGGCTGTTCAGTCCCAGTTCTGTCGTCGCGTCGTGGTTCTAGTTGAGCAGTTGACGTAGGAGGGGACTCCCGTCCGGTCCGTCTGCAGTTCTGCTCCTGCACTCTTAGAAAACGCTGGGGAGAATGGTCCCAAGCTACGTCGTAGGAAGGGACTTTCGTCCCGCCTGTGTTTTTCGCTCGACGCACATGAAGAACGCTCGGGACAGATGGTCCCAAGCTACGACCCGCCGCTATCTTCCTCGGCCGGTAAATTTTCGCTAAAGATGCGGTCGAAGATCTCGCGATTTTGCTTGCGTACTTCGCGGCAGCGACGATCCAGGGGCGTAGAATCGTGGTAGTTGATAAGCACCGCAAGGCACTTAAGCTCGCTGGCGGCCGTCGGTAAGTCGTGTCGCGCCGAAGTATTCATCAGTCGAATGCCGGACTCAATGCTCCGTAAGAACTTATAATTCTCTTGCAACTGAGCCGCCGTAGCCGACTCGAGTTTGCCGCTGGTCGCCAATTGATGGATTGCGTCCAGCGTCCCTGGAACTAAGACGTTAGGATGTTCCTGGGCTGCATACAGTTGCAGCATTTGTACAACGTATTCGATGTCCATAGTGCCACCCACGCCGCGTTTGAGGTTGTCACGCGAGGCGTCGGTTTCTAGACGCAAGCGATCCTCAAAGATCTCTTCGGCCCAGCGCGTTGCGTGCGGCGTATCCTTAATGACTTGGTAAACACATTCGATGGCTGTCTCGCGTGCGAGCGGTCCGCCCCAGATGGCACGGGCTTGGCAGAGCGCTTGACGTTCAGACGCTTTTCCGGCGCCGTCATGGAAGTAAGCTCGCAAGTCATCAATCGTTATCGCCAGTTCGCCACTTTTTCCTAGGGGGCGCAAACCGACTTCGAGATTGTACAGTCGACCGCTCATTCCCGTCCGCGTCACGGCGTGAATGATCCGCTGACTCAACTGATTGAAGAAGTGACGATTGGTCGTCGGTTCAAACTTGCGTGTCGGCAACAAACTGCGCGTGGAGCCCTCGCCATCAAAAAGAAAAATGACTTCGAGGTCGCTATGATAGTTCGGTTCTCGCCCACCCAGTTTCCCAACGGCCAGTACTACCAGCTCAGCCGCAGAACCAGCTCTTGGGTTCTCTTCGGCATTGCCACTGCAAATAGGCACACCGATTCGCTGCACCAAACGATGGTACTCCGTTTCGATGACTTGCTTTAAACAGACTTCGGCGATGTCGGAAAGCGTTGCGTGAGTCGCTGAGATTGCCTCTTTACCCAAAATGTCGCGAACACCAACCCGCAGATGCATCGAGTTTTTGAAACTGTGCAGAATCGGCGAATTGTCTTCCGCCCGACGGCAGAGCTCGGTTAAATTGTCATCCAGTTCATCGTAGCTGGGTAAACAATCAAGCATCAGCGAATCCATCAACTCGTCAATCATGCCCGGATTGCTCGTCAGGATGCTGACCAAGTAGGGACTTCCGGCGCACAACCGAATGCACAATTCCATCGAGGGTGTATTAGCACTGAACAACTCCCACAAAACTGCTTTGCCACCGAGCGAATCGCTAACATGAGCAAGGTTTACAAGCGTCGAGTCGGGGTTGGGCGTCTGGCCGATCGCAGTCAACAATCGTGTCGCAATGGCCGCTAGAAAGTGGCGGCAGCGTCGCGTCGACAAAAAAGCAATGCTCTCACGCGACAGCTCGAGCAAGTGACGGTAGGCTTGTTTAGGATCTTGAAAGCCGAACGGCGCAAGCACACTAACGATCGTCGACTCGTCAGGTTCGGGATCAAGCAAAAGGTCAGCCTCAGCCGAAGACGCATCTTGGTCTTCGAATGCATCGTGCAGTAAGTGGTTAAATATCTGGCGATTGAGCGTCGATTTCTCAGTCCATTCACGGTGCAGTTGTTCTCGAGCTGGGCTGTCGGGTCGATCACGATAGCCCATCCGCATTGCGAGCCGCTGGCGTTCGTTGGGGTCGGTCGGCAGCGTATGAGCCTTGAGGTCGAACATGATCTGCAAGTAATGTTCAAGTCGCCGCGCGAAACGATAATTGGTCGACAGTAACTCTCGCTCTGTCATCGTCAAGCACTTTTCTTGCACGAGCGATTGGATAGCTCGCAGAGTGTTCGGCTCGCGAAGCGCAGGGAGATCGCCACCGTTAAGCAACTGAAGGAACTGAATCACAAATTCGATATCACGAATACCGCCAGGCCCGAGTTTGACATTGGTTGGCACTGAACCGCTCGAATCTTGGCTCGCAACAGCCGCTTGCTTTTCGATTCGGCGCTTCAGCGCGGCGATGCCGGTAATGTCCGCTCGATTCAAGTAGCGTCGATAAATCCACGGTTGCAACTGAGCCAAACACTCGCGGCCCAAGTCCAAATCGCCAGCCACGGCGCGAGCTTTAACAAAGGCTTGGCGTTCCCAGGTTCGCCCCGATGAATCGTAATAACGAACCGCTTCCGTAGCCGTAATCACAAGAGGGGCTTGTGTGCCACCTGGCCGAAGCCGCATGTCAACTCGATAGGCCACACCCGCCGATGTTGCTTCGCTCAAGAAGCGAATGACCCATTGCGCCAAGCGCTCGAAGTAATCCGTCACCGCCATACCGCGCCACGCACTCGGTTCAACCGCTTCATCGCAAACCATCAGCAGATCGATGTCGCTCGAGTAGTTCAGCTCCGCGCCGCCTAATTTCCCCAACGCGATTACCGCAAAGCGCGCCGGCTGCCCGTCGGCTCGTTTCGGTGCCTCGCGTTTCGTCGTCATCTCGCGCCGCGCAGCCGCAACTGCGGCTTGCAGAATGGCATCGGCGAGCGACGACAACTGTTCAGTGATGATCTCGATCGGCAATCCACCGATGAAGTCGCCATATGCAATCCGAAGATTTTCGCGGTGCCTGAAGCCGCGGATAGCTCGCATCACTTGTCGAATTTCGGTAGACGCGTTGACCTCAGCCAGAATCTCATCCGCGAGCAGGGACGCTTGCACTGGTTGTCCATCGGTCATTCGCAGCAAGTCGAAGGCACCAGGATCCTTGATCAATTGATCAGCCATGTATTGGCTGGTTGCAAACAGTTGCACTAGAGACGCAAGCGAATCAGGTTCACGCTCGAACAACGCGAGCAAGGATTGGGGTGAAAGCGATGCGTGCGCGAATCGTTCAAGATTTCCAAGGACTCGGTCAGCGTCGGTGGACTGCGATAGGAGTTTGGTAAGCTGCTGGAAGAGATTGACGATCAAATCGTCCGGCAGTCCCAAGTTTAGGATGCTCTGCAAGTTGCGTTCGGCTTGATCGATGTCATTGCAACCGAACTGGCGTGCGAGAGCTCGCAAGTTGTTTGTGGTCGAATTTTCCTGTGAGTTACCCAGCATGCAGTCGTCCTAATGTGCCTTCGATTCGCAATTCACCAATTATAGCTGACGAAAGTAACGCGCGGGATCGCGGCAACGCTCAGCCACTCACGAAAACCGGATTGAATGGTAGCTGGTTCGTAAGAAACCGGATGCAATGGAAAGTTTACCGGTGCACCGCCGGTTTCTCACGAAACCAGCTACATTTGATCCCGGAGAAACTTAACTTTGCGAGCGATCGTTCACTGAACTTCTTCACGCACTGGCGAGCTGATCGTTGCATAAAACAAGAGTAACACTAGTAAGATCGAAAGCCAAAGTGGCGATTCGGTTTGCAAGTAAGCTAATGCAGATAACTTTGGAACGTCAGGGATCTGATTGAGCTTGGATCTCGAAATGGTTTTCGGAACATAATCGTACGGTTGGAAATCGTAGACGAAGTTCGGCCGCAAGTAAGATCGTAACTGCACTAAGTCCAAACCGGCTGGCACACCATATGTTTCCATCAAGCTGATCGCAGAAAGTGTTGCACGCCGATCGCAATGGTAAGTTTGATCGTAAAGACGAAATCCGCCACCGTCCTGAAACAAGCCTGGCCTGGTGATCTGATGCTTGACCAACCAGCGGTGAACGTCTGCAGTGCGCTGTTCTTGGTGAGCCTTCGGATCGAGCACGTTGAATAACTCGGTCAACAAAAGAGCGTTCTTCATTCGACCCAGACTAACGTATTCATTCGAATCAAGATCATTCCAGTTAACCATCAATCGGTGGATCAAAGTATCTCGTTCCGCAAGGGTCAGTTCTCCACTTGCATTGCATGCGACGATGCGAAAATAAACTGACTGTAAGTCGGCAAGGAGTTGCCCACTGAATTGCGGATCAGCTAACTGAGCGCAATCGGCTTGCACGTTAGTGTAAGAAAGTAACTCCGTTTTACTCATCACGCCCGAACGTACTGCAGCGGTGAGGATCCAAGCCGGAGGCGGCGTACCACGATCCAAATCTTCAGTAACGCGTTGCATCACCATTTGCTGATCGAATCCGATACCAGTCTCGCTCAGCCACTTGGCAGAGTCTGCCCACTGGTCCCAGATGCGATACTGGCCTAGTTCCGGCAACTGAACCTGTTTTTTAATGTCCAATGCCGTCACGCCACGCCAATACGATTGGGTGCAAACTGCGACGAGGAGAATTAAATAAATGGAGCGGATCGCAACGCGAGGCAGGTAACTCATAATACGTGCTCTAAGGCTCGTCAATGCAGCCACGAATAGGACCACTTCGATCGCACTTAAAATCAACGGAATGTACGATGCCAACACGTAGGCCAGGCCCGCTAGTGCGACAACGTTGACAACAATTGCAATCACTAAGCAATCGCGAGTATGCTTGAGCAGTGCCTGCATGTCGCCCGCTTTCGTCCATGCCAAGGGTCGTACGAAAGCGCTTATTATGAGCGAACCTCCAAACAACACACCGGTGACTAGATTCGGATCAAGAACTTGATGAGACGTCCCTGAAACCATTGAAAGCGATTGCGAAGCCTGGCCGAGCAATCCCAATCCAGCAGCACACATGCCGCCGATTAGACTGCGTTCGACCAGTCTCTCGCGCGCCAATGCACGCACGAAGGACACAGCCGCGAAGCCAGAACAGACCAGGGAGATCATCAATGGTGTTGTCCATCCCGCAATGGGTGCGGCAAGTGTGCCGACGAAAACAATCGAAGCGATCCAGCCATAGCGCTTCCACCATTGCAAAGTCACTTGTTTGGCTTGCGCAATATCAAATCCCCCTGAGGGTTGACCATTTTGCGCGGCGCGGATTCTCAGCATCCCGTACAGGGTCAATCCAACCATGAAAATGCAAAGGAAAGGAAACGCCAGCACAACCACCAGCTTCTTTCCAAGTGAGATCGCGGCAAATGAAATTGGCATAATCGTCGTGTCGGCGTTGCGTCCAAGCAGATTGATTGGAACAAACGAAGCCGCAATGCGTAGCCATTCGCTGTGCCGAGAATGGTTAGCATTATCTGTCGACCTTCGCGATGCAGATTGCACCTTGTTCGAGGCCGCTTCGATGCGATTGCGGACTCTGGCACGAAAGTCCTGTGCGTCGGGTCGCCACGGCTTTAATGCAGCACGAATTTCGTCTTCGTCGATCAACATGTTTCTGTTGGATGGGTTCATAACAGCACCGCCTTCGCTACTTCGGTCCAAGAGATCGATTCATCCATTCGTCGTCGCAACGTCCTTCTAGCCTGATACAATCGCCCTTCGACTGCTTTGGGTGTGATGGATAACAAAGCGGCTACGTCAGCGACGGGAGTTTCGTCGAGATAGTGCATCATGACCACCTCTCGCTGCTTGCCTGGCAGACGCTCGATTTCAGTTCGCAATCGGGATAGTCGTTCATCCACATAAACCGGCTCAACGGCAACTTCGTCAAGCGTTGTGGGGCTCACTGATGCAGCCAAACGCTCGCGTCGAGAGCGGCTTCGAAACCAATTGCGATACTTGTTTCTCGCGATACCGCGAAGCCAACGGCCGAACACTAGCGGGTCGCGGATATCACCGCGACAAGTCGCAATACTTAGATGGGCGTCCGCCAAGCTATCTTGAGCCAACTCTGCAGCGTCCACAGAAGGAACACCCCAAGACACGACTAAGCCCGTCAAAGGATAGGCGAATCGATCGATACTTTCTTGAAGGTCCAAAAGGTCGGTTCTCCTGTAAGCAGAGTTGGAATTCTACATTCTCTACAAAGAAGTGACCGCTTGGCGTTCCATCACTCAAAAAAAACTTAAAAACGCCGCCTAACTTCCATTTCGGATCGCTCAGCAATGCAGTCTTTTCGTACTCGTACTCAGGCTTTGCGGTACTCGTACTCGATAGCTTCTCCGAACCGAGTACGACTTGAATTGAAAGCGAGCTGGTGTTCGCCGAGAAGAACAATAAGTAGGCGGTTTTCGCTACTTTTCCGTTGGCTGGTGCATATGAAGTGGAGTTCGCGGTATAGTCAGTAGACCCCAACCACCACTAACAAAAACTTCTACGGAGTATCGATAAATGAAAACCAGAATCGCCCTCGCTTTGCCACCCATCCTGTTGATTGCATGCTTTTTCTCAGTTTCAGATACCCACGCTCAATCGCGACGCGGACCGAACGTCGTATCGCCTGAGTTGAAAGACGGCAAGGTGACATTCCGCGTTCTTGCTCCCAATGCGACTAAGGTATCGCTGAGTGGCTCGGACATCCAAGGTTCGATGCCTGAAATGAAGAAAAACGATGAAGGAGTTTGGGAAGCGACGATGGACGTTGCTCCTGGGTACTACCGTTATAACTTCAACGTCGATGGCGTCACGGTGGTTGATCCTCGCAATCCGACGACCAGCGAATCGGTTGGTAACGTGTGGAGCCTATTGGGCGTGCCAGGTGCCGAATGGATGGATACAAAGGATGTTCCGCACGGCGCATTAGCCGAACTGACTTACAACTCTGCTTCGTTAAAACGATTTCGAAGAATGCACGTCTACACGCCACCAGGATATGAAAAAGGAGACGCAACTTATCCCGTTTTCTATCTGCTGCATGGTGCGGGCGATAGCGACAATTCGTGGTCGACAGTAGGACGTGCAGGGTTCATTCTTGATAACCTCATCGCGGCTGGCAAAGCCAAGCCGATGGTCGTCGTAATGCCTGCCGGACACGCTAGCCCTCTCCGCTTTGGCGGGCCTCGCCCGGCCGTGGATGAGTTCTCGGAGGATTTCTTAAATGATGCCATGCCCTACATTGAAAAAAATTACCGTGTGAAAATAGATCGTGACAGCCGCGCTCTCGCCGGACTTTCCATGGGAGGCGCCCAAACGCTGAACATAGGCATTCCAAAGCTTGAGAAATTTGCCTATCTCGGTGTCTTTAGTTCTGGAGTCTTTGGAATCATCCCGCGTCCAGGAGCACCGGCCAGCGAAGGGCCCACTTTTGAAAAGGAGCATGAAGCCATTCTGGATAACGACGATTTGAAGAAAGGGCTCAAGCTTTTCTGGTTTGGCACTGGCAAAGGCGATTTTCTCGTCGAAACTTCTCGCACTACTGTCGAGATGTTCAAGAAGCACAAGTTCGATGTCGTCTACGATGAAGGTGAAGGTGGTCATACCTGGATCGTATGGCAGAGATACCTCAACGATTTTGCTCCGAAGTTGTTTCAGTAGTTGAAATCCACAAGTAAGTAAGTTCGCTGTCGAGCCGTTTCTCAAACAAAAATACCCGCTGCGTTTTATGCAGCGGGTATTCTGAGTTTTTCACTTCGCAACTGTACTAAAGATTAGTACATGTCGTGGTCGCCGCCGTGGCCTTTGGATCCACCTTTGTCAGCCTTCGGTTTTTCAGCGATCAACGCGTCGCTGGTCAGCAACAACGTTGCAACGCTAGCTGCATTAGCAAGTGCAGTACGTGTAACCTTGGTTGGGTCGATCACACCAGCTTTGACCATGTCTTCATAGACGTCAGTCAGAGCGTTGTAGCCCATGTTGCCTTTAGCTTCAGCCACTTTTTCGCAAACGATTCCGCCATCTTTGCCAGCGTTTTCACTGATCATGGTCAGTGGAGCGCGGCACGAACGGATAACGATGTTGTAGCCAACGAGTTCGTCGTGTGTCAGCGTTTCAGCTGGCTTGACGCTGTTGCTAGCGCGAAGCAGTGCCACACCACCACCAGGAAGAATGCCTTCTTCGACAGCAGCGCGGGTTGCGTGAAGGGCGTCTTCAACGCGAGCCTTCTTTTCCTTCATTTCGCTTTCGGTCGCTGCACCAACGTTGACCTTAGCCACACCACCAGCCAACTTGGCTAGACGCTCATCGAGCTTCTCGCGGTCGTAATCGCTGGTTGTGTTTTCGATTTCACGGCGGATCTGGTCGATACGAGCCTTGATGTCCGAGCTCTTGCCAGAACCTTCGATGATCGTGGTGTTGTCTTTGTCGATGATGACCTTTTTGGCGCGACCAAGTTCAGCCAAAGTAACCGACTCGAGCTTCGTTCCGAGAGCTTCGAACAGGGCGGTTCCGCCAGTTAAAATGGCAACGTCTTCCATCATGGCTTTGCGACGATCTCCGTAACCAGGAGCCTTGATAGCGGCAATGTTCAGAGTACCGCGAAGGCGATTGATAACTAGCGTAGCGAGTGCTTCGCCGTCAACGTCTTCAGCGATGATCAACAGCGGCTTGCCTTGTTGAACAACAGCTTCGAGAACTGGTACAAGATCCTTGATGTTCGAAATCTTCTTTTCGAAAACCAGGATGTACGGCTCTTCGAGCACAGCTTCCATGCTGGTCATGTCGGTTACAAAGTAAGGCGACAGGTAACCGCGATCGAACTGCATACCTTCGACGAATTCGAGTTCAGTGTGAAGGCTCTTGCCTTCGTCGACGGTTACAACACCGTCTTTGCCGACCTTTTCCATGGCGTCAGCCAGCAAATTGCCGATTTCGCGATCGTTGTTGGCAGCGATCGTGGCAACGTTGGCCATTTCGCTCTTTTCGCGAATCTTGATCGACATCTTCTGAAGCTTTTCAGTGATATCGGCAACCGCCTTCTCAATGCCGCTCTTCATTTGAATTGGATTCACACCGGCAACAACTGATTTGAGACCTTCGTTGAAGATCGCTTCAGCCATAACGGTTGCAGTGGTGGTTCCGTCACCGGCCACGTCGCTGGTCTTGCTGGCCACTTCGCGAACCATCCGAGCGCCCATGTTTTCATAGACGTCTTCAAGGTCAATTTCTTTAGCCACGGTGACGCCGTCTTTGGTCACTGTTGGGCTACCGAAACTCTTTTGAAGAATCACGTTGCGACCCTTTGGTCCCAAAGTAACTTTGACCGCACGGGCCAACTTGGAAACACCGCGGCGAATCGCTTCGCGTGCTTCCTGATCAAACGCAATCATTTTTGCCATAAGTATCAAACTCCTACTTTGTTCTGTGCTGTTATCAGTAAATGTTTTGGGTAAGCGCCATGGCGGTTCGATTACTCGAGAACTGCCAGCACTTCGCTTTCGCTCATCAGTACGAATTCTTCGTCGCCGACTTCGATGTTCTCGCCTGCATAGCTAGTGAATAAAACCTTGTCACCGACTTTGACTTGCATCGTGCCGCGAGTACCGTTTTCAAGCAACTTACCGTCGCCAACACTGACGATAGTGCCTCGAGTTGGTTTGTCTTTAGCACTGTCTGGCAAGTAGATTCCGCCCACGGTTTTGCCGAGCGATTCTTCGCGCTTGACAACGAGCCGATCTCCGAGAGGTTGCAATTTAATCTTGGTCTTGTCTTTGTTCTTTGTAGCCGTCGACATGTGCGGCGATCCTCCGGGGTTTGATAACAATTGGGGAACTGATTTACCTGCGACGCTCTTCGAAAGCGCCCGACTCAGGTCTAATGTTTCGGGAAATCCAAATTCCAACAGCCGTCGAGCCGCTGGAGTGCGTCAAAAAGGCATTTTAGATTTGCGTGCTTCCCTCTGAGCAAACACTGTGCCAGCGACTTATGTCGAGTTATCCATGGAGGTTCCAAAGCTCGCGAAAACGCTGCAAAACACATGCGAAAATGCTGATTTCGCCGGGCCAAAATAGTTGGCGAAAGATTGATTTCCAGCCCAATATTGGCCGTACTGCCAATATGACAAAGTCAGTGTCGCCGCTAAATGCAAGTCCGATGTGCCAGCGAGATTTCGACGTCAAGGTACTTGTGAACGTCCCCATACGCGTCCAAAAAACTCGATGGGAGACCGAGGCTCTCGCCGAGTCTTACTCGGAAGCACCCGTCGAGGTTAATGTGCTTTTGAACGTCCTATTACACGTCCAAGAAGCTCGGCAGGAGCCTCGGTCGCCTCGGTCTCCGATCGAACCCACCAGCGATCAAATAGTCCAACTAATCGACGGTGCACATGATATCGCAGCTTAGCCTATACCAACTCGTGAATGACTTCCCCACTATCGATCGCAGGGACGGGGCGTCCCGAGTGGTCGAGGAAATGAACCTTAGGGTCGACGCCAAGCACGTGATAGATCGTGGCGTGAATATCACTTGGCGTCACGGCGCGGTCTTGCGGCATTTCTCCCTTGGAATCGGTTGAACCGACGATTTGGCCACCTTTGACCCCACCGCCGCCAAGCAAACAGAACATGGCTTGCCCCCAATGATCCCGTCCCGGAGTTCCCATGCTCAGCGGCGGGCCACCATTGCCACCGTTGTTCATTCGCGGCGTTCGACTGAACTCGCCACATAGAACTACGAGCACTTTATCTTGCAAGCCGCGCTGGTGCAAATCTTCAAACAGTGTCGCGACGCAGCTATCGACTTTGGGCAGGTAATTTTCCATTCCCTTTTGCAAGTCCCAATGATGATCCCAGCCGCCGAAGTGAACCGTCACGAAAGTC
>JANODD010000212.1:0-41627 GCA_031412515.1 Planctomycetia bacterium | reverse complement strand
GGTTGGTTCGGTCGGACATCGATCGTCGTGCACGGCGATTTCGAGCAGGAGCACGAGCACCGCTAGCGCTGAGCACGAGCACGATGAAGAGCAAGCATTTAGTTAATACGTAAACTAATGCGTGCTTGAACCTGGGAACTTATAATTCTCAGGCGCCTGCGCCGGATAATAATTCTTCATTCTAACCAATCGAGTCGGAGTTCTGGACTGTGAGACCCGTTAATTTGACTTCCGTTTTCCAGATTATAAAGCTCTGTCGCGGGTAGAAATTATGCCCTAAAATAGCGTGCAGGTGTCTTAAGGGCATTCCTGACAAATATCGTGCGTTACGGCAGCTCGCCGAATGTCGTATGGGGGTAATTCCACGCGGAACCCCAATCGCAGAACAGCGTCCCGAAATATCTGGCGCTGGTGATCGTCTTGAAAGGAAACCGTTCCCAAGGAGGTTTTTACTAGCAATGCTCGGGCGAAAGCAATCTGAGACACAGATTTTGATTGCTGCAGTTCGCTGATTAGTAACTTATTCGCGTGGCAACACTTGCCGCTTGAGCGCTAAGCATTTCGACGGATATCACTTTGCGGCTACTGTGCGATACCTTGCGACGGATGAGGTTGAAATCGTTGGCGTTGCCAAGCAACGCGATGGGCCTACTTTAGCCAAATCTGACTGGATCGCAATTGTTGATTGCTTTAAGTCTGAAGGGATTAAAAAAAATTTCCGGCGTATCAAAAACGGCGTTCCTCGCGATAAGTGGCTAGATATCTCAGGATCGAAGCGGCATGAGCCAGCGTAATAAACTCTTAGGAATCTTGGAGAATCATCAGCATGCTGACCGGTTTTTCTTGCACGCACTTATGCACCCAACCCACGAAACGGATTGAAACGAACATAATTTAAATGTCGGTATAGTTCGCAGCGCTGAAGCAGGTCTGCATGCGTACCAATGTCGACGACTTTATGATCGTGTAGTAACAATACCGAATCGCACTGCCGTAGCGTTAGCAAACGGTGCGGTATTAGGACTGTTATCGACGTTGGCTTTACTAAGCTACAAATCGCTTCGACCGTATCTTCTTCCGTCTTGGAGTCGACATGTTTGTCTGGTTCTTCGATAACGACGATTGAAGGCGACCGCAAGTTGGCTCTCGCAATCCCCAGTCGAAAGGCAGCGTCTTCCGTCAAGCGATCATCGCCGGGCGTTATCAATGTTGCCATGCCATCCGGTAAGCGCTGAACAATATCCATAGCCTTCGAAGCTTTGAGGATTTGGTTGATATCCAGCGAAGCGTAATCACCTGTACGTCGCGAGAGATTGTCTTGCACGGTGCCTGTGATCAACGGTCCGTCGGCTGAAACCCACAGAGCGCAGTTGGAAAGGCTGGCGGGTGTTAAGTCGGAAACCAGCACGCCGTCGATCAGTAACCGACCGCTAATTGGACGACCATACCCCATCAGTAGTTCAACGAGCGCTTGCGCCTGCAGTCGTTCGCTGGAGACGACGCCGATTAGACTGCCGGGCTTGAAGGTGACTGAAACGTTTTCTAGCAACTTGCGACCACTGCTGTCTTGAAGCGTAACATGGTCAAGTTCCGCTTGCTGGCTGACTCGCGTAATGGTCTTCAGTTCAGACACGTTAAATTTCTCTACCGGCAGCGAAAGGAAGCTCTTCAGTTCATCGGCTGCGCTCTCTACTTGTTGAAGTTCGCGGGCGCTTCGCTGCAATCGGACAGCGCTGATGGCGGCGCCAACGCCAGCGAGCAGAAATGTCACTGCTCCGGCGATGGAAATCTCCGACTCAGTCTGCAAGACGTTCACTGCAACAATGAATAGGAATAAGCATCCCAAAATTGTGACCACTGCAATGATTAGCGGGACTTTCCATGCGGAGTTTGAAAGGCTTTTGACCGCTTCGCTGCGATAGTTTGCAATTTGTTCAGAGAAATGCTGATCAATTTCTTGTTCAGCGTGAACCGATTCCAGCAGTGGGCCCTTTAGGCACATCGAAATCAAATCGGCGCGTCTTTGAGCGGCGCGCTCTCGAATGACTGGTAACATGCTACGTCGATTGCGATCAACAAAACGATAAATCAACGTAACCAGCGCCGCACCGACAAAGGTCAATAGAGTCAGCAGTGGTTGAATGAGTAGAGCGAGAATCAAGCATCCGATCAACTGAACTAGATGACGAGGGAATGTTCGCCACCAGCGAGTCAAGCTCATGCGAACTCTCGGCAAGTGATACTCGAGTCCATCAACCAAAGCCGTTTGCTGAGCTGACAATGTTCGCATGACTCCAAGCTGCTTGGAGTGACTTCTCAGTTCGCGAATGATGCCGACTTCGAAATCCACCGCTACAACTTGGACTTGGCGATTCAGTAGGTTGAGCGAAATCGCGATGAAAAAAGAAATTGCCAGAACGCCGATTAGCAGAACGCTGACCTTGGCCAGCGCCGCCATGTCCGCAGGAAACCACCCGTCGATTGAAGGCAGCATTTTGGCGAAAGGGTGTTTTGTGCTTGCACCGGCCTCTGCCAGAATATGCGCTACTTCGCCAAACAGCAAGAACAGCAGCGGAACGGCAATCGCGCACAGACTGCCCACTATTTTAGAAGATAGTAACTTACTCGAACTCCCAGCCCGATTGGTAAGGAATAGAAGTGATCGTGATCGCATGATGAGTAACCTTGTTGTTTCAGTAACCTTGTTGTTTCTCGGGGGTAGTTCAATGGTACATTACGTTCTTGATGCTACGCTTTGAGAGTGGTGATGGGTTTTTTACGGTTGGGGTAAAGTTCAGAACAAATTCCACATTTCATTCCATCGCATCCACGGGCAGTACAGTGTTCTCGCCCGTAATAGATGATCTGCAAATGAAGTAAATTCCACGACTCTTCAGGAAAGATCCGTTTCAAGTCAGCCTCGGTCTGCTTGACGTTTTTGCCGCTCGAAAGCCCCCAGCGCTGTGCTAGACGATGAATGTGAGTGTCCACTGGAAACGCTGGCTGACCAAACGCCTGACACATAACGACACTTGCCGTTTTATGTCCAACCCCTGGCAACTTCTCTAGTTCCTCCATGGACTCAGGTACCTTACCGCCATATTCGTTTATTAGGATTTCAGACAAGCTACGAATCGCTTTAGCTTTTTGCGGAGCCAGTCCCAGCGGCCGAATTACGGCCAAAATGTCTTCCACTGACCGTTGGCTCATCGCGAGTGGATTATCGGCGAGTTTCCAGAGCTGAGGCGTAACTTTGTTAACCATTTTGTCGGTACATTGGGCACTTAGCAGAACCGCGACAATCAGCGTGTAAGGATCCACATGATCCAAAGGTATCGCTGGCTGGGGGTAAAGTTCGGTGAGCCGTTGGCGAACGATCTCGGCGCGGGACTGTTTATTCATCTGGTTGAAATTCGCAAGAACTTTGAGTTTTTTCACAAGGTGGGAAGGCTTTGCCTTGCAGTCGAGCATTTTGTCAGCAAGGGTATTTGAACTCGACAGTGGTTTTCTGGTTCGCAGTTGGCTATTATGGGCAATTCTTGGGCCGTAAGTTACATCGCATTGTGTCCAAAACACAAATTTACTTCCGTTCGTTATTTGGAGACTGTAGTCATGCAAAACAATCAAACTCGTCGTGGCTTCCTACAGAAAACCGCGGTTGCTACGGCTTCACTGGCCGCCGCGGGACATGCTCGTTTTGTTCACGCATCTGGTCAAGATCAGGCTCAAACAACTTCTCCCAACTCCAAATTGCATGTTGCCATTGTAGGCGTGAATGGTCGCGGTGGCGAACACATCAGCGGGATGCTTGGAAATAGCAACGTCCAAATTACCCACATTTGCGACGTCGATGAAGGTGTCGGTCAAAAAAGATGCGAAGGAATAGAGAAATCTGAAAAGGGCAAAAAGCCAGCCTACGAGCGAGACATTCGCAGGCTTCTCGAAGACAAATCGATCGACATGATAACTGTCGCCACACCCAATCATTGGCACGCCCTAGCGGGTGTATGGGCGATGCAAGCAGGCAAAGACGCTTATATCGAGAAACCGGTTTGCCATAACATCGCCGAAGGGGCTGCGTTGATTGCAACCGCGCGCAAGTACGGTCGCATGTGTCAAGTTGGAACACAGTGTCGAAGTAGCAAAGCGGTTCGTGAAGCGATGGACTTTATCAAAAGCGGCGGTATCGGCGAAGTCAAATTGGCGCGTGCTCTTTGCTACAAGCGGCGAGCCTCGATCGGCCCTCGCGGCAACTATGACATTCCTGAGGCAGTGGATTTCAATCTGTGGAGTGGTCCAGCCACTTACACTGATCCTAAGCTGACCCGCCAGAAATTCCATTACGATTGGCACTGGCAGCGTCACTACGGCAACGGCGATTCAGGAAACCAGGGTCCTCATCAAACCGATATCGCTCGTTGGGGTCTCGGCGTCGATACGCATCCATCGTCCATCATCACTTATGGTGGACGACTGGGATATCAAGCTGAGCGTAAAGATGAAAAATATGTGGATGCCGGAGACACAGCCAACACCGAGGTCTCCATTTATGACTTTGGCAACAAGTGCATGGTCTTTGAAACTCGTGGCCTGAGCGTGAATGATTCAGCGGACGAGGAACTGAATCGTCTCTTTGATTCCAAGGAAGGAAACAAAGTCGGTGTCGTATTCTATGGCAGCAACGGTTACGTTGTTCAAAGGGAATACACCCACTGCGTTGCTTACGACAAAGATTTTAACATTACCAAAGAGTTTCGTGGTGGCGGAGATCACTTTGGCAACTTCATCGAAGCTTGTCAAAAACGCGACATGAAAATTCTCAATGCAGACGTACGCGAAGGTCATCTTTCGGCTGCCATTAGTCATCTTGGCAATATTTCATACTACCTCGGCGAGAAGAATCAAGTGTCAATTGCTGATCTAGGAAGCGCGCTTGCAAAGGTTAAATCCTTCGACGACAACACGAAGACTCTCGAGCGTACGGTTGAACATCTCAAGAAGAACGAAGTCGATCTTGGTAAGTACGCCCTGTCTCTCGGGCCGCAGTTAGCCTTCGATCCCGCGAAAGAGGTTTTCACCAACAACTCCGACGCCAATCGCTTATTGACTCGCGAGTACCGAGAAGGCTTCGTCTGCCCAACCGCCGACAAGGTTTAGCAACCGCCCGAGGTTACTAACTGAGCTTACTAACTGAGCTAAATCATCTGACTTCATCAAACGAGCGTACTGCTACAGGTGACTCAAAACCTCAACACCACCGACCTTGAGTCGGTGGTGAACTGACTTATCAGCTATTCGCGGTGACTTCAAAGCGTTTTCTTTGCGCCCCGCCGACCTTGCGTCGGTGGAGTCATGAACAAGCCAGGGCAGCTTCATGGACCCTTACTACACATCCACTTCCTGCACGCCCGCCTACCAACTGCGTTGGTCGCTCGCCCTCTTCCCCAGTTCGCCAATACCCGTCGCCGACTGTTGGCTGGATACTCTGAACGCGTGTCTTGAAAATGACTGCATCCGAGTTCTCCAGGCGAGAACATCGCCAAAAGGAGCTTTGATGCTTCTCCTTAGCACAACACCGCCACTCAAGCCCGCTTTCATTGTGCAGAGAACCAAGGGCCGCCTCCAACACCTTCTTTCAAACCGAAATGTCACCTGGCGGCGGAACTTTCGCTTAACCACACTTGGCGATGCGAACTCGTCCGCCGTTGAGGATTACGTTGAACAGCAACTCGGGCACCATAATCTAGCCTCCGAGCAGAGCCAACAGGAGCTTGAAAGTGTTTCGTGGTGCGACCCAAGCGTCAAAATTGAAGAACCGATGTATAGCAGCCATGCGCAATACATTCTTGGCCTGCATGTAGTGCTTGTTCACGAAGGTCGTTGGCGGACGGTGGAACCTGCGTTCTTGAAGATTACCCAAAGCGGGATATTAAAGACCGCTGCTAAATATGATTGCTGCGTGTCGCGAATCGGTATCTTGGCCGACCACATTCACACTACAATAAGATTCCATTATGAGCTCGCACCTGTCCAGCTTGCGCTGTCGCTAATGAATAACCTTGCTTATCTGCATGGGATGCGAAGACTTTGGCCGGATAGTTATTATGTAGGAACAATCGGTCCTTACAATATGAATGCTGTGCGATGATCATCTCTCCACCGACGCAAGGTCGGCGGGGCGCGGGGTTCTTGTTGCTGGTTCGCTGGGTGCTAGCTGATAATTCATTTGACCACCGACACAAGGTCGGTGGTGTCGAGGTTAATCCACTTCCCACCACCACTGCCAGACGCCGGTTCCCAAAAACACCATCGACCTTGTGTCGGTGGTGAACTGACTATCCAGCTAAAACCTCGAGCACACCGCGGACCGCGCGCTCCCCTTCGACCTCGCGTCGAGGGTGAAATGATTACTTCAAAGCCCCAAACTCCATCTTCGCAAACTCCGCATAACGCTCAGCAATCTTCCCGGTCTTTTCATCACCCTTGTGAAGCAGCACCCGGTAGCGGAACACCAGCTTGTCGCCTTTTTTCAAACGCACACCGTCGGTTTTTTCTTTTGCACCGGTAAAGTGGTATTCACCAAAAGGATTGGCGGCGAAGAGTCCATAGTCGCGAACGTGCCAGCGATTAGGATGGTGGAATGTAGATGGATGACAGAATATCGCGGCGCCGAGCGTTTCGCTTCCGACTGGTCCAACGTAATCGACCCATTCAGCGGGTTGGCCCCAAGCAGCCAGGTCGGTCTGTCCGGCGCTGTTGATGATCTTGCCACCATTCTTCGCTTTGACCTTCATGGTTTCGGCCACGCGAATTCCAAAAGTTCCTTCCTTCGTATCACCGAAGTGAACATCGCCTTCGCTGGCTCGCAACTCGATCTCACAGTCAATCCAATTCGCGGACTCATCGGCACCGAAACTAAAGCGACGACTGTCGCTCAGTACTTTCTCGCCGGTCGGCGATTTCCATAGATTCCTTGAGCCGATTACTGCTTTCTTACCAGTAGATTTCTCAGTGAATTCGACGTGTTCAGTGATACCACCTTTACCTTCTCCTTCCATCCAAAAATCGATGTCGTTCACCTCGCCATGCGTGAACCACAGTGATCGGTGATGGTGATGGTCATGCTCCTCGCCTTTCGAATCGGCCACCATCGGATAATCGCGAGTCATCTTGGCACCTGTCGGACCGAAGATTGGCCAAATGATCGGCTTACTACCGCTTTTGATCAGGTAATCCGCCACCATTTTGTCGCCGTGCAGAATCTGAATTCCACCTGGATGTTCCTTCAGTTGAAATTCTGGCGATTGCCCGCTCGTAAAACTGAAGCAGACTGCGAGCAGTCCGCATGCAAGCCAAGCGGACTTAGCAAAACTGAAAATCATAGTTTGACCTGACTAGGTTGAGAGGTGGGGTGGTGCTGGAAGCAAAAACACATCGCAGCGTTAGAAACGATCCGTGGAGCTACATATAATAGCATCAATCGGCGTCGATTTAAACAAGAAGAGGAAGCCTACTGTTTAATCAGCTTAGGCTCCCCCGGGAAACGCAAAGAATGTTCTAAACTTGTGGGATGTCTTCAGCCTGCGGCGGCACTGCCAGAGCTTCTTGATTTTCCACAGCCGCATACAGAAGTGGCTTGAGCGTACTGAATGCGTCGAAGCCCCAGATGAGAGCGACGAGGAACGATGCTATGGTGGCGATTAAACCGATGTTGACATTCAAACCATTAATCATCACAAGCGTCACGCCCACACCGAGTCCGATTAGCGCAATTGCCAGCTTGAGTGCAATCGCTGTCCCGTAACGACGACGAGCGCTAACTTGAATTGCCGAGCGAGCGGAGTTGTTGGCAAGCTCTCGCATCGCCGCCATGTTGCGACTCATTTCAGGCGCTAGCGCTTTCGGAACATATTCTTCCGGATTGAATGGTCCGGTAGTGCTATTTGGCGCCCGTTCCGTTATCGCGCCGGGCATAGAAACCTTGGGTGAACTCATCGAATCCAAAGATTGAGCCGGTGTAGGTGCAATGGTTGCGACAGGGGCGGACAAACTTGGTCTTGAATCTTCTTCCATGCTGCCTCCTCGCATCCGAGCCATCAGCCGCTTCATATAATCTTCAATGCTCTCTTCTTCTCCTGATTCGGCGAGTGGCGCGGTGATTGGTAACGCTGATACCGTCTCGGGTAGCTCAATCGCAGGCGGGGCGACGTGCACGATTTCAGTTTGGTCAATCGTGAGTTCGTCGATTGGCTCGGGCTGCTGGACGAAATCAGCGACCCTAGGTTGCGGCAACTGTCCACCAAACGGTTTGCTGTCTCGCTTCGTAATGGGTTTACGATATTCCGATGAGTCCTTAACGTCATTCGCCGCCGGTTCACGAGCGATTCCAAATCGTTCGAGCAACGATGACAGCTCTAACGACTCATCAGGTTGTTCTGACGCGTCGTCGATCGAGTCCGCGTTGTTCTTGACCTCGGGAATGACTGGAAGGGCAGCAGCGTTGTTTAATGGCAGCGGCAGTTCGTTGTCAACAACAGGAACAGCTTGCTCAATTTGCGAACTTCCGTACGCAACTTCGACGTCCCAGGCTGACGAGGACAAATCACTATTTTCAGTAGAGTTGGTCGCGAATCCATTAGAGTAATCTTCGATTGCATTACTTGACTCAGCCGTATTGGAAGGAACTTTCCAAGCCGAAGAGAGCACGACTGAAGCCACCGAGTCATCTTTGAACTGAGTCCTCTCGTCTTCGGTCCACCACGATGGAAGAGAGCTTGAAGCCGCTTCTTCCACAATTGAAACTTCTTCGATTGTCTCTTCGATAAAGTTTGCGGAAGTATCTGCAAATTCAATCGCTTCAACTGGGCTGTCCGCCGGTGGGACTTCACACCCGTTATCAATAGGATTCGACTTAGGTGCAAACACTGGCTCTAAACTGGATGCAACTCCTGTCGCTTCCGTCACCGACCACTCTACTGCGGAGTGTTCTATTCCGGAATCCTGTGCTGGTTGCGGATTCCATACATACTGATTGAATTGATTCGCAAGAAATTCATTTTCAACCGCGTCGCTCGCTTCCGGCTCCGGAAGTTCTTCAACCGTTTTGGTAACGATTGCGTTAGCCGGAGAATGAACGGATTTCACGTCAATGGCAACGGGCACTTCCAGGACGGCCCTGTCTGATTCGCGGGCAACGCTCGGTTCAACGTGGGCTGAAACCAACGGGGCGATAACAACTTGAGCCCCGGCTGGTTGTGTTGAAGGCTTGTTTACTTTCGGTGCTGGCGCGATTGTGGGTTGCAAGTGACCATTGGCGATAAGCGCCGCAGAAGTCGGGCAAGTTGCTTTGGGTGCAAGCGGACGAATCTCGTTTAACTTCAAAACTGCAGACTCCGCTGCGGCTACGATCGCTGACTGTGCCGCCGTTTCGATTGCCGACATTGAAGAAGCAGTGGCGTTCAATAGGGTCGATTCAGTCGCGGCGACTGTATCGCGCAGTGCCCCGATCTGTGTGCGTAGTTGCTCGCGCCAAGCAAGATCAGATTCCTTATGCGTGCGGAGTTCCTCGCGCCATGCAACGTCAGAATCTCTATGCGTGCGCAGTTGCTCTCGCCATTCAACGTCAGAATCTTTTTGAGTACTGAGTTGTTCGCGCCAATTGAGATCGGCCTGTTCTGCCGAGATCTGACGAACATTCATGTCTTGCAGCAAATGACTCAGTTGATTCGCAACCTCGGTCAGCCGCTGCAGCGACTCTTTACTCGCCGGCTCAGGTGCGGTTCGCAGTTCATTCGTCGATGCGAGATTTTCAGTCACAATCTGCTGTAGCGAGCCGAGATTGTTCTTCACATCGTCCAGCTGGGCTGTGAGAACCTTCAGTTGACCCGCGACCGACGTGATTTTTTGCAGCGCTTCGTTCACCGGTTCAGGCGTGGGCACTGGTGCCGACGCAGCATTGATTACACTAACAAAATTTTCCGAAACAACGCGCTCTAGCGAGCCCAGATTGCTTTTTACTTCCGTCAATCTAGCATTGAGATTGTCCAATGTTTCACTTTGTCGAGCAAGTTGCGACTCGACCTCTGGCGATATGATCGGAACGATGATTGGCTCAGGAATGTGAGCCATCTGAGCTTGAACATCAATTTGCGTTGTGAACGCTGATTCCACTGCAATGCGTTCTGCTGCGGCACGTTCTGCAGCAGCTTGTTCCGGTGAAGTGCGTTCCGACGCAGTCGGTTCTATCGCAATCCGCTTGGTTGCGCGACGACGCTTGCGATCCAGTTTAGACCGTTTGTCGAGTTCCTGCTGGACGGCTGCTAACGGTTCAATAATCTCGCTCAACTGCCGCTCAAGAGGCAGCATCGCCGATTGAATCAGGTCGGTAATCCACTGCGGCTGCAAATCTAAAGAAGGATCCGCTGGCCGCTGAGGCTCAATTACAGCTTGAGGTTCTACAACCGATTGCGGCTGTTTTAACGCTTGAGGCTCTAGTGCAGCTTGGGGTTTTGTGACAGCTTGCGGCTCTACGAAGCTGCGAGATTCTTTGAACACCTGAGGTTCGTCAAAAGATTGGCGTTGTTTCGGCGGTAGCGGTAATTCGCATAGCTGTTTGGGAATTGGCGCGGGAGTCTGTACTGGCGCTGGCGCCGGTATAGCGATCGGTTGGCGGGTTTGTCCGATTTCCATCGGACGCGCCAAAGCGAACTTCATTTTATTGCGAGTTGCCTTGTCGGACTGAGCAGGCTCGTTGGCTTTGACACTTCGAATCAACTCGAACATATGCCCAGCGATTTCGAATGTGCATTCGTCTTCTGTTAACAGTAACTCATTGACAGTCACTCCATTGCGAGTCAATTTGGGGGAGAGAGCGCGAATGAAAACTTGGCGTGCCCCCATGACCAACAGAGCGTGGTAGGGCGCGATCCCCGGTAGTTGGCATCGCAACGCGCAACTCGAAGCGCTTCCCAAGGTGCACTTGGTTTGGAGTAACAGCCATTGTTGGACAATATGACCAAGATCGCTTTTGACAATCAGCTTAGCGAATGGACTGTTCGTATTGGTAGGCAATACCACGGGAGTACCGCTTGCAAAAGCAGCGTGACCGAGGGCATTAACAGGTTGCGTTCCTAGCTTCATCTCTTCTGGACTCCATGCTGTTTCGGCCATTGTCGAACCGCGCCACGTACATGCTGGCACAGTACACTTCGGCGTCGGTAGAGCCTTTGACATCCTTGTCAGCCCACCGTGGCCAGTCCCGAAATCAATCCCAATCCATCCGATGGGGCGATCAAAGTTGCAAATTGATTTTCAGGAATCCTAACTTTGCTAGCTCGCGATACACTTAGAGCGCACTTCGAGCTATTTGTGGGCTATCGGTAATCGTATCGACCGAACTATCAGGCAATTGCCGGAATGCGACAGGGTTCATTGGCGTCCATTCGCTAAAGTAGGGATTTGTCGGCTGTTGGGTCTTGGGAAGATTTTTTTCGTTATTCTTTCGACATCGTCTCAAGTGGCTTGCCCATCCGTGAACCGGCTATGATCTGCCAACCATTACTTAGAAACAGGCCGATTGTTGCATCGGCAAGCAAACCATCGGACACTTCATGGCAATTCAAGAACTACAGTTCGAATTCGACGACAAACCACTCCCCGAAGCGGTCACTAAATGGCTGAAAGCGGCCCGTGCACGCATTGAGCTTTATTGGGATAATTTTAAAGATAAACCGCTCCCGCAATACGTTGAATGCGATTTCGACTACGTTTCAGCGGCCTTGGTAGCATGCGTCGACCAGCAATTGATTGATGGCAAACTGTTCTGCGAATGGGGGTGCGGATTCGCAGTGGTGGCAGGCGTCGCGGGACTGTTAGATCTGGACGCAATCGGTGTTGAAGCTGAAGAATTTCTTTGCACCGAGGCTCGGGAGCTTTTGCGAAAGGAAAATGTGCCCGCAGAAATTTGGCAAGGGAATTTTTTACCTGGGGGAGCCAGACGACTTGCCGAAGACACCGATCCGCTGGTCTCGTTAACCCACGACATTCCGCCAGCGTATGCGAAGTACGACATGTCTCTTTCCGACTTCGCCATTATTTTCGCATATCCCTGGCCCGGAGAAGAGCATTTTCTTAAAGCTGTTTTTAATCGCTATGCTCGGCCGAACGCGCTGATGCTGATGTATCGTGGGCCGTTTCAAGTCGAGCTTTATCGGAAGCAGTGACCGCGATAACTTTCGTAGCTGGTTTTGTAAAAAACCGGAAGCGTTTGCAACTACGCTCTAAAACCGCCGGTTTCTTACGAAATTAGCTACCAAGTCGCAAACGCTTGTAGCTCTTTTTGTGAAAAACCGGCAGACGCTGTGATTAAGCTTTAAAACAGTCGGTTTCTCAGTAAACCAGCTACGGTAACACGACGATCCAAGGCCATGCGACAAGTTGCCATCGCTGCGGCCTGCCAAGGGATTGTAAACTTCGCTATAGTGTTGCAGTAAAGTGTCGCCGAAAGCGATTATTTAGCGTCGCGGAAGCGAACTGGCACTCCCCAATTTTGGACGATTTTTGAACCGCTATGAGCCACACAACTGGTAGCTTTTTTGGCAGGCACGAATTTCTGATCCGGCGCCTACACTCGATGAGCGGGTTGGTGCCGGTCGGCGCTTATATGACCGTGCATTTACTGGTCAATTCTTCATTAGCAAATGGTGCCGGAGCGTTTCAAAAGAACGTCAACGACATCCATTCGTTGGGAGCGTTTTTGCCTGCGATTGAGTGGGCGTTCATCTTCTTGCCAATCATTTTCCACGCAGTATTTGGTGTTTGGATCATCCGAAGCGGCAAGAGCAACGTGGACCGATATCGTTACACCAACAACTTTCGCTATGCGATGCAGCGATGGACAGGTGTAATTGCGATCATCTTCATCTTCTTCCATGTCTTTCACCTTCACGGTTGGTTTCACGCCGACTTTTGGCTGAAGATGGTTGAACCGTGGGGGATGGCTTCTTTCCGACCCTACAATGCGGCAAGTACATTGGCGACCGCACTCAGTGGATTTTTGTGGCCGATTTTCTACTTGGTAGGCGTGCTGGCTTGTGTTTATCACTTTGCAAACGGCGTCTGGACTGCTGGAATCACTTGGGGGGTTTGGGTTAGCCCCAAGGCACAGCAGTGGGCAACTTACTTGTGCACCGCTGGTGGAATCGGCTTGGCGATGGTTGGTATGACTGCCCTCTACTCGGCTACACAGATCGACGTCGCCGAAGCAAAGCGCATTGAAGACAACATGTATAACGCTCGAGTGACGACTGGCGAGATGAAACCAGATGAACACAAGCGATCGCACTCGAGCGAGTCTGTTGAAGCGGCAGAAGGCGAAGTTAAGTTGAAAGATGCGGCTTCAAAATAGTTGCTTGCCTCAGCGTTCTACGGTTACCTACGGGGTGACGTGGGTTGGCGAATCGGCTTTGAATTTGAATTACAGATACTGATTTTAGAATAGTAAACGGGATTAAACATCGATGGCAGGACAGCGTGTCGTAGTAGTCGGCGGCGGCTTAGCGGGGCTGGCTGTAACCATGAAATTGGCGGAACTAGGTATCCAAGTCGATCTCATTAGTTTGACTCCTGTTAAGCGTTCCCACAGCGTTTGCGCCCAGGGTGGCATCAACAGCTGCAATGAACAAGCGCGACAACTGGGTGATTCAGAGTGGAATCACTTCGACGATACCGTTTATGGCGGTGATTTTCTTCAACATCAACCGCCAGTGAAAGAAATGGCCTATTGGGCGCCAAAAGTCATCGACTTGATGGACCGCTTGGGCGTCACTTTCAACCGTACGCCAGAAGGTCTGATCGACCGTCGACGCTTCGGTGGAACACTGTACAAGCGAACCGCCTTTGCGGGTGCAACGACTGGCCAACAGTTGTTGTACGCTCTCGACGAACAAGTCAGGCGCTGGGAAGCCGAAGGAATGGTTCGCAAGTTCGAGTTTTGGGACTTCCTCGGACCGATGCTCGATGACACCGGACGTTGTGTCGGCGTGACAGCCCAGGACATGGTCTCGATGCAGATCCGTGCTTTCCCAGCAGATGCGACTGTGGTGGCAACGGGCGGTTGTGGTTTGATCTACGGCCGGTCAACGATGTCAGTCTTCTGTACCGGCAGCGCTGCAAGCCGCTGTTTCCAAGCTGGCGTAAAGTACGGCAACGCAGAATTCATCCAGGTTCACCCGACTGCTATCCCGGGTGCAGATAAGCTGCGTTTGATGAGCGAGTCAGCCCGTGGCGAAGGCGGCCGCGTGTGGGTACCGCGCAAGGGGCAGGATCCGCGACCGCCCAAAGAGATTCCCGAAAGCGATCGCTATTACTTCCTTGAGCAACGCTATCCTAAATACGGGAACCTCGTACCTCGCGACATTGCGACGCGCGAGATCTTCAACATTTGTGTGAATGAAAACCTGAGTGTCGAATCAGGACGCATGTGCGTTTACCTCGATTTGACCCACATCGCTCGAGCCGAATTGGATCGCAAACTGGGCGGTATTCTTGAGATTTATGAAAAATTCCAAGGGGTCGATCCACGCGAAGTGCCGATGAAAATTTTCCCGGCCGTTCACTATTCGATGGGTGGACTTTGGGCAGGTTATGCAAAGAATGCTGAAGGCGGTTTGACTCCCGCGCACCCCGATAACCAGATGACCAACGTCAAAGGCCTGTACGCGATGGGCGAGTGCGATTACCAGTATCACGGCGCGAACCGCTTGGGTGCGAACTCGCTGCTCAGTTGCATCTTCAGCGGCTTGTTCACGGCTCCTGGCATTCAAACTTATATGCATAGTCTTGGCAAATCGGCGGCAGATTTACCACCGAGCCTCTTCCAAGGCGCAATCGCCAAGCAAGAAGGTCGCCAACGCGACTTGATCAGCAGCAGTGGCGGTGAGAATCCCTATATCATCCACGAACAACTGGGCGATATCATGACACGAGCTGCTACCGTGGTCCGCAACAACGCTCAATTGGACGAGGCTTATGAAAAAATTGATGAACTGCACAAGCGAGCGATGGCTAGCTCGCTGAGCGACACCGGAAGCTGGACCAACCAGAACTTGATCTTCACCAAAGCTCTGCAGGACATGTTCCCGGTGGCGAAGTCCATTTTGAAAGGTGCAAGAATGCGAGACGAATCTCGCGGCGCACACTTTAAACCCGATTTTTCGATGCCAAGCCTCAAAGAAGAAGATCCAGCCGGTCGCCGTAAAGAAGCCGAGGTGTGGTGCGATCGATTCGAGGAAAACAACAAGCGGTTCCTCAAGTCTTCGATCGCCACATTGAAAGGCGATCACCCAGAAATCACGTACGAAGATATCGACACGTCGAGCATCCCGCCGCGTCCACGATTGTATGGCTTGGTAGGTGCAGAAGTAATCGAACAAGTCTGGAAAGAACGCAGTGCGAAGAAGCCGCAACCATCTTCGCCGAAAGCGTATGCAGTGAAGGCTTAAAGTTTGTCGAAAAAGGGGTCAGGACCCTTTTCGGACACAAGTTTGCGAAAATTGAAGATCAAGAATCAACGGATTCACTCAGGATAAGATTATGACGACTTCGGGACATAACTCGGGACACAGTTCTGGGCACGACGATCATTCGGCGACAGGTCGCAAGCCCGCAAAAGTAAATGTTCGTGTTTTACGACAAGATGGACCAGGACAACCTTCGTACTGGGAACGTCATCAGGTCACTTACGAAGAGAACATGAACGTCATCAGCGTTCTGCAGCGCATCGCCGCTCAAGCATCGACTGCCGATGGCCAAAAGGTCGCTCCCGTAGCTTGGGATTGCGGCTGCTTGGAAGAAGTCTGCGGTTCGTGCACGATGATTATCAACGGCAAAGTAAGACAGAGTTGCTCTGCACTTGTCGACCGCTTGCTGGAAGACAACAGCGATGAGATCGAATTGCAGCCGATGACTAAGTACCCAGTCATTCGAGACTTGTTAGTCGATCGTTCTCGTATCTTCCAAGGCCTCAAGAAGCTGAAGTCATGGGTGCCCGTTGATGGTTATTTTGATATGGGTGCTGGTCCGCGGATTCCACGACAGCAACAAGAACAGAGTTATCCGCTGAGCGAATGCATGACGTGTGGCTGCTGCATGGAAGCTTGTCCGCAATACACGAAAGTGGAAGTCCATCGTCGCCCTGGCGAAACCGACGAGCAGTTCGAGACTCGTAAAAACGAGGCCTATGACGCAGCCTTCATAGGAGCCGCTCCGATTAGCCAAGCGATGCTTTTCAATGCCCACCCCATCGGCGGCAACTTGAGTGACGAACGACTCGAAGCACTGATGAGCCAAGGGGGCATTCAAGACTGCGGCAATGCGCAAAATTGCGTCGCAGTATGTCCGAAGAAGATCCCGCTGACAACATCGATCGCTCGCGCCGGTCGCGCCACAACAATCTATGCACTCAAGAAAATCTTCGATCGCTAGTAGCTGTGAGAGGCAACTGCTCCGTTTCACTGGCCTTGCCCCGTAGAGTCCGTTTGCCTAAATCCGGGCTTTGTGGGCCAAGCCAGTGGCACACCAAACCAAAATGCGCAACATCAAAAGGCGCTAGCTAGCCCCTCTTGTGAGCCGACGGCGCTAACCGCGGGTGGTCGAAGTTGTTGTCGTTGATGGCCAGCTCACTTGAGCGACCCATGTGAGATCTGCGAAGCTAGACTTGTATTGTGGTGAAAAGAACCCGATACTGCGAGGGCACCCTTAACTTAAAAAATCCAAAGTTATACCCTTCGCTAAGGCGTTTCGAGCGACTGCGTTTGACGATGTATTTGTGAGCACCCAAGGCTCATGACATTGCTTCATCTGTTCGAAGGCTGAAAATGCAACCATCAACGAGCTTGCCGCGCGTTTGTCTCCATTCACACGACCATTCGTTTCAGAACCTGAACGCTCTCAGTCGTGAAGGGATCGTTGTATCCAGCCGACGCAACATGATCAAAGCCAGCGTTGCGGGCATGGCCGGATTGACCCTGCCTAAGCTGTTACAGGCACGTGCTCAAGCGGCGACGACGGGTCGTGACTCGCAAAAAGCAAAAAGCGTTATCCTGCTGTGGATGACTGGCGGTCCAAGCCAGATCGATACCTGGGATCCGAAACCTGATCGGCCGCTGAACAATCGCGGTCCGTTCGGCGTGACAAAAACCAAACTTCCGGGTGTGTTCATCTGCGAACATCTACCCAAACAAGCTGCGATGCTTGATAAATTCACCCTTATTCGTTCCGTTGACGCCAAATTCAGTAACCATGAACCGAACATGGTCTTTCAAACCGGAAACCTTGATGCAGAACCGCGCACCAATCGCGAAGCCAAAAACTTTCCATCGATCGCTTCGATTGTTGCCAAACATCGCAACACGAATCACCCGGTGATGCCGCCCTATGTTGGATTCTACCGGTCACCCAGTCATATTGCGTTCGGCGGATACGCGGGCCAAGAGTACGATCCATTTCAAGGAAACATGGCTACCAAGTTGCCAGTCTACGACTTAGTTGGCAAAAACACCGGGCGTACTACCAACGCGGAACTGTTTCAATTTCCCAAGGGACTCGATTTCGAGCGATTAGGCGACCGAAGAGCTCTTCTGAAGGATCTTGACCAAATTCGACGTGACATTGATACAAGCGGCGCTATGGAAGCAACCGATGCGTTCCAACAGCAAGCGGTCGATCTGTTGATCGGCAAACAAGCTCGCGACGCCTTTGACTTGTCGCTCGAGCCAGCCGCCACCCGCGAACGTTACGGCGACCATCTTTGGTGTCAGCAAGCGTTGTTGGCTCGGCGATTAGTAGAGGCGGGAGTTGCCTTTGTAACGCTCGACCTCAGCTATCATACGGCCAGCGGTACTTGGGATAACCACGGCGATAACGTTCCGCCCTACGGCGGCATTAGTCGTGGGCTCAAGCCCCTGTTGCCATTGTTCGATCATTTGTTGACGACTCTCGTCAGCGATCTCGAGGAGCGGGGGCGCTTGGATGATGTTTTGATTATTGCGATGGGTGAGTTTGGTCGCACGCCGGTCATGGGAACGCAGGGCAGCAGCGATGGTCGCGATCACTGGCCCAACGTCATGTCGATGGCGATGGCTGGTGGCGGCCTTCGGCACGGTCAAGTGATCGGTTCAACCGAAAAAGATGGTGGAACGATCAAAGATCGGGCGGTAACACCGGGTGACTTCGCCGCGACGCTTTATCGCTATTTCGATGTCCCGCTCACGACGCAATACGTCGATCACCAAGGACGTCCCCGGAACATTGTCGACCAGGGCACACCAATTGCCGAACTAGGCTTAGTCTAGACAGTTCGTCTTCCGCTTGATCAGATATGATGGCTGGTGCTTAAACGCAATTTAGTTTTACAGTAGTGATGTACTGAGAATGGGAGAACGAGGCTCTGCCGAGCGAGTCTCCACAGCCAGTTTGACATAATTGTACTTGTAGACTTGCATTACCGTTTTGAAAAACTCGCGACGACGCGTTCACGCTCACAAGTACAGTGAGGTCTGCTAATCACGTCAAGACTCGCTCGGCAGAGCCTCGTTCTCCCGTTACCTATCAGTAAGTTTCCGCTACCCCAACGTTAAATTGTGTTGAAGCACGAATCTTCTTTTTTAACAGCCGTCGATTCTCTGGAAGTGGGTGATCAATGTGGGAGAAACTCTTTCGTCGCAAAGATATCGAGTCGATTCGTCGCGAGTTGCGAGAAGTGGAGTTGGGGCCCGAAAGCGGTCGGTTGACGAAGAATTTGACGCTGTTCGATTTAGTTTGCTTCGGCATCGCTGCGATTATCGGAGCAGGGATCTTTTCGACCATCGGCTCCGCGGCATCCGAAGGCGGGCCAGCCGTCAGTGTGCTGTTTGTCATCACCGCGATTACCTGCCTGTTTTCTGCGCTGTGCTACGCCGAGTTTGCGGCTCGCATACCGGTGAGTGGTAGTGCTTATACGTATTCTTATGCAGCTTTTGGTGAGTTAGTAGCATGGATCATCGGCTGGGATTTGCTGATGGAGTATTCGATCGGCAACAGCACGATTGCATTCTCATGGTCAGAGTACTTTACGACGTTGTTGCAGGGGATAAGTACCGGGTTAACTAATACGGTTCACTATCTTCAGTTGATGGCTCCCGATCAAGTTATAAGTATCGGTTTTCCTGATTGGTTAGAAACGGACTACTATTCATGCGCGCGTGCTGTCGAAGCACACGCCGCGGCGGCGCAGTCGGTCGATCTGCCTCAGTTGCTTTCGGCCTCTCGTGAGTTAGCAACCAGCGTGAGTTCAGGTATGAGTGCCGACGCCATTGCGGGGATGGATGCAACCGCAACTGTCAAAGCTGCCACTGAGGCAGGCCTGGAGCCAGCGAAATTGCTTGCCCAAGAGACATTAGTTGCCACTTGGAATTCCGCGCCTAGCATCGGGGGGCTGAAAGCGATTATTGATTTGCCTGCGATGGCGATCAACATTTTTGTGACGTGTCTTGTTTACATCGGCATCAAGGAATCCAAGACGGCCAGCAACATGATGGTCATGTTGAAGATTGCTGTAGTTCTTATCGTGATCGCTGTCGGCGTCTTTTATGTAAAGCCAGAGAATTGGACACCCTTTGCACCCAATGGCGTTTCAGGCATGCTGAAAGGTATCGCCGCCGTTTTCTTTGCGTTCATCGGCTTCGATGCGATTTCAACCACAGCCGAAGAGTGCAACAATCCACAGCGGGATTTGCCGCGAGCGACCATTTTGGTGTTGATCATTTGCACCGTGCTCTATGTGGCCATCGCGTTTGTGTTAACAGGGATGGTCTCTTACACCGAGTTGGCGGTTGGGGATCCGTTAGCGTTCGTGTTTCAGAAATACAACTTGCACTGGATGGCGGGCTTGGTTTCGCTGAGCGCCGTTGTTGCGATTACCAGTGTATTTCTCGTCTTTCAAATCGGCCAGCCGCGAATTTGGATGAGCATGTCGCGCGACGGATTATTGCCTAAAAAGTTCTCGAGCATCCATCCGAAGTATAAAACGCCCGCGTTTTCTACAGTCGTTACGGGTTTCGTAGTCGCCCTACCGATCGTGTTTTTAAATCAACAACTGGTCACTGATTTATGCAGCATTGGAACGCTGTTCGCGTTTATGCTGGTATCGGCTGGCATTCTAACGCTGAATGTAAAGCGCGACGTGGGAGAAGAAACCTCGTTCCGCGTGCCGTACATTAGCGGGCGTTGGTTGGTATTGGCAACTTGGGCAATCTATACCGTCGCGATGGCTGGCTGGTTGGAAACCCGTTATGGTTTCGTGCTTCCCGAAAATCACAACGCGTTCAACAATCTGACCTACGACAAGCTCCCGTACATCATCTTCTACCTCGCTCTAACAGGCATGACCGTCGCAACATTTGCTTGGCGTTGGTCGTTGATTCCAGTGTTTGGTGTGCTTAGTAACTTGTACTTGATCGCTGGCCTTGGACATCACAACTGGGTCCGATTTTTTGCTTGGTTAGCCATCGGACTTGTCATCTACTTTGGATACGGATTCTGGCACAGTCGTTTAAATCAGGCCGCCGTAAAGTAGCGATTATCAGACAGGGATTTGTTCGGCGACGCTTTGAAGCATGTTGGCGAACAAGTGTAGCTGGTTTCGTCAGAAACCGGAGCGTACTGGTGACCACTCTTATGCATCCGGTTTCTCACGAAACCAGCTACCTTAAATAGTTCCGTTGCGTTTTTATCCTGGGTGCAAGGACGAAAAATGTTTCACAGCGTTGCCGTCCGGTCTTCGTGTGCCTCTGGCTAGGCTCAGCCAGTGGCACACGATACAGTACTCACGAGCCACGCTGGCGTCGGCTCATGAGTCCTATTTAAATCCGATCTAAGAATTTTTTTGCCCAGCAATTTTTTTGCCCGACTACTTAGGCTGTTGGTGCGTTGCGGAGTTTACTGTGCCAGTAGCCGTAGCAGAAATAGATCATCAGACCGACTAGCAGCCAAATCACCAGTCGCATCCAGTTCTCACTTGGCAGCGAGAGCATCAATGCGGCGCACAGGATAATTCCGAGCGACGGGAAGACGGGCGAGAACGGGCACCGGAACGGTCTTTCTCGCTTCGGATCGACGTAACGCAGGATCAATACCGAAGCACACACCAGTGCGAATGCGAACAGCGTTCCGATGTTGGTCAAGTCCGCAAGGATATTCAAAGGTAACAGACTTGCAGCGGCAGCCACGACCAAGCCGGTGAGAATCGTCGACTTGTAAGGTGTTTGAAACTTGGAGTGAATGGCACCAAAAAATCCGATTGGCATCAGCCCATCGCGAGCCATCGCCAAGAAAATACGTGGCTGACCCATCATCATCACGAGTAACACTGAAGTGATACCTGCGAGCGCGCCGATGGTCACTAGGAATTGCGCGGACTCGTAACCAACTTGCTTGAAGGCGATGGCAACCGGCGCGTTGACGTCGATTTTGTCATAAGGCACCATCCCGGTCAGCGTGGCTGATACGGCGATGTAAAGAACAGTACAGATAACCAAAGAACCGATAATGCCGATCGGCAAATCCCGTTTCGGATTTTTCGCTTCTTCGGCTTGAGTCGACACCGCGTCAAATCCAAGGTACGCGAAGATAATCCCAGCAGCGCCAGCCATCATCCCTTTGTTCGTTCCACCGAATAGTTCGATAGGCTGACCAAAGAATGTCATCCCACCGTAGCCATAGGGTGCAAAGTTGTCAGTCCAGTTGGCGACGTTGATGTATTGGAAACCAGCGATGATAACGAACAGCACAACCGCGACTTTAATCGAAACCATTATCGCGTTGGTAAAAGCGCTTTCGGAAACACCGCGAACTAGAATCGCTGTAACAATGGCCGTGATCACGATGGCGGGAAGATCAAAGAAGAACCCCGTTCCGAAGAAGGCTCCACTATTTACGGAGATCGATTCGCCGGTGGCTATCACATGCGAAATCGCTTCCGACTTTCCGTTATAGTCAAACGGAGCATCCGAGAACCTATGTAGAATGCCGGCCGCGTGCGTATCCGTCGCTTTACTGAAGAGGTTGATATTGCATTGCTCAAGTAAGGCTTGCATGTATTTCGACCAACCGTGGGCGACGGTTGAAGAGGCCACTGCGTATTCGAGGATCAAGTCCCAGCCGATGATCCAGGCCATCAATTCGCCGAGGGTTGCATAGGCATAGTTGTAAGCTGATCCGGCAACCGGCGCCATGGAAGCGAACTCGGCATAGCAGAGGGCTGCAAAGACGCATGCGAGTCCTGCGACCACAAAGGAAAGCATGATCGCTGGACCAGCTTGATTGGCAGCAGCTTTGCCTACGAGAACAAAGATCCCGGTTCCAATAATGGCTCCCACGCCGAGGGCGGTGAGCGAAATGGGGCCGAGCGTACGCTTCAGCCGATGGCTTCCTTCCATGTCGGCCACCATCGAATTAAGACTCTTGGTGCGAAACAATTGGTTCGCCATAGCGGTTCCTGTTAGTTATGCAATTCGTTGTCGCCTACTTTGGTTCCGATTCTAGATTGGGTTGCGTCAGAACTAAATAAGCGAATCAAGAATTTTTTCGAATCGTGCCAAGTTTGGTAATCTTTGCATGAATCTCTCTCGCACTTTTGTCAATCAGGACTCAACATCCTTCACAGTGTTCTCAGGAGGTTGCCGAAGCGGTAGCATGGCTATCAGCGAGGCAGAAAGAATGCTCGTTAGACTCAAGAAGAAGAGGCCATAAGTGTACGAGCCTAAGTTGTGATCAACCCAGCCCATAACGGTTGGGCCGAGGAAGCCTCCTAAATTGCCAATGGAGTTAATCATTCCGACACTACCCGCCGCTGCCGAAGATGTCAGGAACAGACTCGGCAGCGACCAAAAGGCAGGCATGTAGGACTTCATGCCTGCGGCCGCAATCGAAAAACAAAGAATTGACAGGTAGATATTGCCACGTGTGAAGACTGATAAAACAAGCAAAGTTGCGCCGATAACAACGGGCAACACCGAGTGCCAACGACGCTCGTGAAAGCGATCCGAGCTCCAACCGATAAAAAGTTGGCCTGGAATTACAAGCAGTGATGGGATCATGACCAGCAATGCGACGCGAGAAGGCTCGAGTTCATACCATTGCTTTAAAATACTCGGCAAGAAGAACTCGATGCCGTAGTTGGCGGTGACGATTCCAAAATAAGCTAACGACAGCAACAGTACTCTGGGGCTAGTCAGCGCAGCAAACACAGAATGATGGCTTGAACTAGCTTTTATTTTTTTTTCACGAGCGAGTTCATTCTCTAGTGCATCCCGTTCCTCTTGCGTCAACCACATGGCTTGCCGCGGCCGGTCAGTGAGATAGAACAGCACAATGAATCCGATAAGGACCGCGGGGATTCCCCAGAAAATATAAATCCATTGCCATCCCTTTAAGCCAAGGAGCAACGGATTAGTCACCGTAACGCCGTCGACAACATGTGTTCTTCCGATGTCGATGAACATCTGCGAAATAGCAGGCCCAATCATCATCGCCAAAGGCGAAGCAATCAAAAAGTAGGAAATCGCTCGGGCGCGGTCCTTCGATGGAAACCAGTGGGTCAAGTAAACAATAACGCCAGGGAAGAAACCCGCTTCGGCGACTCCAAGTAGAAATCGTACGATGTAAAACTGAATTGGCGTGGTAACAAATGCAGTGGCGGCCGCCATGATGCCCCAAGTAACCATGATCCGGCAAATCCACTTGCGGGCACTCCAACGCTCGACGATCAACGAGCCGGGGATTTCTAAGAGGAAGTAGCCGATGAAAAAAATCCCGCTGCCAAATCCAAAGACCCAACTATCGAACGCGGGCAGGTCTTCGCCCATCGTCAACTTAGCAACGCCCACGTTGGTGCGATCGACGTAAGCGATGATGTAGCAAATGAAAAGAAGCGGTATCAAACGGAAGTAGGCTTTAATTCGCGCCGAGTCTAGAGGTCCACGGTCGCTTGGCCGGAGGTTATTTGGCCCCGAGCCGTTTGGCCCACGGTAGTCAAATCGGTCACTGACAGCTACGGGTTTATAGGGATCGTTGGTGGCTGAAATGATTAGGCTCTAAGTGAAATTGGAGTAGGTTGTCCATGCGGCCCGTTGGCAACTGTGGTCGCTATTGTAATCATTGGAGTCGACGCGTGGTGGCTTGTACGACCACTATCGTGGCGTATGCTTCCAGCTTGCAACTGTTTTACGACCACTCCCCAACGCCCAAGTATCAAACCACAACTTTTGGAGGCCGAAAAACAGCAAATTTAAAATGTCAAACTGAAAAGAACTACGATCCGTTTCACTCAGCCGTCCGAGAAGCCCCTTGGACCAGGGGTAACCTTTGGCTTACTATGTTGGGTGAGCGGTATTTTTAAAGAATTGTCAAATTGCGATCCAGAGTTTACGGTAGATTAACGGCGCATGCCTAAACTCGCACCCCTCCAATAAGGTGGTTTCGTTAGACTCAGGGAACATGACTTGTTAGACCCCATTAGCAAAGACGATGCTGAGAAATCTCCAGATTTGTCGATCGATGCCGCGTTGGAAAAACCCCAAGGAAGTCTGGTCGTCAAGCGAATTGGCGAGTCGGCGCGGTATACCGTGGTTGTTGCGATCATGCTCGGAGCGGTCTATCTGCTTCGAAAAAAATTGCATGACATAGAATGGGGCAGCGTTCTCGAGGCCATGTACAAAGTCTCGTGGGTCAGCTTGGGCTTGGCAGTTGGTATTACTGCAGCAAACTTTCTGCTGCTGACCGGTTACGATTTGATTGCCGTTCGCTATCTACGTAAGAAGATTCCGCTACACCGAGTCATGACTGGCGCGGTGGTGGGCTATGCGATGAGCAACATCTTTGGCTGGACGGTAGGTGGCACCGCGGTACGATACCGGCTGTATTCAAAGTGGGGCTTCAGCTTGGTCGAGATTGTGGCATTCATCTCGATTATCTCCATGACATTTTGGCTCGGCATGTTTTTGCTTGCCGGAATTGCATTCGTCGCATTGCCCGTGCAGTTGCCCGAGCATCTGGCCGAAGGTTTGATCTTGCATCCCAGCACCTGGGGATGGATCTTCTTATGCGTTGTAATGCTTTATTTGCTCGCATCGGCATTTATTCGCAAACCCGTCCACTGGAATGAATATCGCTTTTCACTCCCGCCTTTGAAGTTGTCAGCGATGCAGTTAGTTGTATCAGCAGGCGATTTCGTACTTGCCTCAGCCGTTCTTTACTTCTTGATTCCAAGCGACCTGCGTGGCCATGATGCCATTCACTTCAGTACGGTTTTAGTCGCCTACTTGGCGGCAATGATCGGTGTCGTCATTACCCACATGCCAGGCGGTGCCCTTGTGCTTGAGTTTATTGTGCTCGAGATGACTCCGGTGACCGCTAAAGAACCAGTGCTCGCGGCGCTGCTTCTGTATCGAGTTATCTACTACCTCATCCCAGCTTTCTTTGCGATGCTGCTTTGGCTCTATGTCGAATGGACAACGCCGAAGTTTAAAGCGCCTGAGACTATAAGCGCCTAGTAGACAATGAGTGTGGTAGCTGGTTTCGTGAGAAACCGGATGCAGAACAGTGGACACCAGTCCTCCGGTTTCTCACGAAACCAGCTACGTTGGACGTTTGCTCACCGGAATGCTTTGCTAGTGCTTCAACACATTTTAACTTTGGGGTCGTCGAAAGACGCAGGCGGATAAGGAACGGGAGTACGAGGCTCTGCCGAGCAAGTCTCCACAGCCAGTTTGACTTGACTGTACTTACAGACTTCCATCACGTTATGAAAAACTCAAGGTTACACTAGTGCTTCCTCCAACTTTAATTTTGGGATCAACATCAGTGAGCCGACAGCGCTAGCCGCGGGTGAACGAAGTGGTTGTCGTGCAAGATTGGAAGTTTGTCCAACGTTAATCTGTCGAACGCAAATCATTGGTCTTAGATTGTTAGTAAGTTACGTCGAGTCAAGTACTTCGTTCACCCGCGGCTGGCGCCTACGGCTGGCATGGCGAAAAGTCGTAGATGAATTCCGTAGCGGAAGCCGTCAAGGCTTTCGGAGGTTGGATTTACGAGTGCAAAGTCACATGAACGAAATGCTTGACGCATTCCGCTACAGACTTTTCGCCACACCAGCCTACGGCTCACATCTACGACCCCAAAATCAAAGTTGGACAATGCACTAGCATGGACCATGCGAATTTTGCTCCATAGCGGACATAGCTTATAATGAGAGTTTCTCCTACTGCCCTATAGCCTAAACCGCTACAGCCTATTCCATGAACGCAGCAATCACCAACACCATGGCCGAACGCATCGCTGAACTTGGCGGGATCTCAGCTCAGCGGATTCGAGTTGCCCCCGCTCCTGGTTCAGCGACTGTTGAGGATCTGGCTCATTACAACGAAACTCACTCGCCGCCATGCGAATTGATTGACAATACGCTCGTGGAGAAAGCTGTGGGATACGAATCCTCCTTAGTCGCGGTCACGATTGCCACCATCCTAAACGCTTTTATAAGAACGCGAAAACTTGGTGTTATCTCGGGTGCGGACGGCATGTTCCGATTGATTCCAGGCATGGCACGCGGTCCTGACGTAGCCTTTATATCTGTCGCGAACTTACATAGTCGTAAAATTCCCCGAGAGGCATATCCGGCAATTGCTCCAGACTTGGTGGTTGAAGTACTCAGTCCTGGAAACACCAAAGCGGAAATGTCACGCAAGCGAATCGAGTATTTTCATTCGGGCGTGAAACTAGTTTGGATCGTAGATTGTGTGGATCGCAGCGTTGCCGTTTACACCTCACCTAGCGCTGTTGTTGAACTAAGAGAGACACAAACGATCGACGGCGGCGATGTCCTCCCTGGCTTTACTTCCCAAGTCGCCGATTTTTTCGCAGACCTCGACTTCTATCAAAACCCAATATCTTAAAACGTCTCCATGTCCGACCCATCCTTTAACCTGCCATCGAAAGTCGGAGAGCCAACTTGGGAAGCGGCGTACCTACTGCCGACTCAAGGACAATGGACCGAGGAGGATTTCTTCAGGTTCCACACCAATCGCATGGCCGAACTAGTCGACGGGAGCTTGGAGGTTCTGCCGATGCCAACGTTGAAGCATCAGAAACTCTTGAAGTGGCTGTTCAGTGGATTAGAGCTTACTGTCAAGCAGCACGGAGGGTTGGTACTGTTCGCGCCGCTGCCTGTAAGGCTATTTGCGGGCAGAATTCGCGAGCCGGATTTGCTTTATATAGCCCCTCATCACTTACCAGCGGCTGATGCCGCGTATCCAACCCGCATCGACTTGGCACTGGAAATTGTCAGCGAAGGCGAAGATGCTCGCAAGCGTGACTACGAAGCAAAGCGATCTGATTATGCGCGCGCAGGCGTGGCTGAATACTGGATCGTTGATCCCTATGAGCAACATGTCATCGTGCTCAGCTTAACTGACGGCAACTATCAAGAGTTAGGCTCTTTTAAACCTGGACAAACTGCAACCAGCAAACTCTTGCCCGCGTGGTCAGTCGATGTGCAGCAGTTATTTAGCATCAGCTAAAGCTAATTGAGCGGTACACAGTAGCAGAGGCTCTTGGAGATGAAGCTGGCAATCACACTCCGAGCAGTAAAAATACCGGAGCAAAAATGCATTTATCCGTGGGACCGCTATGCCATCCGTGGTAAATCACATTTCGCTCGCCCACGGATAACATGGTGGTCCCACGGATGAAAACAAACCTTTATTAGCTACGACTGCTCGATAACCATCTGAAGTCTATTAAGTCGGCAAGCCCCGACGCAAACGCACTCATAGCGGACACTCATCGTCCGGCGTGATCCTTAGTCCTGCTTACTGATACGACGCGCTGTCTTGGCTAGCTGCACAAACTCATGACGGAACCCGCTTCGATCGTCACCCAGCGATTTCTCAGCTGTCGAAACTACCCAATCCCAATTTGCTTTGCCACAAAATTTGCTGTCTCGCAATAGCATGCCGTATCCGACAACTGCCGTTGCAAACTGAAAGTCCTCTGATCCCTTGAGCGATTCATTCGAGGCTTGTAATCGCACTTGAAACTCTGAACTCTCCGATGCAGTTGGTTGTTTATAACGGAGATTTACCGACAGCATCGTATCCCCGTCGGCCCTGCGATTGAGCGAAGTCGTCACGAACTCCGGAGGTCGCACATCAACGAAGTCCAGTCGTGCGTCGTTGGGCACAATTTCATAGAAGGCCGTTACCGTATGCCCCGCTCCAATTTCGCCAGCGTCCTTGGTGTCATCTCGAAAATCACGATTGGCGAGCAAACGATTTTCATAACCGATCAAGCGATACGACTGGACATGCCGCGGATTGAAATCAATTTGTATCTTTACATCTTTGGCGATTGTTGCCAGTGTTCCACCAGTCTGTTCAACGAGTACCTTGCGAGCTTCCAGCAAGGTGTCGATGTACGCATAGTTGCCGTTGCCTTTGTCGGCGAGTTTTTCCATCGTCGAATCTTTTAAGTTCCCGTTACCAAAGCCGAGCACCGTTAGAAACGTATTGCCTTGAGCTTTTAATGTAATAAGATCGACCAAATCGCTGTTGCTGGTTGTTCCAACATTGAAGTCGCCATCAGTGCAAAGGATGACGCGATTGACACCTTTTTCAATGTGGTTGCTTTCTGCGATTTGGTAAGCTAGTTGAATGCCTGCGGCTCCGTTGGTCGAACCGCCAGCGGACAGTGAGTCGATGGCGGAGTTGATCTTCTGCTTCTGAGCGGCGGACGTTGACTTGAGTGCAACTCCAGAAGCCCCTGCATAAACTACGATTGCAATTCGATCGCGCTGGTCTAACTGCTTGACGAGCAACTTCATCGCTTCCTTGACCAACGGTAACTTATTGGGCTGCATCATCGAACCGGAGACGTCGAGCAGAAAGACCAAGTTACAGGCCGGTCGCTCTGAGGGCTGAAACGTTTTTCCTTTCAAGCCGATGCGTATCAAACGATGATCTGTTTGCCATGGGCAGTCGGCAACTTCGGTACTCACGGAGAACGGATGCTCGCCAGTCGGTTCTGGGTATTTATAGGTAAAGTAGTTGATCAACTCTTCGATGCGTACTGCCCCTTTGGGCGGCAATTGTCCCTCATAGAGTATCCGCCTCACGTTCGCATACGAAGCAGTATCAACGTCGATTGAAAACGTCGATTGCGGTTCATCGAGCGTTTTCAAAAACTCGTTTTCCGTGATGGAGTCATAGGACTCTGTGTTGAAGGCATCGCTTGGTTCAGCCATTCCATCGGGCAATGTCCGAGCTTCTGAAGGCACCCCAGTCACCGGTGATTGGCTGCTACTACAACCACTTACGGACTGCAGTCCGATTGCAACAGCGCACAAAAGACTAGGCCAGTAACAAGTCGAATTGCGAAGTTGCACGATAAACTCTCCGCCGGAATGAATTGAATTCAGATCTCTAGAGAGTTAGAGGTATTTCAAGCGTGGTTTATTCCCGGTTACAGCGAGGCAAACCGAAAAAGCTGGCGTTGATTGCTTTGCTATGTTTCACTTAGCACTGTTCATAATAATGCTGCGCCAGTACGAAATTAAACATTGAGTTACCGGCGCCATGCCTTAAAAAATCCCGGGGGTTTGGGGGCAGGCCCCCAAGAATTTAAACGGAGGAGGAAATTCAAGATTCCTCCACTTGACTTATTACTAGACGGTCGCGCACCCCCGGCCCCTCTCCCCGGATTACCGGGGCGAGGGGAGCCATCGCTCAAGTTGCGCTTAGAGCGGTGCAAGTCGGAAATCGAGATTGTGCAAATTCACATCGCCGCGTGACACGTTGACGCTAATCTTATTTGCGGAAACAACCTTCGTTCCAGCTTTTGCAGTAACTCGAATAGCATAGTCACCGGTTTCCGCCACGGAACCAAATCGATATTGGCCACGGGCGTCGGTGACTGTGGTCTCGATCACTTCATCAGTATCATTCAGCAACTCGACAGTCACGCCAGCAACACCAGTGGGCAAACCAGGGCCTGGGTTAACACCTGGACCAGGACCGAGGTTGACGCCGCGTCGAACTGGGGCAGGTGTGGCAGTCATCAATACCGAGCCGCTGAAGGCTGATCGCATGTAAAACACATCTTGCTGCACGTTGGTGATCGTCGTGTTGCGTTGGAGAATGTCAGACAGTCGCGTGTTTCTTAGCAGCGTAAGGTCGCGACCACTGAAGATGTTCTCGTACCAGAATCGATCGCCGTCGCGCAATCGTTCAAACTGGTCTGCCACAATCGTCTGAACCAACTCACCGACCGAGCTGCCGCGAAGATGATCTTCTGCCAATCCACCAATCCACAAGTCGATGTTGTCGACATCGCCATAGACAGCTTCTAGTGCCTTCTGTTGTTCCACGTCAGAAGTAATATCATCAAAGCTATCGACCGGTGCTAAGCCGTACGCTACTCGAGTCGCATTGTAGTCCGCCAAACCATGGTCGCGGCCGCGCTGAATATTGAGAGCCGCCAAATCCAGCGCCATACCACCGGGTCCATCGATTAAGAAATTCCGCACACCATCGACAACTTGGGTATCGACTTCAGCCGCATGCGCCGAAGCAGAATACTTCAACAAGCCATCAATTCCTTCGGCGGAGACCACTGACGGATTGAAAAAGGCTTCATCAAGGTCCATGGCGTCACGAAGTGGTTTGCCATCGTTACCAATGAACTCAATATCGTCTTGCAGCAAACTGTGACCTAATCGAAACGCGGCCGTTGAAAATTCGTTCGCTACCGACGGGTTTGTATTCGGTTTGTAGCCCGTATATCGATCGACTGCGCTGCGTCCTAAAAGAGCGGGCAACCATTCGTTGTAGGTAATCGATTGAATCTCCGCGATCACGATAGAACGTGCGTGCTGAAACACTTGCTCGTCCGTAGCCATTGGGTTAGCGGCGAGGATTTTGCTTGCCCAGTAATTGTGCTCGCGTACCCACAGTGTCTGCAGCGCAGTCAGCTCAATGTTCTCGTTGGCCCGCACATCTCCTGCCGAGAACATTCCCGAAGAACCCAGTGGCAGCAAGTTCCCGCTGCTCGTAATCATCTTCCCGCCAGTGAAAGTGCGTAAGCTGTCCGCAGTCGCTTTGCTAGAACCATAAACCATCGACCCATCGATCCAAGCTGTGATTTGGTTCACTTGTTGACGTGGGTTGGATGCCGAAGTGCCAGTGGTTGCATCAAAACGAGAGCGTGTAAAGGCGAGCTTGGCGTCACCCGAACCATCTGGATCAAAGAACTCATCGCCCGAAGGAATAGCAATGTCTAGCGATTCTTTTCCAGTAGTCGGCGAAGAAGTCAAACTAATATCATGATCAATGAATTGTCCCCAAACGTATACATACGCCGACAGATCATTGGTGTTTACGATCGAATCGTCTTGCTGCACGGATAACAGATTGCTGATCGTTCGAGGGTTGGCTCGATCAGAACCTGCTGGACTGGAGATGCCATCCGCATAAGCAGCAGGCGAGACACGAAGGAGTTGCTCGTCGGTGCTACCTAGTTCGGCATTGCTCAGATTGTTTCCAGTGCCGTCATAGGTGCGGACTTCACTCGTCGTCGATGGAATGACCGGTTTTGGCGGGGCCGGATCTCTGGGGCCAGGCTGGTTGGGGACGGGTTGATTAGGTCCGCGCAGGTTCAGGCGGTTGATGACTTGCAGAGCATCAGCCGGTGATCGCTGGCCATCATTGTTGACATCTGTAAAAACCCTGGCTGGGCCGCGGACCGATAGATTAGAAGCCGATGGATTAGAAGCCGATGAAGCACTGGTGTTTAGTTCTTGGATCACCAGCAGCGCATCGAGTGGACTGCATTGTCCGTCATCGTTGACATCTTCGGCATCGAACACATTGTGCTGCAGGGTGTCGGCCGTCATAAGTTGCCGTGACTCGAGCAACTCGTTTCGGAGCTTTCGCTGAAACTGCCTTCGACTGCGGTCTCGCACCGTATGGCGTTTTCGTGTGTACCAGATTGTTATCATTTCCAGGCGAGAAATGGCTGCGCAACCACGAGCGATCTTCATGGCAAACTCCTCGATGAGATGAGACAAGTGAGGATGGAGAAAAGTTGTAGGAGTAGCCCGCAAGAGCACCTCCCAAATCCGATAGGGTGAATCATGGGTTGGTTTGTCACAAAGGTGAGATGAACTTCTAATGGAAGTTGCGCACCGTTGGATTTGCCAACACGATCCAAGATTGATCTTAGAGATCGAACCTTAAGCTAGAATGAAGCTGAGGTGAATTTTGGAGAATTCTTTGGTGCGGAGAATTCGTTTGACCCATAGCCAGCGCTGGCTTTGGGTCAAACGAGCTTTGAACGAGCGTCAATATTTTCGCTGGACATGTAATCCTTTAGCGAACGATCAAAAAAGCGATATGTTTTCGCCCGGCGCACACCGCCTCGCTCAAGACTAGAACGCGACAGGTGATTCGATTCTAACACCCATGAGAACTCCCCATGCGTGATGCCCATTTCCAATATGTCCGGCAACATTCGCTCAAGAGCAAGTAAACCAAATCCCCAGCGTTGGAATTCAGGCACCACATTCGTACTCATTAGCCGAACGCGTTTCAATTTGCGTTTACTCAAAATCAGCTTGATAAAACCAAACGGAAACAAGCGACCATTGATCTGCTTAATAACTGGGTTGTAGTCCAATAGTCCAAGTCCAGAGCCGATCGGCTTGCCGTCCACTTCGATTACAGTCGTTAGTTGGGGTACCAGCAAGTGCCGCAGCCCAGCGGCAAGATGTGTGACTTCTCCAGGCGAGAGAGGTACAAATCCCCAGGTCGACACGAGCGATCTGTTGTAAATGTCAAGGAAAAGATTAACTTCCTCTCTGAATCGTTTCAAGTTGAACCGACGCACTTTGACGTTAAAGCGGCGTTTCAATTCATTAACAACAAACGCTAACTTCGGATCTAAGTTGGCGATCTCGGATACGACTCCTTCGTAAGCGTAGCAGTCTTCACATTTCGCAAATCCACACGCCACGATCAACTTTTCGTAATAGGGCGGATTGTAGGTCATCTGGAATGTCGGTGGCGTATCGAATCCATCCACTAACAACGCAACCTCATAGTTAAGGCCTGGATTACAAGGCCCACGTACGTCCGTCATCCCTTGGCTTACAAGATGCTTACATGCGGCTGCGAACAGGGCGTTGGCCGCTTGTTGGTCGTCGAAACACTCGAAAAAACCGAAAAAACCACGTTTTTCTTCAAATCGTGCGTTATGTCCATGGTTGACAATGGCCGAAAGCCGACCGACGACAACTCCGTCTTTTCGAACTAAAAAATTCTCGATAGTCGCGTTGTCGTAAAACGGGTGCTTTTTAAAATTCACCAACTCCATGATGCTCATGCGCAACGGCGGGACCCAATTCGGGTCGTCTTTATATATCCGCCATGCAAGGTTGAGAAATTCTGATTGGTCTTTGCTACCGTTAACGCGCGAGACTTTATAACTATCTGTCATCCGTGAATCGATTCGTGTTGAGTGTTATTCAATAGGACGGGCACAAATATGTACCAACCAAAAAACGTCCGCAATACCTAGGTAATGCGAACGTTTTGTTATTGTGGTCGAGGTGGAAAATCACGAGGCTTTCTTCAGCGTGAGCATGTACTCGACAACATCCACCAGATCTTTGGTACTAAGGGCTTCGATTAAATTCTCTGGCATGAGCGATTTCTCTTGCTTCTTCAGCTGCTCAATCTCGCTCTTCGGCATGCTGCGTTCGATACCTTGAGCGTCTTTCAGTGTCACTTTGTCATCTGTTTGGCTGACCATTAGGCCAACGACTACTTGACCCGATTCGAGCAAAGCTGAATAGCTTTCGAAGTTGTGACTGATTCCGGCCGAAGGGTCAAGCACGGAAACCAACATGGCCTCGCGAGTCAACTTGCTTCCAATTTCCGTCAAATCAGGGCCTACAACTTTACCCTGACCGCGAACTTGATGGCAATTGGCACATGTACCAGTCGTTTTGAAAATCTTTTCACCACTTCCAGCATCTCCGTTTCGCGTGACCAATTCAGCCAGTGGCGGCACAGGCTCTTTTCCAAGTGACTTGGGACTTGGGAAAAGTTCAACGGCAGCATTGCGAATTTCTTCTTTTCGGTTTGAGCGAAGCGCTGAACCCACAACAAAACGCACTTCGCTAGGAAGCTTGCCCGCTCGCGCCGCGTCCAACAGAACTTGGGCTCCTTGGTCCGTTCTCGCCAGTCCTTTTGCCAGGGCCGTTCGTGTATCGGGCAAGGCCTTTGCATCCTGGAGCAACTCAGACATCAGCTTTACTGTCCCACGACCATTGCAGAGCGCCAGCACCTCCGCCGAACGCGACGCAACTTCTACTTTCTCTGAGAGCACCATCGGCTTCAGCGCATCGCCTTTGTCGGTTGCCAATAACGCTTCAAAGGCAGCAACACTTGTCGTATCCACGTCGCCTGACATACCCAGATCGATCAACCGCGACACGGAGTCTTTGGTTCCAAGTTGTTTCAGGATGCGCAGTTGCTCAACTCGATCTTTTGTCCGTCCTAAGACCCTCTGAATGACCTCGACCATGTCAGCTCTATCAGCTAACTTTTGCTCAGGCAATTTCAACATCGCTTCAATCAGCAGTTGATCGCGTCGAATCGCTTGAGCATCATTCTTCGCAGGAGCGGCAGCTAGCAGAGATGTCAGCGCTGTGGTGCGATCAGCCTTCGTGTGGAAATCCAGGCTTCTCAACAATCGCGGAACTTCTTTTTCAGGCAAGCTGTAATCGGCTAAAAGCTTTGCAACTTCGGTCGCCGCTTCTGGCGCACGACTGCGCCAAAAAATGTCCAGCTTTGCAGCCGGATCAACATCTTTGGCTGACTTCATGTACTCAGTCAAGCAATCCGACCAACGCAATTCGGCTCCAATTCCGAGTGCCTCCAGGTACCATCGATCCTTACCGTCATGTTGCTTCGCTAGTTCTGTCCATAGCTTCGGCATCACTTCAGATTTATCGAACCTTAGCGCCACAGCCAATTCGCGGCGAACCTGCGGGGATGTATCTCGCACAACTTTCGAAGCATAATTTTCCACTGGTGTTCCCAGTTGACGTGCTAGCCGAATACCCATCATACGAACATTGGCATCGCGATCACCAAGAGCCATTTGTTGAGCTTCGTCGCCTTGGCCTGAGAGTTTCCCGAGAGCCCAAAGCGCACGAGCGCGAAGTCTTGGGTTCTCGTTAGTCGCCAACTTCTTCAGCGGCTCGACTCCCTTTGCAGCGAATTTCTGGATTGCTTCCCATGCCAGGTAACGCACCGAAAGGCAAGGGTTCTGCATGGCAGCCACCGCGCCCTCAGGGGTCGAGAAATCAAACTTGGGTACAACGTAATTGGTGTTAGGTGGTGCAAGTCGGAACAGTCGCCCGCGTTCCATGTCTTGCATGTTGTGTCCACCAACTCCAGGATCATACCAGTCGGTCACGAACACACTGCCATCCGGCGCGACGCATACATCCGCCGGTCGGAACCAACGATCCTGCTCGCCGACTAACATGTTAACAATCGCGGCTTTATAGCCTGCGCCGTCATTGGTCGTCGGATAAGCTCGCACAACATTCGGACCTGCGTCACAATGCAGAACTTGATTTCGATAAACTTCGGGCAACAAATCCCCTTCGTAAACCGTGATGCCAGTCGGTGAACCGGCCCCAGTGATCAGCATGGTTGGAACAACACCGGGGTCGTTTAAATGCCAATGCTGCTGCGGAATGTCGACTTCCATGTTGGTTCGCGGCGCTCGCCAGCCTTCACCAGTCATCTGGTCAACGTAACCGTAGTTACCAAACTCCATCACGAAGTTGATACGTGTCGCGCGGTTGCCGTCGTCATCGTTGTCGGATTGCCACAGTGCACCGAACGAATCGACGGAGACTTCGTAGTTGTTGCGAAAGTTGTAACCGAGCACTTCGAATTCAGATCCATCCATGTTGCAGCGGAAGGGCATGCCGTTGGTGTAAGGCTTGCCATTGTCGCGAACTTCGTTGCCAGCCTTATCGACGACGATTTTTCCTGCCGCGTCGTGAACGGTGTGTCCAGTATTGCCAAAGTTCCAGTACAGTTTTCCATCCGGTCCAAACAAGAACGAATGAGCCGAGTGATCATGCTGTGCATCGCCGGTCTTGGTGAAAAACAGCTCTTTGCGATCGGGTTTGTCGTCGCCGTCATCGTCTGTGAAGATCCAAACATTCGGCGAGGCGGAGACGATTACCCGATTGCCGAGCACGCAAATTCCCATAGCCGAATCGATATCGCGTCCCTGGTAATAGACTTTCGATGTGTCCGCTTTACCGTCTTGATCGGTGTCTTCCAGAATCAGAATGCGATCGCCCTCTGCACGTTCACCGTTGTGGCGGCGGTAGTTAACGACTTCACAAACCCAGATACGTCCTTTATGGTCAACATCAAGGTTCGTAAGCGAAAGTAGGTCTGGCTCGGAAGCGGTCAGTGTCGCTGCCAAACCTGGAGCCACCGTTAGCCCATCGACGGCCAATTGTGGGTCATGCGCATCCTGCTGCGAACCTTGTCCAGTCCCAGCAGGTGGGGTATCTGCAATGATCTTGGATTTTTCATCCGCGCCAGCACTTGTCAGCTTGAATTCCAATTTAGTCTTCTCTGCTTCGAATTTTTCCGGAATCGGCTCGTCTTGTCCGTTCTTCAAAGCGTCGAAGGCGGGACGCAGAACAGGTAAACCGCCGGCAGGAATTTCGGCTTTGGCCGTCCAGCAAATAGCATTGGACACAAGCTTCAAAATCTCTTCGCGTCCCCAATTCCAATGGTAGTGTCCGCCAGTAAATCCAAATGAGCGTCCACCATCGGCGCGTTCATATACCCAAGCCATGTGCTGAGGTACACGTTCGGCAACTTCTTTGCGAACGGCTGGATTGCCACTATGGGCTCCATCGGGCCGGTTCATCGTTGATTCCGGTGGGACGGCACTTAATAAAGGCGTAACACCTTTCATGTCGGGCTGAAATCGCATGTGGAAGTACCACTCGTCGTTAGCCACGAACGGCTTCACGCCGCGAGTCGCCGGATGTTCAGGCAAGCTTGTGTAGTTTGCATCCCAGTGCGGATTGACTGACCATTCGGTTTCAAAGTAGCCACCGAGCCATTTTAGAAACTCAGGGCCGCCCTTATCTTTTGGAACCTCGACGGCATAGTGCAAGCACGCGAAACCTGCCCCGCGAGCCATATGTTTGCCAAGAATATCGAGATGGGCCAGTGCCGGGTGTCCGCCACCACCGTCGGCATACATCACGATCGCATCAGCCCCGTCGAGCACTTTTTCATCTTCCGGCCAACCGCCAGCGTAGACTTCGCACTTAATGTTTGGAGCCGCCTTTTGGATGGCGTCGGCAATGATTCTCGAACCCGCAAGATGTTCGTGAGAGCCGTAACCATGACTTGGCCGACCAGCGAGGAACACAATCCGCCGAGCTTGGCCCGAAATTTGGCCCGAAATTTGGCCCGAAATCTGGCCCGAAATCTGGCCCGAAACTTGGCCTAACGCCTGGCCCTGCGGTGTCAACGACAGACTGACTAAGCAAGTCAGCGTGCATGCGATTTGCAGCATTGATTTCATGCTGAGAGGTCCTTGAGGATTGAAGAGGTGGAGCAAGGAAGGGTTGCAGGAGGATCATTCTAACTGCAACGCGGCATAAAATCAGCCGCCAGAAGGCACTTTGCAAAGGATCTCCACTCTGCAAAATGGCTGATGAACCAGCATGTTTTAGTCTAGGCTACGAAAACGCCGTGGCAATCAGACTAGCCAGTCACGGCCTTAACATAGACGCGAATGTCTTTCTCAAGCGCCGCCAAGCGATCACTGAGCAACTTCTTGGCAACGGCTAGGTCTTTGCTCAACTCAGGCGAACAATAGCTGAACATGTAAAACTTCACTTTGGGTTCCGTGCCGGATGGACGAACGGCAAAGTAATTACCCGACTCTTCCAAGTCGAGCATGACCATGTCAGCAGGCGATGAATCGAGTTTCTCGGTGCTTCCGTCGGACTTGAGAATCGTGAGCGATTTGTAGTCTCGAACGTGGGCGACAGCAATTCCGCCCAATTGTTTGGGTGGCGAAGTGCGAAAAGACTCCATCAACTTCTTCATCAGCGCCATCCCTTCGCTGCCTTCCATCTGCACGTTGACGAGCGATTCTTGGTGACAACCGTGCTGAATCTCCAGTTCGTTCATTCTTTGGTGCAACGATTTGCCTTGTGATTTAAGTTGAGCGGCTAACATTGCCATCAAGAGGCAAGCGACGGCGCCGTCTTTGTCACGAGCATACTGACCGATCAGATAACCGTGCGATTCTTCGGTACCGAAAACAAAGTCGTCTGGACCGACTGCATCCATGACGCCGGCGATCCATTTAAAACCGACATGCAAATTGCCTTCACAGCGAACGCCGTAGGAAGCGGCAATACGACGAATCAGCTCGGTCGTTACCAGGGTCTTGATTACATAAGACTTGGGTGTGAGTTTTCCGAGCGATTTCATTTGCGAACAAACAAAGTCGGTAAGAATCGCGCCGAGTTGATTGCCGTTGAGCGTCGCCCACGGTCCGCTCGTGTCGGTCGTCAGCGGTGCTGCACATCCCATTCGATCGCAATCAGGATCTGTGGCGAGGATAATATCGCCGCTTGATTGACTTGCATACTTGATGATCTCATCAAATATCGCTGGGTTTTCCGGATTGCTAACATGGCCAGGGACATTGGGGAAATCGCCGCTCGGCTCCGAATGGCGAGCGTAAACTTCGCACTTGTCAAATCCCGCTTTCGCTAGTAAGGGCATCACGGCGAAAGCACCAACGCCATGCAGCGGTGAGTAAACGACTTTCACATCGCGCGGTCCTGGCCAAGAATACTTTACTGCTTCAGAAAGATAGGCAGCATCAATGTCTGCCGTACAAATCTTTACTTTGCCCGCCGCCAGCGACTTTTCAAAGTCTACTTTCTTAATCATGTCGACGTTCATCACTCGGTCGATGATGGCTTTGTCATGTGGCGGAAGGACTTGACCGCCCGTTGACCAGTAGACTTTTACCGCGTTATCGCTCGGCGGATTGTGGCTGGCCGTGACCATAATGCCACAGTCGCACTTGTTCGCACGTACGGCGTAGGACAACTGCGGTGTCGCGCGGTAATCGTCGAGGAAATAGACTTCGAATCCATTGGCGACCATGATCGACGCACACAACTCAGCGAACTCACGCGAACGATGCCGCGTGTCGTAAGCGATCGCACAGCTCAGCGGCTTTCCTTTAGGGGCAACTTCCAAAACGTACGTCGCCAATCCCTGAGCGCTCTCGCCAATTGTTCGTTCGTTGATCGCATTGGATCCGAACGCATACATGCGACCACGGCGTCCGCCGGTACCGAACGGAATCACCGTCCAAAAGACATCGTCTAATTTCTTCCAGTTGTCGGCTGCGATGTGATCTACGATTTGCGACTGGTAACTTTCGTATCGATCTTCTGTTAGCCAAACGGTGAGGTTAGCCAGTGCTGAAGCGGTCAGCTTGCCTGAGTCCGTCGCTTGTTTGGCTGCGTCAAGTGCTTGCTTTACATTCATGTTGTTTACTAACCTCTTCGCCTAATTCGTTTCCCAGCGAGTTACCACCTGAGCCGACAATCTTGTGCCGACAGGGTTCATTTCGCTCTGGATTCGTATGCCCTTGAGAGTGGATTTTCGGAAAGGCGATTGTATTCAATGGTCGCAAAATCGCCTAGCGGCAGAGAATATCAGGGCGGTCGCATCCGGCAGACCCGACAGAAGCGACCTACAGATTTGGTCGCATCCGGCAGATGCGACCCACACGCGACCCACGGGTCGAAAAACGGATGGGCTGCGACTATAACTTGATACACATCATGCCAATTCGTCAATTCTCAAAAGGGAACCTCGGTGAGCGAACCAATTATTAGCGTCAGCGGTTTGCGCGGAATCATTCCAGATCAATTGACTCCGCTGGTGGCGACTCGCTACATCGCCGCGCTTGCTTCGACGTTGCCTCCTGGGAAAGTCATCGTTTCACGCGATGGGCGATCAAGCGGACGAATGTTAGCCGCGGCGGTCAGCGCGACACTGGCAGCCCATGGTTTCGATGTAGTTGATCTCGACGCCGCTTCAACACCGACCGTCGGAATTCAAGTACGTCAGCAGAAGGCAGTGGCAGGCGTCCAGATCTCGGCAAGTCATAATCCGAAAGAATACAACGGCCTTAAACTCTTTGGCAGCGATGGTCGCATTCTCACCAAGTCGGCTGGTGAAAAAGTGCTCGAAGGCTACCGAGCCGGTCAAACGAAATGGGTTGGCGTCGATTCAATCGGGAAACTCGAACAACTTCAAGATCCTCATACAGCGCACAAGAATTTGGTTCTTAAGACCATTGACGCACAATCCATTCGCGGCCGCAAATTTAAAGTCCTGCTCGACAGTAATCATGGGGCAGGAAGTCTGCTTGGCCACATGCTGCTCGAAGCTCTCGGTTGTGAGTTGACACTGTTGGGTGACACGCCTGACGGTCAATTTGAACATAAACCGGAACCGCTTGCTGAGAATCTGCAAGGCGTTTGCGAGCTGGTGCGAACTGGTGGGTTCGATGTCGGGTTCTGCCAAGACCCTGATGCCGATCGACTGGCGATTATTGATGAGCGCGGTCAATACATCGGCGAAGAGATGACTCTTGCCCTCTGCTTGCTTCAAGCTCTCCCTAGCTGTTCAGGTACCATTGTTACCAATTGCGCTAGCAGCAGTCTCTCGCAACACATCGCTGCGCAGAATAAATCAAAGCTGTTGCGATCAGCGGTTGGAGAGGCCAATGTTGCTGATCTGATGATTGCTGAGAAGGCGGTTTTTGGCGGCGAGGGAAGTGGCGGGCCCATTGATCCGCAAGTTGGCTATGTCCGAGACAGTTTCGTCGGTATGGCTCGAATTCTTCAGTTGCTTACAACCAGCAAGCAGTCGATCAGTCAAATCGTTGCATCGCTTCCGCCGCTTGCGATGGTCAAGGATAAAGCACCGCTTGATACCAGTCGTCTACCCAAGCTGCTCGACGCGTTGACGACGCAGATGGCGGACGCAACGGCCAGTCGACTTGATGGTTTGCGTTTAGACTGGTCCGATCGTTGGTTGCTTGTCCGCGGGAGCAATACCGAGCCGATTGTTCGCTTCATCGCAGAGGCGCCAAGTGTTGCTGAAGCCCAAGCCCTTTGCGATCGAGCTCGCGCAGTTTCTGAATCGCTTTCGTAGTGAAACAAGTTAGCCGTTGGCGCTAGAGCGCGAGAGTAGTCAGCCGACGGCGCTAGCTGCGATCTCGTGAGCCGTCGGCGCTAGTTTTGATGTTGCGGATTTCGATTTCGTGTGCCACTGGCTTTCCTAATCGCATCCGGGAATCCGGATGCGATTGGGAAAGGCCAGTGTACCGAAGCGTGTGGGTTCGAATAAAAACCTTACATTCAGATGCGTGGCCGCTTT